>JAGLYZ010000002.1 GCA_023131895.1 Candidatus Parcubacteria bacterium
CGTGAGACAGGTTGGTCCCTATCTACCGCAGGCGTCGAGTCTTGAGGAGGGTTGGTCCTTGTACGAGAGGATCGGACTGAACTAACCTCTGGTGTACCAGTTGTTCCGCCAGGAGCATAGCTGGGTAGCTAAGTTGGGAACTGATAAGTGCTGAAAGCATCTAAGCACGAAGCAGGCTCCAAGATCAGGACTTTTAAATCGGTCGAAGAACACGACCTTGATAGGACACAGGTGTAAGCGCCGTAAGGCGTTAAGCCAAGTGTTACTAATGATTTATTAAAATATTTCTTGGCTAGTAATTAATGACCATAAACTTTATTTAGTATAGAGTTCTGCTATTTGGTGGTAATACCGGAGATGTTCCACCCGATTCCATATCGAACTCGGAAGTGAAATTCTTCAGGGCCGATGATAGTCCTTTGGGCGAAAGTAGGTCGCCGCCAAATAGCAGAACTCTATTTAAAAACCCCTGATTCTATATCAGGAGTTTTTTTATTTTGAAAAATGTATATAAATGTATATAATAGAAATAATGAGGTTTAATATTGGAAAAAGAAAAGTTATAATAATAGCCTTAGTATTTTTACTTTTTTTATTTTTAAATCTATCTGGTCTTTCAAAAGAAGTGAGAGAGGTTTTTTATAATATTTCTTATCCTGTTCAAAAAGTTTTTTGGGAAAAGGGGAGTGTTGTGTCTAATTTCTTTAGCCCTATTTTCAATGCAAAAAATTTAAATAAAGAAAATTACGAATTAAAATATAAAAACCAAGAGTTTATTCAACAACTTATTTTTTTACAAGGATTAGAAGAAGAAAACAAAACACTAAGACAAGCGTTAGAAATTAATTTACAAAAAGAATTTAAATTAGTATTTTCAGAAATAATTGGAAAAGATATAGGTGAAGATTTTATTTTAATAAACAAAGGCGCAAAAGACGGGGTTCTGGAAGGCATGCCTGTTATTACTTCAAACAAGATTTTAGTCGGAAGAATTAAAGAAGTTTATGAGAGTTTTTCAAAAGTAATACTGCTTTCTAATAAAGCTAAGGAAAATTCTTTTTATGTTAAAATTCATTCCCTTGATATTTCTATCAAAGCGAAAGGCAAAGGGGGTTCTAAATTATCTCTGGAAATGGTTCCTAAAGATCAAGAGCTTTTAAGGGGAGAGATTGTGAGAACTGATATTTTAGGAGGAATTTTTCCAAAAGATCTTTTGATTGGTGAAATTCAAAAAGTTGAAAAAAACGATGTTGAGCCATTTCAAAAAGTAGAGATATCGCTCTTTTTTGACATTAAAGAATGTAATTATTTATTTGTTATTTCGGAATTTTAAAAATTAAGAGATATGTTAAAAAAAATATTGCTCGTCATTTTAATTTTTTATTTTTTAACTTTATTTCAAGCAAGCTTTATGCCTTTTTTTGATATAAAGGGATTTACTATAAATATTGTCTTGGCTTTAGTAATTTTTATAAATCTTTTTGAATCTCAAGACAAGAAACTCGGCATTTACAGCGCTTTGGTCGCTGGATTTTTTTTAGATGTTTGGTCAAGCCAGTTTTTTGGGACAGAAATTCTATTATTAGTATTAACAGCGATTTTTATAAAATTAATTGTTAAAAAATATGTTCAAATTCCTACGTTTGGAAAGCTATAAAAACCGAAGAGTAAAAATAAAGTTTAAGGAAGAGATTGAACCTCAAGAAATTTTTTTAGATAAGCTGTCTAAAAGCAAATATGAAGATGGCGGTGTTTCTGAAAAAAAACTTGAGGTTCCTCTTTCAAAAAGAATCCTTCAGGGAATTTATTTGATTTTTTTAATCTTAATTCTTGTTCTTTTTGGAAAGACATTCCAGCTTCAAATAGTTCAAGGAGAAGATTTTTCTAAGTTGTCTAATGCAAACAAATTTATTGTTCAACAAATTGAAGCTCAAAGAGGAGTAATCTATGATAAAGATTTTATTCAGCTCGTTTTTAACAAAGCGAGTTTTGATTTAGTTTGCAATAAAGAGAATCTTCCTAAGAATGGAGAAAAAAGAAAACAAGTTTTTAGGGAAATTTCTGCAGTTATTGAAAAAGATATCGCTGTTCTTGATCAAGAAATAAATCAATCTCATGATTCTCCAGTTTTAATTAGCGAGAATCTTGCTTATGAAGAATTAATTGTACTTGAAGCAAGAAAAAAAGAATTTTCTGGATTTGAAATTGTTAATAATATAGTCAGAGGATATAAGGATGGAGAAATCTTTTCTCACATTATTGGTTATGAAAGAAAAACAGGAGAAAAAACAGGATTAGAAGATTCTTATAACCAATTTTTAGAAGAGAACTTAGGGAAAGTTGATATTGAAAGAGATGCTCAGGGCAATATAATATCAGAAAAAATTATTTCTCAGCCGGAACCAGGCAACAGTTTAAAGCTTTGGCTGGATTCTCAATTACAAGAAAAAGTTAAAACAGAATTAGAAGCAATAATTGAAGAGGTCGGTTCTAAAAAAGGAGCAGCTGTTGTTTTAGACGCTGAAACAGGCGGTGTTTTAGCAATGGTTAGTATTCCTAGTTTTGACAATAATCTTTTCAGCCAGGGAATGTCTGCTGAACAATGGGAAGAAATGAGTAAGAACATAGATAAACCATTATTTAATAGAGCGGTTTCAGCTACTTATCCAACTGGTTCTACTATTAAACCCTTAATCGCTGCTGCTGCTTTGGAGGAAAACATAGTCACTCCAGAAAAAAAGATTTTTTGTGAGGGAAAAATTATTATTAATAGTCCATGGGATGAGGAAGTGTTTTGGCAATTTAATGATTGGAAGGTCCATCATTGGACGAATATAAGGAAAGCTATTGCTGAATCTTGTAATATCTTTTTTTATACAGTTGGCGGAGGATATAAAGATATTAAAGGATTGGGAGTAGATAAAATGAAAAAGTATCTTGAGCTTTTTGGCTGGGCGCAAAAAACAAATATTGATCTTCCTGAAGAAAAAAAAGGATTTATTCCAGATAAAGAATGGAAGAAAAGGTATTTTAAGAATAAAATAGATCAAATGTGGATGCCCGGTGATAATTATAATCTTGCTATTGGCCAGGGATATTTGGAAGTTACTCCATTACAGGTAGCTAGTGCTTTTGTAAGTATTGCTAATAGAGGCACTCTTTATGAACCAAGGGTGGTTAAAGAAATTATAGATAAAAATAAAAATATTAAAGAAGAAATTGAGCCAAAAATTATTCGTCAGGATTTTATAAGCCAAGAAACTATTGAAGTTGTTAGACAAGGAATGCGGCAGGCAGTTACCAATGGTTCAGCTACTGGCTGGCTGGATTCTTTACCAGTAAAAGCAGCGGCAAAAACAGGTACTACTGAAACAGGCAGAAAGGATTATTATCATAATTGGGTGACTGTTTTTGCACCTTATGATGACCCAAAAATTGTTTTAACTCTTGTCATTGAGGATGTTAAAGGCGAGATGGTCGCTGCACTGCCAACTGCCCGCGCCATACTTGATTGGTATTTTCGCCCGCAAGAATAAAAAGATCAAGATAGATTTTTCAATTTTTTTGACTTAAAGCAAAAAATAGGATAACCTATAATTAGGTCAATTTTTAATTTTTCACTTTTCATTTTTAACTTGAGCGAAGCGAATATGTCAACAATAGAAGAAATTAGAAAAATACGTTTGAAAAAACTTAAAGCTATTGAAAAAGCAGGTTTTTCTGCTTATCCATTAGAAACAAAAAGAACTCATACTTGTTTAGCGGCAATTAAAGATTTTGCCAAATTATCCCGTTCTCAAAAAGAGATAATTGTAGTGGGCAGAATCCGCTCTATTCGTGAGCACGGCGGTTCAACTTTTTTACATATTAAAGACGGTACTGGCATAATCCAGATTTATTTTAAAAAAGACAGATTGGGTGAAAAAAGCTATAAATTCTTTTTGGAAAATTTTGACATTGGTGATTTTATTGAAACAAGAGGGATTTTATTTAAAACAAAAAGAGAAGAAAAAACTCTTGAAGTGAGTGATTATAAAATACTGGCAAAGGCATTGCTTCCTCTGCCGGAAAAATGGCATGGCTTAAAAGATATTGAAGAAAGATATAGAAAAAGATACTTGGATTTAATATTCAACCAGGAAGTGAAAGAAAGATTTATTTTACGCACAAGGATTATCAAGGAAATTCGCAGTTTTTTAGATAAAAAAGGATTTTTAGAAGTGGAAACACCTATTTTACAGCCAATCTATGGCGGGGCCAAAGCAAAGCCGTTTAAGACCCATTTGAATGCTCTTAATATGGATTTATTTTTAAGAATTGCCCCAGAGCTTCAATTAAAAAAACTTTTAGTAGGTGGTTTTGAAAAACTTTATGAAATAGGCAGATTATTTAGAAACGAAGGCATGGATAGGGAGCATAATCCAGAATATACTTCATTTGAACTTTATTGGGCTTATGCTGATTATAAAGATATGATGAAATTTTTTGAAGAAATGTTTGGATATTTCCTAAAAAAGACATTTGGTAAATTGGAGATTGAGTATGAAAATAAAAAAATTAACTTTAAAACGCCTTGGCAGCGAATTGAATTTTCACAGCTTCTTAGGAAATATGCGAAGATTAATTTGTCGGAAATAAATGAAAAGGCATTGGCAAAAAAAGCAAAGCAATTGGGAATTAAATTAGATAAGGGGATAGGAAAAGCAGAAATCGCTGATGAAATTTATAAAAAGTTTTGCCGTCCAAAAATTTGGCAACCAACATTTGTAATTCATCATCCATTAGGAAGTTTTCCCTTGGCAAAAGAACTTGGAAAAAGTAGTTCAGCGCACATTAGAGATGAAATTTCTGGGAAAGAAAAATTAGCCAATTTTCAATTAGTAATTGCTGGTTGGGAAATAGCTCTGGGTTTTTCTGAACTTAATAATCCTTTAGAGCAGAGAAAAAGATTTGAGGAACAGGAAAGAATGTTTAAGAAAGGATTTGAGGAAGCGCAGAGAATAGATGAGGATTTTTTAGGGGCGTTGGAATACGGTATGCCACCAGCTGCTGGTTTTGGAATGGGCATTGACCGCTTGGTTGCATTACTTACTAATTCGCATTCATTGCGAGAAGTAATTTTATTCCCAACGATGAAAAAACGCTCAGAAATATAACTTTTAGGATACGTTCGCTCACCCCATCCGGCTCGCTCACTCTATCCTCGCCTCGCTCTCTCGCTCCGCTCGAACCATGCCCGCTCGGCTCCGGGTGCTCATAAAAGTTACATTTCCCTCGCTAAAATAAAATTATGCTTGACATAAAATTTATCAGAGAAAATCCAGAAAAAGTTAAACAAGGTTGTCAAAAAAAGCAGGTCAAGGTTGATATTGATCAGATTTTGCTTTTGGATAAAAAAAGAAGAGGATTCCTTCAAAAAATAGATTCTTTACGTGCTGCCCAAAACAAGATTAGCGAAGGAGGAGGAAAAGATAAAGCCCAAATTGAGAAAGCAAAAGAATTAAAAAATCAGATTAAAAAATTAGAAAAGGAATTTAAAAAAACTTATCAAGAGTTTAACGCTTTGATGCTCCAAGTTCCGAATTTACCTTTTGATGATGTGCCAGAAGGAAAAGATGAATCAGAAAATAAAGTTTTAAGAGAAGGGGGCAAGAAGCCGAAATTTGACTTTAAAAACAAGGATTATTTAGAAATTGCTCAAGATTTGGATTTAATTGATATCAAAAGAGCAGCCAAAGTTTCTGGTACAAGATTTGGTTATCTAAAAAACGAAGCAGTTTTGCTTGAGTTTGCATTAATAAATTTCGCTTTTGAGACATTAACAAAGGAGGGTTTTATTCCAATTATTCCTCCGGTGATGATAAAATCAGAAACAATGGAGGCAATGGGTTATATTGCCACAAAAGAGGATTTAGCCGAAAGATATTTTTTTGAAAAAGATAATTTATTTTTAGTGGGAACAGCAGAGCAGTCAGTTGGACCAATGCATAAAGATGAGATTTTTGAAGAAAATGACTTACCAAAAAGATATTTAGCTTTTTCAACTTGTTTCAGAGAAGAAGCAGGTTCTTATGGTAAGGATACCAAGGGAATACTTCGGGTTCATCAGTTTGATAAGGTTGAAATGTTTAGTTTTTGCAAACCTGACATTTCAAAGAGAGAACATGAATTTTTTCTGAGCTTAGAAGAAAAATTAATGAAGGCATTAAATCTTCCTTATCAGGTAGTCAAAAATTGTAGTGGTGATATGGCATTTCCTACTGCTATTCAATACGATATTGAAACATGGATTCCTTCTGAAGATAGATATAGAGAAACTCATTCTACTTCAAATTGCACAGATTTTCAGAGCAGACGATTAAATATCCGTTATCGCAATTCTAAAACTCAAAAATTAGAGTTTATTCATACTGTTAATGGTACTGCTTTTGCTATTGGAAGAATTTTAATTGCCATTTTAGAAAACTTCCAACAAAAAGATGGCTCTGTTTTAATCCCAAAAGTTTTACAGAAATACTTAGATTGTAAAATTATTTCTAAAAAATGAAAACTTTAGTTATCCTTCACGGCTGGCAGAGTTCAAAAGAGAAATGGCAAACCGTAAAACAAGAACTCCAAAAACGCACCGAGAACGGTTCTCGGTGTGTTGAAATTAAGGTAATTATTCCTGATTTGCCGGGTTTTAAGAAAGAGACACAATTAGACAGAGTTTGGGATTTAGATGATTATATTAAATGGTTAGAGAATTTTATTTCTGAAAATTCGAAAACCTCTTGCCCTGAGCTTGCCGAAGGGTTTTATTTATTAGGTCACTCATTTGGCGGCAGAATGGCAATAAAATTCGCTGTCAAGCATCCAGAAAAACTAAAGGGCCTGATTTTAGTTTCTTCTGCCGGCATAAAACCAAAACAAAACATTTTCTACTTGACGTTTCTTGCGGTCGCAAAATTTGTCAAATCTATATTTTTAAAAATTCCTATATTGAAAAATTCTTTTCCCTTTTTTAGAAATATTTTTTATAAATATATTTTAAGAAAAACTGATTATTTAAAAGCAGAAAAATTGCCATATCTCCAAGAAACTTTTAAGAATATCATTAAAGAAGATTTAAGAGAGTATTTTTCTAAAATTAAAATCCCGACTTTAATTATCTGGGGCGATAAAGACAGAATGACCCTCTTAAAAGACGCTTATTTGATGAAAGAAAAAATAAAAGGTTCAGAATTAGAAATTATAAAAAATGTTGCCCACACTCCGCATTTAGAAAAACCAGAAATTTTAGCTCAAAAAATCATGAATTTCATTAAAAAATAATGTTTTCTGTATTTATTTTATTATTTTTTTTAATACCATTTCTTTGGTTTATTCGGACAACCAAGGCTGTTTTGTTTTGGTTTTATCTTTGGCAATTAAAAGAATATCATATTCACAGATTTAAAGCTCATTTTCAAACATATAAAGGAAAACACCTCATATTTAACAAGCTTTTACTTCTAAAAATTATTTTATTACTTAGTTTTCTCTTTTCCAGCGTCCTCGTTGGCATTCAATTGCTTAATTTTGTGGTATTGCTTCCTTTGATTCTTTTTTTCTTGTATTTACTTGAGGCGGTTAAAACTCTGAAAGATTTTTTTCAAAAGAAATTAAAAAAGCCAGTTCTTACTAAAAAAACTATACCAATTTTAGTTTTCACTTTTATCTTATTTACTTTCATTCCTATTTTTTTATGGCAGAAAGTAACATTGAGTCAGGTTATTTATGACTATCCTCCTTTACATAGGTTTTGTTTCTGGCTTTTACTGATTGACGTTCTTGTTCCAGTAATTGTTTCTTTAATCGTTTTTGTTTTCCAGCCATTTACAGTTTTATTGAGAAACAGGATTTTAGAAAAGGCAAAGAAAAAAAAAGAAAGTTTTAAAAAGCTTTTAGTCATTGGGATTACTGGCAGTTATGGTAAAACCTCAACAAAAGAATTTTTATACACAATTTTATCTAAAAAATATAGGGTCTTGAAAACCAAAGAGCATCAGAATTCAGAGATTGGAATCTCTAATTGTATTTTAAATGATTTAAAGCCAGAACATCAGATTTTCATCTGTGAAATGGGCGCTTATAATAGGGGAGGAATAAAACTTTTATGTGATATTGCCAAACCAAAAATAGGAGTTTTAACCGGCATTAATGAACAGCATTTAGCAACTTTTGGCTCCCAAGAGAATATTATTCGCGCTAAATTTGAGCTGATTGAGAGTTTGCCAAAAGATGGGATAGCATTTTTTAACGCTAAAAATGAATATTGTGTTGAGCTTTATGAAAAAACCCGGATTAAAAAAATACTCTATGGCAAGGAAGCTGTTTTTTCTGGACAGGAAAACATTTTAGGAGCTATGGCTGTAGCAAAAGAAATAGGAATGAACAAAAAAGATATTTTAAGCGTCTGTGGAAAAATTAAAGATAAGATTGCAGGAATAGAACTAAAAAAGGGAACAAATGGCTTGAATATTATTGATGCCACATATTCCGCTAATCCTGATAGTGTAATTTCCCATTTAGAATATTTGAAAACTTGGGATGGACGAAAAGTTTTAGTGATGCCTTGTTTAATTGAGTTAGGAAAAGCGTCTAAACAAGTCCATCAAAGAATTGGCAAAAAAATCGCAGAGGTCTGCAATTTAGCAATTATTACTACAAAAGAATGTTTTGATGATATTAAAAAATTTGAAAAAATTAGCGTAGGCAGTAAAAGTCAAATTTTATTTTTAGAAGATTCGAAAAAGATTTTTGAAAAAATAAAAGATTTTGATAAAAAAGAAGATATAATACTTTTAGAAAGCCGAGTGCCAAAAGAGTTGCTTGAATTATTAAATATATGAATAGTATGTTAAAAGTCAAAGAAATTATTCAAAAAGAAATTTGGGAGGATTTTCTTTTAGGATGTGATGAAAAGACATTTCTGGATTCTTGGAATTGGGGAGAGTTTCAAAAAAAAATGGGCCAAAAAATTTGGCGCTTTGGAATTTACTTGTCCGCCGAAGCTTTAGCGAAGGAGGATGAAGTATCTAATCTCCTTACAGTAGCTTTGGTGATTAAAATTCAGGCAAAAAGAGGATCATTTTTGCTTGTGCCGCACGGACCCGTAATTAAGATTAATAAAGGACGGGCTTCTGTAATTACAGAAGCCCGTCCTTTGAAAGCTTTATTAGACAAATTAAAAGAGATTGCCAAACAAGAAAAATGCAGTTTTATTAGGATAAGTCCGGTGTTTCAGAAAAATCAAGAAAATATTAAAGTTTTTAAAGATTTAGGTTTTAGACAAGCGCCAATACATATGCATCCTGAAGCGAGCTGGAAATTAGATATTTCAGAGTCAGAACAAGAACTTTTAATGAATATGCGGAAAACAACCCGTTATTTAATTAAACAGGCCCAAAAAAATAAAGATCTTGAAATAATTCAAAGCAGCAACATAAAAGATATTGAAATTTTTAACAAACTTTATCAAAAAGTGGTTAAATCCCAGCATTTTATCCCTTTTTCTTTAGATTATTTAAAGCAGGAGTTTTTGTCATTTCAGCAGGATAATCAAATATCTTTGTTTTTTGTAAAATATAATAAAGAAATAATTGCTTCAGCATTTGTGCTTTTTTGGTCAAAGATTGGTTTTTATCATCACGCGGCTTTATCTCCGAAATATCACAAAATCCCGGCTGCATATCTTTTACAATGGGAAGCGATAAAAGAAGCAAAAAAGAGAGGATGTGTTTTATATGATTTTTGGGGCTATGTTAATCCAAAAGACCAGCCCAGGCATCCGTGGGCAGGGCCAACATTATTTAAAATGGGATTTGGAGGAAAAGCGTATGAATATGTCAAAACCCAGGATTTGGTTTTATCGCCGAAATATTGGCTCACTTATATTATTGAAAAAATAAGAAAAACAAAACGCGGACTTTGAAATGTATCCATTTTTTCACGATCGTGAGATTTTGGACGAAATTTAATCTTAAATTTTAGGAGAAGAGGGGTTTTCTTAAATCTCATTAAAAAATTTTTCATTATATGAAAAAAAGTCAATACTTTAGAGAACCGCATAGGATAAAAAGAAAAAAATCTTTGCTAAAAAACAAGTTTTTTTGGATTGGAATTTTGGTTCTGGCAATAGTTGTTTTGCTTTCTTACTTTTTATTTTTTCATTCATTTTTTAAAATAGACAAGATAGAGATTTCCGGCAATGAGAAATTAAAAACAGAACAAATTGAAAACTTAATAGAAAAAAATAAAAATATTTTTTTGTTTAATACAGAAAAAAATAAAAATAAAATTTTAGAAAATTTTCCTGAAGTTGTAGAAATTTATATAGAAAAAGATTTTCCAAGA
Source organism: Candidatus Parcubacteria bacterium (assembly GCA_023131895.1). Taxonomy (NCBI): domain Bacteria; phylum Candidatus Parcubacteria; species Candidatus Parcubacteria bacterium. The sequence continues at coordinate 10,378 of JAGLYZ010000002.1, forward strand.
AGCATCAAAATTCAGGTTGAAGAAAGAAAACCAGTAGCTGTTTTTTGTCAAAACCAAGAGTATTTTTTTATTGATAAAAAAGGGATTGTTTATGAAAAAGCAGAATCAAACAGTATGCTTAAAATAAAAAATTTAACGTTTGATAGAGAATTAGAATTAGGCAATGAAGTTTTAGCGGAAAATGAATTAAAACAGATTTTATATATACAATCAAGGATAGAAGATGATTTAGAAATCCAAATTGAATTAGCTGAGATTGTCTCTGCTTCAAGATTAAATATTCAGATATCTGAAGGATGGCAGATTTATTTTAATACTCAAAGAGCTCTTGATTGGCAGCTCACTGAATTAAAACTGGTTTTAGAAAAAAAAATCCCTCAAGAAAAAAGAGAGGGATTAGAATATATTGATTTAAGATTTGAAAAAGTTTATTACAAGTGATTTTATTTATTCAATGTAGTATACAAAGATGGAATAGCCGATTTTGGTAATAGGCTGGTATTTGTCAAGCCAGCGATAATGGTTTGAGGGCTGGTCAAAGCCCTTAACTGGTTCAGCTCTGCCGCCTTGCAAAGAGTTCACTGAAACAGCTAAATAATTTGTTTTTAACATATCATTAAGATCTTGCGTGCCATGCCATGGGACGTATTTTTCTTTTAGATAGTATTCAGGATTGCCTCCGCCAAAATAATCAAGGTAAATTTTATTTACATTATTATCATCACACCATTTTTTCAAGCGCTTTAAGTCCTGACCCCAATCAAGATTTGAATCAGTAACATATAAATATCCATTATCAGGTCCGCTAGCTAATTCATTAAAGTAAGCAAGAAAATGAGGAGAAACAGCCATTACTGAACCTGCCTGCCAGAAAATTAAAACAGCCAATATGCCATATTTTATTTTTAAAAATGGTTCTTTTAAATATTTTGTTATTGCTATGCTTATTAAAATAAAAATAAAAGGAAAAGTTGGCAGCAAATGGCGCACTCCAATATTTAAATTAGATGTTAAGCTTGTTGCCCAATAAATAATAATAAATAAAAGCATTGAAAATTCAGCAAAATGAGATTTTATCCATTCTTTGATTCTTTGAAATGGTTTTTTCCAAAATGGTTCCCTGATATGCCAAGCCAGGCCTAAGAGAGCGATAATGGATAAAATATGAAGAGTTAGGGGTTCTTTAATTGAATAAACAACAGGGAAATAGGTTTTCCATCCAGCAGCTGAAATCTCTCCAAGAAAATAAGTTGTATTTCCAGTAGTGCTTCTATTAAGAACCATTATTATGCCTAAAAAGTATTGGGAAAACGGCCTTGTTGCCGGATTGGAGATCATTGCTATGTTTAAATCTGCTAATGGTTTAGGAACAGTTGTTGTGGAAAGAAGAAATTCAGTATCTCTTATCTGTTTTTCAATCGGGTAATTTAGAATGTGGTATTGATAGACAGGCCAGACAATAAAAATCATTCCAATTATTAAGACAAGAAAAGATAAAGCAATATATTTAAGCAGCTTCTTTTCATATAAGGCATAAATTAAAGTTATAATCCCAAAAAAAGGAAGCAATAAAATTAAAGAAAATTTTAAAAGCATTGAAACACCAAATGCCAAGCCGGCTAAAACTATGTTCTTTTTTACTGGTTCTTTCAAGAATTTTAACCAGAAACAAGTTGCTAAAACAACTCCAAAAGCAGCTCCAACATCAGTAGTTACTAATCTTCCATGGGCCAAGAAGGTAGGCGAGAAAGAAAATAGAAATAGAGCCAATAAAGCTGCTTTGTTTCCAAAGCTGTTTTTTGTCCATAAAAAAATCAATAATCCCAAAAGAACTAAAAGTAAAATCATTGGCAGGCGGGACCAAAACAAGATTTTGTCAGGATCATTTTCAGAATGGTATAGGAATTGGTTTCCGAAGTCAAATTGAAGCCACCAAACAGGATTTCCTTCCTGTATCCAGGAACTGTGGTCTTTGGGAAAATTAAGATCTAAAAAGAGAAGCGGGAAAGCGGCTAAGTCCTTTATTAAAGGCGGATGTTCAGCGTTTAAACGGTAATCTTTTTGAGTTAAGTATGAATAGCCGGAAGGAATATGAGAAACTTCATCAAAGGTTAATGTATCATCTTTGATGCTTAAAAAAGCAGTAAAAAACATTACAAATAACAGTATGCCGGCAATAATGTAAGTAATTTTATTAGACATATTTATATTCAGAATAAATTAGATAGTAAGTTTAAAATAAGACCAAAAGCTAATTCCCAAAATATTGAGAAAGCTATAACGCTGATAACAGCTATCAAAATAAGTAATAATAGTTTTTGTTTATTCATCATTGATTTTATAAACCCAAACTGAATCCTCGTTTGCTAACTCTCCTTTAGGAAAAGCAGTTTGAAGCTCTTGAATTGTTTTTTCATTATTATCCATCAAAACTATAACTGTCTGCCTTTTATCCGGTTTTATCGCGTTTAAATTATCTTGAAAGACATAGCCTGTCCTTATCTCTTTATTCTTTGTTTTTTCAATAAAAACAATAGTCTCAACAGGCAATGGAAGATGCGGGCCTGATTCATTTACAATAACATATTTTTGCGTTTCTTCTGAAACAGAATTTAAATACATTCCAATTTCTACGCATTCTTTTGAAAAGGATCTTTCTACTTCTGGATTTTTCCCCCAGAAAATAAAATATCTGTAATATTGTGTAAAGACAAAAGAAATTACTAATAAAACAGAAGCTAGGATTATTAAATAATAAACCCAATCTTTCTTTTTATCTTTTAAAAGATTCTTAGATTTTCTATAAACAAACTCTCCTCCTATACCAACAAAGATAAAAGCGAAAGGAATAGCTCCAATGCATCTTAGAGAATGTGGGATGCCTTCATAGGTTAAGATGCCTGGAACCAGCATTATAAAAAAACTAAAGACTAGAAATGAGAAAGGAAAAAATGATTTTTTTAGGATTTTTTTAAAGCTTAAAATCAAGCCGATTAAAAATAATATTCCCACTGGCCAGAATAAAACAGGGGAGCCGGAAATATTATGGCGCCAATTATAATCGCCCGCAATATTAAACATTGCTGAATGGATAATAAAGCTCTTTCCTAATTCCTTAATCGGCTCTGGTTGGGAAAAAATTGAAATTCCAGTAGTCCTGCTTACAAAATTTTCAGGGTTTTCAAGGAAATAAAATCCAATAGGCGCGGCAATAATAAAAGTAAAAAGTAAAAATGAAGAAGTAAAAACCAGGAATTCTTTTTGCAGGTTTTGCTTTCTGTAAATCAACCACCACAAAATAAGAATTACAGGGATAATTAGAACAGCTAATCTAAAAGCAATATAAGTATGGAAGCCCAAGCCAAAGATTATGCCGGCAATTATAAAATAAGAGATCTTCTTTGTTCTAAAACCTTTAAATAAAAAATAAAAAGAAAAGGTTAGGACAAAAGGAACTAAAATAGCCCTAAAGCCGATATGAGAGAAATTAATATGCCATAAGCTTGTCGCTAAAAAGAAAGAAGCAAAAAGAGCAATACACCGAGAACGGTTCTCGGTGTATTGAGAAAACAATTCCTTTGTTAAAAGATAAAGGCCGAGAACAGTGAGAATGCCGAAAAAAGCAGAAACAACCTTAAATGACCAAATACTTATGCCAAAAACAGAAAAAGACAGAGCGATTAGATTAATGAATAATCCTTCTCTGCCATTGTTTTCCGGGTAAAATATTTTTCCAGGTTCAGTAATTGCTTGATTGGCGTTGATAGCTTCATCAGGATAAATTCCAGGCGGAATTGTCTCTATCTGCCATAACCGGAAAAAAACAGCTAGGGCAATAATCAATAAAAGCAAAATTAAAAGTTTTGAACTTTTTGGCAACATTACTATATTCTATCATATTGCGCAAAAAAGAAACAACGAATTCTTGACCTTCGGTTTTTAGTTTGATATAATAAATTTATGGAAGAAAAAAAGGATACTGAAGAAAAAGATAAGACCGAAAATATTGAAAAAAAGGAGTTAGAAAAATGTGAAAAGCAAAAAGAGGAATATTTAGCCGGGTGGCAGAGAGCCCGGGCCGATTTTTTGAATTACAAAAAAGAGGAGATGGAAAGAATTGCCGGGATAGTGTTTTATTCTCAAGAGGGAATGATTCTGAAAATTTTACCAATTTTAGATAATTTTGATTTGGTGGAAAAAAAACTGCCGCAGGAATTAAAAGACGATACTAATGTAGAAGGTATGCTCCAAATAAAAAATCATTTTCATGATTTCTTGAAAAATTATGGCATAGAAGTAATGAAAGTGCTTGGAGAAAAGTTTGATCCGAATTTCCATGAAGCGGTTGAGCAAATAGAAGCAAAAGGCAAAGAAAAAGGCATTATTGTAGAAGAAATCCAAAAGGGCTACTTAATTCAAAACAAAGTTTTAAGAGCAGCAAAGGTAAAGGTCGCAAAGTAAGAATCATTCTAACATATTAACATTTAAACATATAAACATATGGAACAGCAACAAAAACAAATTCAAATTAAAGCCAAAGACGAGGATATAAAAGGCGTTTATTCCAATCTAATGCAGGTAGTCCATACAAAAGAAGAATTTATTCTTGACTTCTTTTTAGCCTCGCCTCCGCAAGGAGTTCTTTCTTCAAGAGTAATAATGAGCCCAGGCCATGTTAAAAGAATGCTTAAGGCTTTTGAAGAAAACTTGAAGAAATACGAAGATAAATTCGGCAAGATTGAAGAGGCAAAAGCGCCAGACACAAAAGAAGAAGGCGAAAGCAAAATCGGCTTTACAGTGTAGAAATATCAGGTAGATGACTGATTGGGGCGTGTGGCTCAGTGGTAGAGCGCATTCCTGATAAGAATGAGGTCGAAGGTCCGATTCCTTCCACGCCCACCAAAAATTTTAAGGGCCCGTAGTTCAGTTGGTTAGAATATCTCATTTGCAATGAGGAGATCAGCGGTTCGAATCCGCTCGGGTCCAATATATTTTAAAAAATTTCTAACTCATAATTTCTAATTTCTAATTAACCTAATCAGTTGTTGGGAGTTAGTTATTAATTATTTTTACTATGGCAAAGATATTAGGTATTGATTTAGGCACAACATTTTCGGCAATGGCAGTAATTGAAGCAGGCGAGCCCAAGATTATTGAAAATAAAGAAGGGGCGAGAACAACGCCTTCTATTGTGGCATTGGCAAAAAATCAGGAACGATTGGTTGGAATTTTGGCTAGACGCCAGCAGGTTACTAATCCTCAAAATACGATTTTTTCCACAAAAAGATTGATTGGAAGAAAATTTTCTGACAAAGAGGTGCAAAAAGATAAAAAACTTATGCCTTATGAGATTAGAGAGGCGGGTGATGGCGGAGTAGAAATAAAAATGGGTGATAAATGGTATAAGCCATTGGAAATTTCAGCAATGATTTTGCAGAAATTAAAAGCGGACGCTGAAGAAAAGTTAGGAGAAAAAATAGAAGAAGCGATAATTACTTGTCCCGCGTATTTTGACGATTCCCAAAGAAAAGCGACAAAAGTGGCTGGCGAGGTAGCTGGCTTTAAAGTTAAAAGAGTTATTAACGAGCCAACAGCTGCTGCTTTAGCTTATGGCCTGACAAAGAAAGGCGAGAAAAAAATAGTTGTTTATGATTTTGGCGGCGGCACCTTTGACATTTCAATTTTAGACGTAAGTGAAGACACAGTTGAAGTAAAGGGGACTGGCGGCGATACTCATTTGGGCGGAGATGATTTTGACCAAAAAATTATTGAGTGGTTAGTAGATAAATTCAAAAAAGACCAGGGCATTGATTTATCAAAAGACCAATTAGCCCTTCAGCGCTTAAAGGAAGCAGCAGAAAAGGCAAAGATAGAATTATCTACCACAATGGAAACAGAAATTAATCTTCCTTTTATTACTTCTGATTCCGCCGGACCAAAACATCTGCTTTTTAAATTGAATAGGGCAGAATTTGAAAACCTAGTTAAAGAATATATTGACAAATCCATTGAGCTGACTAAGCAAACCTTGAAAGAAGTCGGTTTTGAGGCAAAAGATATAGACGAGGTTATTTTAGTCGGCGGGCAGACAAGAACTCCAAAAATCCAGGAAGAAATCAAAAATCTTCTTGGCAAGGAAGCGAATAAAGAGATCAACCCTGATGAAGTAGTTGCTACAGGCGCTGCGGTTCAAGCGGGTATTCTGCAGGGTGAAGTAAAAGATGTTTTGCTTTTAGATGTTACTCCTTTATCTTTGGGGATTGAAACCATGGGTAATGTTAACACTGTTTTAATTTCTAAAAATACAACTGTTCCAACTTCTAAAACACAGGTTTTTTCCACTGCTGCTGAGAACCAGCCATCAGTAGAAATTCATGTTTTACAGGGAGAAAGGCCAATGGCTGGTGATAATAAAAGCTTAGGCAGGTTTATTCTAGACGGAATTCCGCCAGCGCCAAGAGGGATTCCTCAAATTGAAGTGAGTTTTGATATTGATGCCAATGGCATTTTAGCTGTGTCAGCAAAGGATAAAGCCACTGGGAAAAGCCAGTCAATCAGAATAGAGGGTTCCTGCGGTGTATCTAAAGAGGAAGTGGAAAAAATGAAAAAAGAAGCAGAGATACATTCCCAAGAAGATGCAAAGAAAAAAGAACTGATTGAGGCCCGTAATATCGCTGATAATTTAGTTTATACTACAGAAAAGACCTTAAGAGACGCTGGTGATAAGGTGTCAGCGGATATAAAAAAAGAAATTGAGGAGAAAGCCAATGAATTGAAAAAAGTTAAGGATAGTGATAATATAGATGAAATTAAAGCAAAAACATCTGATTTATCACAGGCGATTCAGAAAATCGGAGCGCAAATGTATGGACAGCAGCCAGGGCAGGGACAACAGCCTGGACAGGAACCGCCAAAAGAAGAAGGCAAGGATGAAAAGAAGCCGGAAGAAGGAGAATATAAAGAGAAATAAATCCATTTTAACATTCTAACATACAAACATTTTAACATTCTGAATTTGAATTTTGTTAATATGTTTAAATGTTAATATGTTTATATGATGCCTGAAGATTATTATCAAATACTTGGCATTGCTAGGAATGCCAATCAAGAAGAAATAAAAAAAGCATATAGAAAGCTGGCTCATAAACACCATCCGGATAAGGGAGGAAGTGAGGCAAAGTTTAAAGAGATAAACGAGGCATATCAGGTTCTTTCTAATAAAGATAAGCGAGCCCAGTATGACCGTTTTGGCAGAACATTTGATGGCGCTGGTCAAGGTTTTGACCCGGGTTTTGATTTTGGCGCCGGGTTTGGTGGTGAAGAATTTGGAGATTTTGGCGATATAGGGGAGATATTCGAAGAATTTTTTGGGACAGGTTCTGCAGACAGGAGAAAGAAAGACCTAAAAAGAGGAAAAGATATTGAAATTGACATTGAGATTCCATTAGAAGCAGTTTTAAAAAGCCAAGAGAAAAAAATTACACTTTATAAAATGGTTGTTTGTTCCCGCTGTAATGGAATTGGAGCTGAACCAGGAACTTCTGTAAAAGAATGTTTTACCTGCCGCGGCACAGGACAGGTTCAGCAGATAAAAAGAACGATTTTTGGCTCTGTAACCCGTTATGTTATCTGCCCTGAATGCGGAGGAGAAGGAACAAAGCCGGAAAAACCTTGTAATGTTTGCAAAGGCCAAGGAAGGATCAAAAAAGAGGAAGAAATTATTCTCTATATTCCTGCTGGCGTTGATACCAATCAAGTGATAAAAATTGAAGGAAAAGGCGATGCTGGCGAAAAGGGAGGACAAGCAGGTGATTTATATGTCAGAATTCTTGTGAAAAAACACCATCTTTTTATAAGAAGAGGCGATGATTTATACATTTTAATTCCTATTTCTTTTTCACAGGCAGTTTTAGGAGATGAAAAAGAAGCGCCAACCCTAGAAGGCAAAAAGATTTTATTAAAAGTGCCAAGCGGCACTGAATCAGGAAAGGTCTTGCGAATTTCTGGAAAAGGCATTCCTCGTTTTGCTGGCTTTGGCAGGGGAAATATGTATGTAGAATTAGAAATAGAAACGCCAAAGAAATTAACAAGAACACAAAAAGAATTATTAAAAAAATTGAAGGAAGAAGGAATGTAAAAGTAAAAAGTAAGGATAAATTTCCTGCTGCGAAAACAAAATTTTTAGAATCGCTTATCCCTAAAATTTGCTTTGCAAATTTTGCTCGCCCACACCTGCGATTTAAAAATTTGTTTTCTTCGCAGAAATAGTTTTTAGTTTTTCATTTTTAGTTTTTAATTTAGCGAAGCGTTGCGCCCATAGCTCAACTAGGTAGAGCAACGGCCTTTTAAGCCGGTGGTTGCAGGTCCGATTCCTGCTGGGCGCACATAAGTTTTAATATGAATAAAGCAGATATCTCATTATTGAATAAAAATAATATAAAAAAAGGGAGATTGATTGATTTAATGCCGGAATTTTATGAACTCAAGGAGCTTGTTGAAAGCAACTATTGGCATAATAAAGAAACAGTTTTTAATCACATACTTTCTGTTTTAGATAATTTAGAAAAAATCATCCGCAATTTAAGAGAAGAAACTAAGCAAGTTTTAAATGAAATTGTTGAAAAAAAATCAAGGAAAGATTTATTAAGAGTTGCGGCATTGTTTCATGATATTGGCAAAAAAGAAACAATGATTGATTTTAACGGTTTTATGGATTTTCCTGGCCATGAGCAAAAAGGGGCGGAAAAAGCAGTAAAAATATTAAAAAGATTTAATCTATCCAAAAAAGAGTCTAAAATTGTTGCAGATATAATCAAAAATCACAGTTTAGCTCATGAGATAATCACCCCCGAAAATTCAAATTTCCAAAAAGAATACAAAAATTTTAGGAAAAAATTTTTAGATAGTATCTATTTAGAGCTAATTTTATTGGCATTTGCAGATACTATTGGCAGTTATTTGAAAAAAACTAAACCGACCGTATTTCGTTATAAAATTGATTTCTATAAAAAAGAATTAAAGAATTTGCCGCCAAGGAAAATGGATAAATTATAATAAAAATAAAGTGAATTTTCTATACTTCTTTTTTATTTTTATCTTTGTTATAATAATATAATTTATTATGTTATTTGCTTTAATTTTTATACTTTTAGGAGTGATATTCCTTGCAAAAAACTTGGGAATTATTACTACTCAAACTTGGGGTATCACATGGCCTTGTATTTTGATTTTAATCGGTGTTTGGCTTCTTATAATGAAATACGAGTGGAGAATTAGAAAAAATAAATTTTTAGAAAAAGTTTGGAGAATAATAGAAAAGTAATATATGCGGATAGGGATTTTTACTAATATATATTTGCCGATTGTTAGCGGGGTTGTTACGATAATAGAGAATTACCGGCAAGAGTTGGAAAGGCAGGGCCATCAGGTTTTTATTTTTGCGGCTGAAAATCGCGGTTATAAAGATGAAAATCCGCGAGTTTTCCGTTTTAAATCAATAGACCTTAATTACAAAATTTCTTATCCATTGCCTATAATTTCTTCTCCTCGCATTAGTAGAATAATCAAAAAAATAAATTTAGATATTGCCCATACGCAGCATTTTTTTATTTGCGGGCAGATTGCATGGTATCATGCTAAAAAGTTTAATATTCCTTTGGTTTTTACACAGCATACCCGTTATGAATATTACACGCACTATGTTCCTTATCTACCCAAAGAAATAAGCAAGCCGCTTGCATTGTCTCTTTGCGCTGTGTATGCTAATTCCTGCGATTCTGTGATTGCTCCGACTGAAGACATTAAGAATTCTCTTTTAAAATACAAAGTAAGGACGCCAATAACTATTCTTCCATCCGGAATTGATTTAAACAGATTTATTCAAGCAAATGGCAAAGCAATAAGAGAAAAATATAATATAGGCGAGGATAAATGCGTGTTATTAACAGTTTGTAGATTAGCTCCAGAAAAAAACATTTCTTTTTTGTTAAAATCATTTAAGCAGATTAGCTTAAAAAATCCAGATGTTTATTTTATAATAATAGGGGATGGTCCTTCTAAAAAAGCGTTAATATCTGAAAGCGATAAAATAGGATTAAAAAATAAGATTATATTTACAGGCAAAGTAGATTGGCAGAAAATCCCTTCTTTTTACAAGGCAGCTGATATTTTCCTTTTTAGCTCTTTTTCAGAGGTTCAGCCAACTGTTATCACTGAGGCTATGGCTTCCGGCCTTCCTATTATAGCTATAAACGCTAACGGAATAAAAGATGCTGTCATAGATGGAAAAAATGGTATTTTAACCTCTAATAATGTTAATGAATTCAGCCAAGCTGTTTTAAGGTTAGTAGAGCAAGGAGAATTAAGAAAGAGGATTTCAGAGAGAGCAGAAAAAATGGCTAATAGTTTTTCTTCAGAGAAAGCCGCGGAAAAACTCATTAATCTTTATAAAAAATTAATAATTCAGAAAAAAGAAAATCGTAAATCAAAAAATAAAAGCCTTGATTTGATCAAAGACAAGTTTACAAATTTTAAGTTTGATCAGATTATAAGCCAAAAATGAGAAACTATCATTATTATTTTAAAATGTTAAGAGTTAAGGATACGGTTAAATTCTTTTTCTGGATTCCTATTGTTGGAGCAATATTAGCGAATGTTTCTTTTAATAACATTATTCTTATTGCAATTATCTCTTTCTGCACTGTTTCTTACGCTTTTGTAATAAATAATTATTTTGATGTAGAAATAGACAAAAAAAATCCAAAGAAAATCAAGTCAAAAAGCAATCCATTAGCTCAAGGATTTGTGACCAAGAAAGGCGTTTTAACTCTGTCTGGAATATTATTAATGATTTCTATTTGTCTATCTCTTTTTATAAATTTTATTGGATTTATTTTTGTTTTATTATCTATTTTCGGCGCTACCCTTTATTCAATGTCTTATATCCGCCTTAAGGAAAGAAATATTATTGATATAGTCAGCCATGGTTTTGCGTTAGGACTTTTTCTTTTTTTGGCTGGAGTATTTTTAGCTCAAGGAATTATTAATATGTCTTTGCTGGCAATTTCATTTCTGTTCACTATATTGAGCGCCAATGTCCTTTTAGCGCATCAAATAATGGATTATGAAGAGGATTTAGGGAATACACAAACTACTGCCATTAAAATTGGCAAGGGAAGAAGCTATCTCTTCCTTTTTCTTTTTTTAATAGTTTCCATATTTTTATTTGAAATAATAATATTGAAATATTATTCAGGTATTGAATGGTGGTTTTTTTATTTTGCTTTATTGCTTTTAATATTTTGGTGGCTTCCGTTTAAGTTAATCAGGCAGCTTGGCAAAGAGAGAATCAAAGATACATTAATGGAGGGATTGCTTTTACCGAATATAATTTATGAGAATAAAATAAAACCCTATCAAAATAAAATAAAGAGAATATTCTTTGAATAGATCCTCTCACCTTTATGAAAAAGTTCATATTTTTCTCCTTCACTCTATTAATAGGTTTAATCCTTTTTTTTATTGCGTTTAAGGAAATAGGGCTTGAAAATATAGTTTCCGCTCTTTCCAATATTTCAATAAGCCAGTTCTTTTTTGTGTTTGGGGTTATTATCTTTAGTTTTTTAGTTGGAACTCTGCGGCTGAAAATTATATTAAAAACTCAATTATCTGAAAAAATTTCCTTTTTAGATGTTTTAATAGCCAGGACTGTTGGTTTTACTATTAATTATCTCACCCCGGTTATTTTTGCTGGAGGCCAGCCGTTTAAGGCATATATTATTAAGGAAAAAACAAAGGCCTCTTTAGATAAAATTATCGTTTCCATTATTATAAGCGAAGCTGTTTTTCTAAGTATATTGTTTTTCTTCATTGTTTTAGGAGTATTGTTTTTATTTCTTTCTTTTAATTTACCTTTTATTTTTGAAATTATAATTTCTGGAATAACACTTTTTTTCTTCCTTATATTTTGTCTTTTTTATTCCCGCATAATTAGAAAATCTCCAGATAAAAAAGGATTTTTCACATTCTTTATTGAGTTTCTTCGTTTAGATAGAGTAGGCTTAATAAATGGAATGAAAACAAAAATTGCTGATATTGAGAGAGATATATTTTATTTTTTTAAGCACCAAAAAGCTAAATTGATAATAGTTTCTTTTTTAACCCTGATAGAAATTTTACTTTTAATTTTATCTTATTGGCTGATAATATTATTTTTAGGAAGTATCTTAAATTTTAAAGAATTACTATCTGTTAATGCTTTAATAGATTTGGTTTATTTTATTCCTATTCCAGCCGCATTGGGAAGTTTTGAATGGAGCCAGGCATTAATCTTTGATATTTTTGGTTTAAATTTAAATATGGGTATCGCTTTTAGTTTAATAGTAAGATGCTTTAGTTTAATTATGGCAGGATTGGGAATTCTTTTGCTAGTCCACTTTGAAATAAAAACTTTGGCAGAAAGATTAGGAGCAGCTATTCAAAAATTTGTTGATATTTTCAGAAATAATAAAATATGACCAAACTAATTTTAGCTACAACTTCTCCGCACCGCAAAGAAGCATTTGGATATTTAGGAATTGATTTTGAAATGGAAGGGAGTAATGTTGATGAATCTCAAGCAAAGAGAAATAATCCTGAAGAATTAGTAAAAACATTATCAAAATTAAAAGCTGAAGCAGTGGCTAAAAATCATTCAGACGCTATTGTAATTGGAATGGATTCAGTCGGGTATTTCAATGATAAAATTCTGGAAAAACCAAAGTCAAAAGAAGAGGAATTTCAGCGGCTACAATCTCTGTCTGGAAATAACCATCAATTTTATACAGGAATTTATATGATTAATACAGCTTTGGACAAAGTAATTTCAAGAGTTGTTAAAACAGAGGTATTTATGAGAAAACTTTCAGATAAAGAGATTGAAAAATATCTTAATGAAGATTCTCATTTTAATACTTTTGCCTTAGGTTATGATGCTTTAAGGCATTGCAGCTCGGCATTTGTTAAAAGAATAGAAGGAAGTTATTACAATCTTTTAGGAGGCATTCCTTTGGAAACAATAGTGGAAATGCTTCCCGAAGTCGGTTATAAATTTAATCAAGTTTAAATTTTAATTATGAAAATAACAATTTGCTCATCAGCATTTTTTACAAAAGAGTGTTATGACATTAAGAAAGAATTAGAAAAAAATAACCATCTTGTTTTTATCTGGTCGCCAGAAATTGGGGTGAACGGTAATACTGTATCTATGAAGGATTTTCACGCAATGAGGAAAAACAATCTCACAGAAGATTTATTGAAACTAAAAAAATCATTGATTGATGAGCATATAGAAAGAATAAAAGACAGTGATGCGGTTTTAGTTTTGAATTTTGATAAAAATGGGATTAAAAACTATATCGGAGGCAATACTTTTTTAGAAATGGGATTTGCTTATGTTTTAGGTAAAAAGATATTTTTACTAAATCCCATTCCTGGCATAAATTACAAGGAAGAAATAGAAGCTATGAGCCCTCTTATTCTTTGTGGGGATTTGAATAAGATAAAAGAGAATTGAAATGAAATATTTTACTTAATATGGATAAAACAGAAGAGAAAATATTAAAAACCATAAAAGAATTTGCTAAAAAATTACCAAAATTTCCAGATGGGAGAATTGATTACTCAAATTCTGATATTGCTCCGGTAATAACTGTTTTTATAAAATATAAAGATAAGATTCTTTTACTGAAGCGAAGTAATAAAGTCCGTGTATATCAAGAAAAATGGAATACAATTGCTGGATATCTTGATGAAATAAAACCTGTTCGTGAAAAAATCGTAGAGGAGATTAAAGAAGAGATAGGAATTAGCGAAGATAATATTTCATCAATTCACATAGGAGAACCTTATGAATTTACAGATGCTGAAGTAAATAAAATTTGGATTGTTTGTCCTGTTTCGGTGGAATTAAGGAATGAACCAAATATAAAATTAGATTGGGAACACACCGAATATAAATGGATTAAACCAGAAGAATTAAAAAAGTTTGATGTAGTTTTTAATCTTGATAAAAGTTTAGAAAATGTATTTAAGTGAATGAATAAGTTTTATACAAAGAAAGAGATAGGTAAATATGGGTTTGTTATATTAGCTATACGGAAAAAGTTCAAATTCAAGCAATAGAGTGGATTTTTCGCCTGAATTTTGATATACTAAATATAAATTATGTCTTTTTTAATTGGAAAATTTAAAAAAATTATAATTGCATTTTTGATAATTATTGCAGTTTTGTTTAGTTTTGGGTTTGGATATTATTTTGGCGAAATTGAAGGAAAAAGGATGATTTCTCCTTCTGATGAATTGAATTTTTCTCTATTTTGGGAGGTTTATAATACTTTGAAAGAGAAATACGCGCATCCAGAAGATTTTAACAATGAAAAAATAATTTACGGAGCGATTTCAGGCATGGTAGAAAGCTTAGGAGATCCTTATACGGTTTTTTTCAACCCTGAAGAAGCAAAGATATTTGAAGAAGATGTGAAAGGAGTATTTGAAGGCGTTGGCATGGAGATAGGAATAAGAGAGAAAGGTTTAACTGTAATTGCGCCATTAGAAGGAACTCCTGCGCAAAAAGCTGGATTAAGGCCAGGCGATAAAATTATAAAAATAGATGATATTTCTACTATTAATATAGCCATAGATGAGGCAGTAAAACTTATTAGAGGGCAAAAAGGGACTGAAGTATCTTTAACTATTTACAGAGAAGATTGGGGGGAGACAAAAGAAATCAAAATTGTAAGAGGCGTTATAAAGATACCGTCTTTGGCTTGGGAATTAATATCTTCCAGCGATGAAAGGCAGGATGACATTGCCCATATTAAGCTTTATCAGTTTTCTGAAAAAGCTGCTTATGATTTTAAAACAGCTGCCAGAGAGATTTTAGATTCATCTGCTGAAAGAATTATTTTGGACTTAAGAAATAATCCAGGCGGTTATTTAACCGTAGCCCAGGATATTACTGGATGGTTTTTGGAAAAAGGACAAATTGTAACTATTGAAGATTTTGGCGAAGAAAAAGAGCAGAAACTATACAAAGCAAAGGGTCCAGAGAAGTTTTTATCATATCCAATAGTAGTTTTAATTAATGAGGGTTCAGCTTCTGGTTCTGAAATTTTGGCTGGCGCTTTAAGAGACAATAGACAAGTAAAGCTGATTGGAGAAAAAACATTTGGAAAAGGAACGGTTCAATCCTTAGAATATTTGAGTGAGGGGAGCTTAAAGATTACTATAGCTAGTTGGCTTACTCCAAAGGGCGAGGTTTTAACTGATAAAGGATTAAAGCCGGATATAAAAGTGGAAATGACATTAGAGGATTATGAACAGGGAAAAGACCCGCAATTAGAAAAGGCAGTTGAAATTTTAAAAGAAATGTAGTAAAATAACTAAAAAGTTAAAACGAGATTTTTTCTAGCTCCGAAAACAAAATTTTTCAAATTCAGCCCCCCTTCGCCCTTTGGGCTTTGCCCTTCGGGCTTCGCCGCGCCCAAACCCCAGAATTTGAAAAATCTGTTTTCTTCGCTATTACGATTATGCGAGTAATTCTTCTACAAGATATAGAAAAAATAGGAAAGAAATATGAAATTAAGGAGGTGGCAGACGGCTATGCCAGGAATTTCCTTATGCCCAAGGGATTGGTTAAGCTGGCAACAGAAAAAAATCTTAAGTGGCTGTCAGTGCAGAAAGAGACATTAGAAAAGAAATCAGAAGAAGAGCTTAAAAATATTCAGGATACAGCTACAAAAATAGACGGATTAGAAATAACCATTACAGTTAAAACTGGAAAAGAGAAGCAGCTATTTGAATCAATAACCGCTCAAAAAATTTCTGATAAATTAAAAGAACTGGGTTTTGAAATTAAAAAATCTCAAATTGACTTGAAAGAACCAATTAAAGAAATTGGCGAGTATCCAATTAAAATAAAACTTGAGCATAATTTAGAAGCAGAAATAAGAGTAATAGTCATTGAAGAGAGATAATATGCCAAGACTTATTTTTATTGCCGGCGGTGTAATGTCAGGCATTGGCAAAGGGATAGCTACAGCATCAATAGGAAAAATTTTACAAAGTAAAGGATTTAGAGTAACAGCGGTTAAAATTGATCCATATATTAATATTGATGCGGGTACAATGAACCCTATTGAACATGGAGAGGTTTTTGTAACTGATGATGGCGTGGAATGCGATCAGGATATTGGAAATTACGAAAGATTTTTCAACGCAGATTTATCAACTATTAATTATATTACTACTGGCAGAGTTTATCAGGCAGTAATAAACAGAGAGAGAAATTTAGAATATGGAGGTAGATGTGTTGAAGTTGTCCCAGATATTCCCAATGAAGCCATTTCCAGAATATTAAAATCAGCCAAAAAGAACAAGGCTGATTTTGTTTTGGTTGAGATTGGAGGAACAGTAGGCGAGTACCAAAATATGTTGTTTTTAGAAGCAGCAAGATTGACAAAGCTTCGCTATCCAAAAAATGTTCTTTTTATTTTGGTAAGTTATTTGCCAATTCCAAAAATGATCGGCGAAATGAAAACAAAGCCAACACAGAACGCAGTAAGATTATTAAATGAGGCCGGCATACAGCCAGATATTATTTTAGGCCGTTCCCAATTTCCATTAGATGAACCGAGGAAAAGAAAAATTTCAATTTTTTGCAATGTAAATATTAAAGATGTAATTTCTGCGCCTGATATTAAATCAATTTACGAGGTGCCAATGAATTTTGAAAAAGAGAAGTTAGGCAATCAGATTTTGAAAAAGTTTAATTTGAAGCCAAGAAAAAGTAATTTGGAAAAATGGGAGAAAATAGTAAAAATCATAAATAGAAAGAAAAAACCAGTTAAGATAGGAATAGTTGGCAAGTATTTTGAAACAGGGAAGTTTACGTTAATGGACTCTTATATTTCAGTAATTGAGGCAGTAAAGCATGCTTCGTGGTTTTATAACAGGGAGCCGGAGATTCATTGGATAGCAGCTGGAAGCTTTGAAAGAAATTCAAAATCTTTAAAAGAATTAAAAAAATATGACGGGATTATTGTTCCAGGAGGTTTTGGCAGTAGGGGAATAGAAGGTAAGATAAAAGCCATTGAGTTTTGCAGAAAAGAAAAAATCCCTTTTTTAGGGCTTTGTTTAGGAATGCAGTTAGCAGTAATTGAATTTGCGCGGAATGTCTGCGGTCTAAAAAAAGCAGGATCTACTGAATTTACATCTCATTGCCAAAAATCAATAATTGATGTAATGCCTGAACAAAAAGTTCTTTTGAAAGAAAAAAAATATGGCGGGACTATGCGGTTAGGCGCTTATAACTGCGAGCTAAAAACAGGCACTAAGAGCTGGAAGAGTTACAAGATGGTGAAATACATTTCTGAGCGCCATAGGCACCGTTACGAGCTAAATAATGAGTTTAAGAACGTTTTAGAAAGCAACGGTATGCTTATGGCTGGTATAAATCCAGAAAAGGACTTGGTAGAAATTATAGAATTAAAAAAACACCCTTTCTTTATCGGTGTGCAGTTTCATCCAGAATTTAAATCAAGATTTTTGAATCCCCATCCATTATTCAAAGAATTTATTAAGGCGTCTCTACATTGACCTTTTTAACTATCCGCTGGCTTTTATCAAACTTTATTTTTCTTTTAGTAATAAACTTAACAATGCCTTCTTTAACAGCATAAAGGGTGTCATCGTTTCCTCGTCTGACATTTGTTCCAGGAAGAAACTTTGTTCCGCGCTGGCGAATAATAATACTGCCTGCATTTGCTTTCTGGCCGCTATAAAGCTTAACCCCTAAATATTTGGGCCTAGAATCTCTTCCTAATTTTGTTGCACCAGTTGCTTTTGTCTTAGACATGTTCCTTCACTTCGTTCAGTCAAGTTAAAAATTAAAAGTGAAAAATTAAAAATTAACTTTAAACTTTTAACTATGACTTTTAACTTTTAATTTTGAACTTTAAACTATCTTTATGTTATCAAAATTATTTCAATTTGTCAAACAAAATAGAGAAGATATTATATTAGTTATTGGAGTTATTTTAATTTCTTTGTTTTCTTTTGCTATGGGCTATATCGTGGCTAAGCAAGAAAATAAAGAACCAATTCAGTTTGAAATGACTAATGACCAATTTCTAATTTCCAATTAATTTATCGCTTTATGAACCAAATTTTTCAAATTTTTACGGTTTGCTCGGATTCCAAATTTTCCTTGCGCTTTACCCTAAAGGGCTCCGACGCGTCTTCGGAAAATTCAGAATCCTCACTAACCTAATTTGAAAAATTTGTTTTCAGAGCAAGAATTATTAATTTTTTATGAGAATCGCTATTGTCGGAGCAGGTATTTCTGGATTGTATCTGGCATGGAAGCTTTCGAAAAAAGGTCACAAAGTAAGTGTTTTTGAAAAAAGGAATAAAATTGGAAAGGAGGCCTGTTCAGGACTTTTCAGCCATAGAATACTTAATTTTATTCCAGAAAGCAGAAAACTAATCCAAAACGAAATAAGAGAAGTATTAGTCCATTTTCCAAGAAAAACCGTAAGATTGGTTTTTAAGCAAAGTTTTTTTGCAATGGATCATTACAAATTAGACAATATGGCTGCTGAATTAGCTAAGCATGCAGGCGCAGAGATTTTTTTAAATCATAAAGTAGACCATATTCCTCAAGAATTTGACAAAATAATTGGATGCGATGGTCCTAATTCCATTATTAGGAAAGAACTCAATCTTTCAGAACCGCAATTTTTTCTGTCTATCCAAGGATTTTTAGAAAAAAAAGATGATTCTAATTGTGTTGAAACTTGGGCAACTAATTCTGGTTTTATTTGGAAAATTCCTAGAGGAGAAACAATAGAATATGGTATAATAGAAGATATAAAAAAAGCAAAGAATTATTTTGATAACTTTTTAAAAGAAAAGAAAGTTTATTTAATAAGAAAAAAAGCAGGAATAATTCCGCAGACATTCAAGCCAATTATTCCTAAAAATTCTAAAATCACTCTTTGCGGCGATGCCATTGGCCTTACCAAGCCCTGGTCAGGCGGGGGAGTAATATGGTCTTTGATATGCGCTGATCTCCTCTTGAAGAATTTCCCAGATTTTATAAAATATAAAAAGGAAGTCAATAAGTTTTTTCTTCCTAAAATTATTTTTTCAAAAATAGTAAAAAAAACAGTTTATTTTTCCGGAAGAAATTTTCCATGGCTTCTGCCAAAAGAAGTTAACATAGAAGGAGATTTTTTGTTTTAATCATTTAGTCAAATGAAAAAGAAGACACCTCATCATTTAGGCATTATTTTAGATGGCAATAGAAGATGGGCAAAAGAAAGGAACTTGCCTGTTTTTGAGGGTCATAAAAAGGGCAGGGAAAAGGTGAAAAAAATTATAAAGGCTTGTAAAAACAAAGGAATAAAAATTCTAACATTATTTGTTTTTTCTACTGAAAATTGGAAAAGACCAAAAAAAGAAGTTGATTATTTAATGGAACTGATTAAAGGCATTATAGGTCTTAAAGAGCTTGACAAACAAGGAATTAAGGTTGTAGTAATTGGTCAGAAAGAGAAATTATCCAATGGCATTCAAAAGGTGATAGAGAATGCTGAAAAAATTACTAAGAACAACAAGGCAATGATTTTAAATATAGCCTTAAGCTACGGAGGCAGGGCGGAAATCGTTGAAGCAATAAAAAATATAATTAAAAAGAAAATTTCTTTAGAAAAAATTGATGAAAATATAATTTCCAAAAATCTTTGGACATCCGACCTTGATTTAATTATCAGGACTGGCAAAGAGAAACGGATTTCTAATTTTTTAATCTGGCAGGCAGCCTATTCTGAAATTTTCTTTTTTGATAAATATTGGCCTGATTTTACTGAAAAGGATTTAGATAAAGCTATTAATGAATATTCTCGCCACCTTCGCCGCTTCGGGGAGTAAATGTTTCATCACAAATCAGTACGATCGTTTTAATTTGTGACCGGGTTTAAAACGAAAAAAAGGGGCTCGTTTAAATCTTGATTTAAACGAGCTTAACTCTTTATTTACAGCCTATTTTTTGTTCGTATTGCCACTGTTTCATCGTTCTTCCGAAATACACACCGCGTTCTATTTCTGGATAATAGATTATGGTCATTTCTACCAAATAACCTATTTTCATAAGAAATTCTCCAAGATGCATCTTTAATTTAAAGAACATTTTCATTACACCTCCTATATTCAAAATGATAACAGTAATTAATAAATTTGTCAAATTTTATATTGATTTACGAAAAAAACAGGGGATTTAACCTCTGTTTTTTTTATTCTTTTAGAGGATGGTACTTCTTATTTTTATTAATTAATCTTTGATACCATGATATTTTTGGTGTATTTCTTTTAGGTGAGGCTTGGTAACGTGGGTATATATTTGAGTAGTAACTATATTACGATGGCCTAGAAACTCTTGTACAACTCTTAAATCAACACCTTTCATAAGTAGATCGGTTGCAAAACTATGCCTAAGTGTGTGGCAGGAAGTGGTTATAGGGAGTCCGGCTAAAATAGCGTATTTTTTAACTGTACGTTCCATGCTTCTTACATTTAAACGAGTTCCAGGGTTTTTCCCTCT
Source organism: Candidatus Parcubacteria bacterium (assembly GCA_023131895.1). NCBI lineage: Bacteria > Candidatus Parcubacteria > Candidatus Parcubacteria bacterium. The sequence continues at coordinate 31,016 of JAGLYZ010000002.1, forward strand.
ATAGTTTATAAATAGAGCTTTTTCTTTGTCATTACGTATCTCTAAATACTTTCTAAGCCAGTTAATAGTTCTTTCTGATAAATAAACAGTTCGAGGATGACCTCCTTTGCCTATAATACTAATCTCTAATTCCTTAGTATCAGGTTTTATTTTAATTTGGTCTCGATTAAGATTTACTAATTCTGCAACTCTTAATCCTGTAGAAAAAAAGGTTTCTAAAATGGCTTTATCTCTCAGATCTCTTATATTTGAGGTCTTAGACGCGTCTAAAAGCTTTTTGACTTGTTCTAAAGTAAGAAAATTTACAGTTCTTTCTTCTTTTTCTTTAGGTAGTTTTATCTTTTCTGGTGGAAGAGATAAAATATCTTTTTCAGTGAAATAACTTAAAAGTGACCTTAAAGCAATTAAATAATAATTTTGTGTTGAACGTTTTAAAGGTTTTTTATCCTTCTGAAGATATTGGCGAGAAAGAAATAATCTATATTTCCAGATATGATCTGTTGTTAGTTCATGTGGTTTTATATTTTCTATTTTATTTATCTTTAGAAAATCAAAAAACTTTTTCAAAAATCTTGAATAGTTTTCTTGACTTTTATCAGAAAGACCTTTTTCTAACTCTAACCAATCTAAATAGTCAGAAAAGAGGACTTTAATAGGTTGGTCAATTTTGTTCATAGCTAATAGCCATTAAGGTACATTATACGACACGATATATATTAATAATATAACAGCCAAATGGCTGTGTCAAGCCCTTCTCTGCCGTATCTGCCACTATTTTATAAGGTCTTTAAGTTTTTGCCATAATCCTTTGCCGGCTTCAGGAATTTCTTGTTTTAATTCTTGTTTTTCTTTCTCAAATTCTTGCTCAATAACTGGTTTTCTTTCAATGATTTTTTCATTTATGAAACTTTTAATTTTATCTAATATATTTTGGATCCAGGGCTTAATGGTTTCATGCCAAATACCTGAAAACCAGTCTACTGCCTCGTTAAACCATAATCTAAGGGTTGGCATGATACTCTTTAGCCATGGCAAAACCGATGTTTTCCACCAATTAGAAACCTTTTCTGCCATTTTTTGCCAAAAAGGCAGAACTTTGTTTTGCCAGATATCCTTCATTATATTTGGCAATGGCTTAACCAATCTTATTATAAAATCTTTTGCCTCTGTAAAAGTACTCGGAGCTTCAACAGTTGTCTGGGCAAAACAAAAACTCGGCAAAATTAAACCAGCTATTGACAAAATTAATATATTTTTGTATAATTTTAAGTAGTTCATCATAGGAGGTGAAAAAAAATGGCGAAGATAGGATTGATATTAATAATGGGATTAATACTGGGGTTATTTTGTGTTGCTTCCTTGGTAATGGTTGCCGAAAAATTTGCTTTAATATTATTCTTGCTTTTATAATATTTTTATCAGGAATCATAAGAATAATACTAAACAGGATCGAGAAAAAAATGACATACCCCAAACCTAAGTTTTAATTTAAACAGCTTTTTATATACAGTTCTCTAAGAGCTGTCTTTTTTTTATTTTAAACCAATAAATTAATTTTTGGAGAACAGTTCTCTGGCTTCTTTAATTCTTTTAATAGACTTCTCTTTTCCTAGAATGTCAGCGACTTCAAAAGGCCCGGCAGACGCCTTTTTTCCTGTCAGAGCCACTCTTAATGGCCATAAAAGCTTTCCTCTATCCCCTGCCTTCCCTGCTTCAAACATTAAAATCTTTTCTAAGTTCTCTTTATTAAAATCTTTAGATTCTATTTTAGACAATATTTTCTCTAATTTGTCAAGAGTATCATTAACTTCTTTATCTGTCATATCCTTCCATTTTAACAAATCTTTATTATATTCTAATCTCTTCTTAAAAAAGAAATCCGTAAATTCAGCAATCTCTGATAAATATCTTAATCTTTCATGGTATGCTTTTACGACTTTTATTAAATAATCGCAGCCAATGATTTCGCCTGTTTCTTTTATTTTAAACTCTGGTTTTTTTTCTTTGAATAATTCAAATTTTTGAGAACTGTTCTCCTTAGGAGAACAGTTCTCTATAGTTGATACCCATTGTTCTATTAAACCTGCTTTTATTAAATAAGGAATGCATAATTCAGCTAGCCTTTTATTTGATTTCTGACGGATGTAAAATCCGTTTAAATAGTCAAGCCGTTTGATGTTAAAAATCGCGCCTCCTTTTTGAATTTTTTCTAATGAGAACTCTTTAATTAGTGAAGGCAAGACATAGATTTCTCTTTCTGTTCCAGGATTCCAGCCTAAAAATGCCATAAAATTGATTAAAGTTTCCTTAAGATAACCTTTTTCTTGATATTCTGTGATAGAGGAAGCGCCGTGCCTCTTGCTTAGTTTGCTTCTATCAGGACCCAATATCAGTGGTAAATGCGCGTATTTTGGATGAGAAAAACCTAATGCTTGTTGAATAAGAATTTGTTTTGGCGTATTAGAAATATGATCTTCTCCTCTAATAACATTGGAAATTTCCATTTCAGAATCATCAATAGCTGCGGCAAAATTATAAAAAGGTTTTTTCAATCCTTTGCTAATAATAAAATCACCAATTAGTTTGGATATAAATTCAATTTTCCCTCTGATTAAATCATCAAAAACTATTTTTTTTGCTGTTTCCGGAACTTTAAACCTGATAACAAAAGGTTTTTTTTCTTTTAACTTCTTTTCAACTTCTTTTTTAGAAAGCCCCCTGCACTTGCCTGAATAATTAAGAGCTTGACCTACAGAAATTTGATATTCTTTTTGAGCTTCCAATTCTTCTTCTGTGCAGAAACAATAGTATGCTTTGTCTTCATCTAAAAGTTTTCTGATATATTTTTCATAAATATCTAATCTTTCGCTTTGTTTATAAAATTCATCACATTTTAATCCAAGCCATTCCAGGCTTTCCATAATATTTTTTTCATATTCTGGTTTTGATCTTTCTAAATCAGTGTCTTCAATTCTTAAAATAAACTGCCCCTGGTTTTGTTTGGCAAAAATATAATTAAAAAGAGCTGTCCTGGCAGTTCCAATATGCAAGAGTCCTGTAGGCGATGGAGCAATTCTTGTTCTAATTTGATTAGTCATTTTATTGTTTAAGGTATTCAACAATATATTCAGCAATTATATTTGCTGCTTTTGGCTTTGAGAATTTTTTTGCTTTTTCTGCCATTTCCTTCATTGCATGCCTTTGCGCAAACAAGTGTTTCAGTTTTTCTAAAAAGAAATGAGGCGTAAAATTGGATTCCTCAATAACTATAGAAGCGCCTGTTCCGGCAAAACAATAAGCGTTTTTTAATTGATGGTTTTGTGCTGATTCTGGCAAAGGAATTAAAATAGATGGTTTGCCCAAAGCAGCGATTTCAAAAATAGAGCCAGAGCCAGCCCTGGAGATAATAAGGTCAGAAGCCGCATAAGCATTTTTTAAAGTTTTTTCATCTAATACTGGAAAGACATGATAAAAATTTTCTAATCCCTTAGGAATAACGACTTTAGCTTCAGATTGAACTCCTTTGAAATTTTTCAAACCAACTTGATGAATTACTTCAAACTCTCTTAGAAAATCTGGCAGAATTTGCAAGATTTTGTCATTAATCCTTTGAGCTCCTTGAGAGCCGCCTAGAATCAAAATAACTGGCTTTGTCCCGCTTAATTTTAACATCCTTTGCGCCTCTTTTTTATCTCCTTGCAGGATTTCAATTCTGATAGGGTTTCCAATAGAAATTAATTTTTCTTGCGGAAAAAATTCAGTTTTTTGGACAGGAAAAGAAACAAAAATTTCTAAGGAAAATTTAGTTAAAATTCGGTTGGCCAACCCAGCTGCAGTATCAGATTCATGCAGGAAGATTGGTACTCGCAAAAACCAGCCGGAAAAAACTGCTGGGATTGAGCCATATCCCCCTTTGCTGAAAATAATCTCAGGTGCAAGAGTAAAAATGTGCCAGAACGACTGGCAAATTCCAATAGGCGTTTTAAATAAAACATCTATTATATTATGGAAAAAACTTTTTATGCCTATATATCTTCTGACTTTTCCAGCTATTATTGTTTTAATCTTAATTCCTTCTTTAGAAAGCAAAGCAGAACCAAAATCATCTTTTGGCCCAATATAATGAAAAATCAATTCCTGATTATTATAGATTTTTTTAATTTCTCTTGTGATAGCGATAATTGGATAAATATGGCCTCCAGTACCGCCGCCTGTGAATAAAATTTTCATATTTTTAAATGTTTTTTGATATATTAAATAATAGTCCGATTCCAATCATTTCTGCTAATAGATGCGAGCCGCCATAACTTATAAATGGCAAAGGTATGCCGGTTAATGGAAAGATGCCAATCATAGAACTAATATGGATTAAGGCCTGAATAGAAATCCAAGAGCAAATTCCTAAAACTAGAAGCCTGGCAAACTCATCAACAGTTTTTTTATAAATTTTATATCCCTGCCAGAAAAAAAATAGAAAAAGCAGAATTAAAAACATAGCTCCAATAAAACCGGTCTCTTCAGCATATATAGAAAAAATTGAATCAGACATTGATTGCGGTAAAAATCCAAATTTTTGGTATGACATCCCTAAACCTACGCCAAATATGCCTCCAGAACCAATAGCTATTAATGACTGTTTTATTTGATAGCTTATACCCATTGGTTCTATTCTCGGGTCAAATAAAGTTAATATTCGATTAAGCCTATAAGGAGCGGTTTTTATTAAAATAATTAAAGCTGATACTCCTAATAAAATCATAAAGATGCTATGCCAGAAAGGCGTTCCAGCAGAAAAATACATTAAAAGAGCTGTTATGAGAATAATGCCCAAAGTGCTGATATCTGGCTGTTTGATTAAGAACAAACTGATTAAACTAATAATTATTAAAAAAGGAGCCAATGTTTTGTATATTGTTTCAGTAATTTGCTCTTTATTCCATTTTTTTATCCATTTTATTTTTTCTTTGCTGTTTTTAATTCCATGACTGAAATTACTTAACCAAGCAGCTAAATAAACGATAAAACTGATTTTTAAAAATTCTGATGGTTGGAAAGAAACAAAACCAAGATTTATCCATCTGGAAGCTCCGTAAACATGGAAGCTGATTTGAGGAATAAAAACAAGGCCCAATAAAACCAGATTTCCTAAAAGCAGGGCTAAAGACCATTTTCTTATTAGAGACAAAGGAACTTTGTAAGCCAAAAAACCTAAAATAATTCCAGGTATTAATCCATATTTGATTTGATGAATTAAATAATAAGAGCTATAACCAAATTTTTCTTGAGAGATAGGCGCTGAAATGCCGGCTAAAACTATAATCCCTAATCCTATTAAAGTAATTATTGTCCCTAAAAAGACATAATTAGAATATAAGAAACTATCTCTTTTCATTATTAGTATTATAACATTTTTATGTATTTTTTAAATAAATCGCCTCTTTCTTGATAATCTTTAAAAATGTTGAAACTTGGCGAAGCTGGCGACAATAAGCAGATTTTCCCTTTTTTAGTATGTTTATAAGCCAATTTTACTGCTTCTTTCATGTTATCAACAAAAAAAGCTTTAAACCGTTTTTTGGAAACAATAGAAGTCCAAATTTTTTTGCCAGTTTCTGGAAATAAGATTAAGGTTTTCACCTTACTTCTTGATATTACTTTTCCTAATTCTTTAAAATTCAATCCCCTGTCATAACCGCCTAAAATTAATGTTTGAACATTCTTGCCCAAAGCATTTATTGCCTCTATGGCTGTTTCAGGAATAGTAGAAAGAGAATCATTATAAAAAGTAATTCCTTTATGGGTGCCCACAAACTCTAATCGATGTGGCAAAGGTTTAAAATTTTTAATTGACTTGGCAATGTTTTTTGAAGAAATTCCCAAAATTTTTCCAACAGCCACAGCAGCCATTACATTTTGGAGATTTAATTTACCAATTAAAGAAATCTTATCTCTAATTTGTATATTCGTAATAAATTCGTAATTCGTAGGAATTGGAATTTTCTTGGCTTTGGATTTCGCGGCAATTCCTTTCACTATTTTATTTTTGACATTATAAATCAAATAATCATTTTTTGCCTGCCAGCGAGTTATATTTTCTTTTGTTTTAATATATTCTTTAAAACTTTTATAATAATCAAGATGCTCTGGATAAATATTTAATAGAATAGCTATATGAGGACTTTTTTTAAGATTATATAGTTGATGGCAAGATAATTCATAAACAAAAATATCATTTTCCTTTGCTTTTTCTAAATAAGATAAAACTGGTTTTCCAATGTTGCCAATTAAATTTACCCTGTTAAATTCCTCCTTTAATATCTGATAGATTAAAGAAGCAGTTGTGCTTTTTCCTTTTGTGCCAGTAACCCCGATAATTATTCCAGGGCAGTTTTTAAAAAATATTTCGGTCTGCGAAATTATCTTTCCTTGTTTTAAAGCCCTTTCAACCTCTGGCAAAAGGATTGGAACACCTGGTGATTTAATTATAATATCGTAATTTTTTATGGCTTTGAGGTATCCTTTGCCAAAATATGATTTGACTTTTTTATCTTTTTTAATTAAACTTTTAACTTCCAATTGGTCTGCCAATCCCAAAATTTTATTCGGAAATAGCCTTCTCAAAAATTTGAAGTTATCTATTCCCTCTTTTCCTAAACCTAAAACCAGTATTGTTTTGTCTTCTAATTCGTTTAGCTTCATTTTTTTTATCATAGCTTAAAATCCTCAAATCGTCAAAAAAAATAAGGGAACTAATCGTTCCCATCTTTTATTTTTTACTCTTTTATTTTTTGTTTTTCTAGCCACTTCCTGCCTTTTTCTGTAAGCATTGGAAATTCGCCAATTAGACCAACTCTTAGTTCAAGATTTAATAAGTCTTCCCTGTGAGCCCATTCTATAACTTCAGCAATGTTATTAGCTCCATATATTTCCAACAAATTCAGATTTTGCAGTATTCGCCTTCTTATCCGGTCTTTTGTTGCTATCTTTATTTCTTCTCCCATTTTTATCACCCCTTTTGTTTTAGTAATTTCTCTTTCAATGCCTCTTTTAGAGCGAAGAGTACAGCAATTCCAAGCATCACTTCCATTATTATTACTGCGATAAATATTGCCATCAAATATCCTATTAGTATGTCCATTTTATAAACCTCCTTTATTTACTGAAAGGAACTATTTTATTTATAATATCCTTTTAATAAAATTTTGTCAAATTTTTTAGGCAAACTGTTTTGCTTATTCCATGAGTTTAATATTTTTTTTGAGTCATTTTCTAATTTCAATTTTGAGTATTTCGGCAAAATTTTCTTCTCAAAATAATCCAAAACCACTGGCAATTTCTTATTAACCCTCCTTTGCTTAAAGCTACGGAGGGCAAGGTAAAAAGCAATCAAACATTCTTTTTTTGTTCCTATGCATTCAAATGGTTTGAACTTGGTCTCCCCTACCAGTTCTTTCATAAGTGGTATTAATTTCTGGTCTTGAAAAAGGTTTTTATTAAAAATTTCAACAACTTTTTCCTCTTTAATAAAAGGATACAAAATTAAGAAAACAAACAAGCATTTTGAGCACTTACCGCACCATTTGCCTGTTGGTTTTTTGGTCCAGGAATTTGTTTTTCTTGCTTCGTTACAGCTTAAAAATACAGGAAAATATTCATGAAATTCAGAGAATAATTTTGCTATTTGGATTTCATACAAAGGACGCAAAAAACTAAAATAATTTATATCTTTTACTAAGTATTTTTTTAAGTAATTTCTAAATTTATTTTCAAATTCAAATGTTTTAGACCATTGATGATTGATCGTTTTGCCAAGATACTTTATATTGCCTTCATCAGCGCTTCTCTCACAGGACATTGCTATATTTTTATATCCAAACAAAACAGCCGCGAAAACTGCTAAGTTAGAAATTAATGCAGTAATTGGAGTATGACCGTTTAAAAAACCTTTTTGATATAACTTTGATAAAACAAGGTCTACTTTTCGCCTTACAATTACAGGGTTTTTCGCCCCAGCGATTTTCAAAATTTTAAAATGCCCCTTCTTCGGATTAACAATAAAACAATTTATTTGATTTTTTATGTCCCTGCCAGATTTTTCAAATTTTTTAAGTAATTCTAATGTAATAATGGAATCCTTTCCTTCACCCATTGGAATTAAAATCTTATCTTCAAGTAAGTTCACGATCGTGAGTTTACTTTGATTCTTGTTTATTTCGCTTAGACAACATATTTTTATAAAATCAGGCTTTGTAAAATCAATTTGGTTTTCATAAAAAAATTGTCCCATTCCATTAAGGATAAAATCTTTCCACCATTTAATTTGGTCCTTATTTAAATAGCCGGCTTTAATTTCAATTATCGGTGAGCAAGTCGCTTTCCAATAACTGGGAATTTCCATTAAACCCAAATGAAAAACAAGATTATCTAATACCTTGTCCCCTATTTGATTTAATCGTTTTTTATCAATATTTCTTATGATTATTTCCGGTTTAAAGAAAATCGAGCGAGGTCTGTCCTCGTAGTGGGAGATTTTAAAATCAAAAAAAATCTTTAAATCATTTTTAAAGATTTTGTAGGAATAACTTTCGTAAACAAATCTCGGATATTTTTTCCTTAATCTATCAATCTTATTCATGTTTTTTATTATATCTTAAAATTTGTCAAGAAGAATTATCCCAGTAAGCGGATGGCAGTGCCGATTATGGCGAGGACAACTCCGATAATCCAGAAACGCATTGTCACCTGATAAGGAGGCCAGCCCTTTGCTTCAAAGTGATGATGGATCGGCGTACAGAGCCAAATTTTCTTTTTCCGAAATTTCTTGGATAAAAGCTGTAATATAACAGAACTTACTTCAATTACTAATATGCCCCCAATTATAGGCAAGATAATTAAAGAATCAGTTAAAAAAGCAACTACAGCTAATGTAGTGGTTAGTCCTAATATGCCTGTTTCTCCCATATAAAATTTAGCTGGAGGGATATTAAACCATAAAAAAGCAAAAAGAGTCCCAGTGATAGCAATACAAAAAGCAGCTAAATCTATTTTTCCTTGGGAAAAAGCAATAATAGCAAAAGCGCCGAAAATAGAAGCGAAAACTCCGCCAGCCAAGCCGTCAATGCCGTCAACCACCCCGCTGCTCCAACAAGCAAGCATAGTTACAATAAATAAAAGAATATACCAACAACCTAAAGAAAAATCGCCTACTAAAGGAATATGCATAGAATCCCAGCCAAGCTTGCTATAGAACCACCAAGCGCCGATTACTCCAATTATAATTACCATTAGCATCCGTCTTTTAAAAGCCATACCGCCGGCAATATATCTTCCTTTGCCAAAAACCTGTAAAATATCATCGGATAGTCCAACTATAGATGCAGTGACTAAAGTAAACAAAGGCAGCCAGGTTTCTCCACGAGACAAAAAATTTAAAGATTTTAACCACCAAACATCTGAAAATTTACTTATTAAATAAAATAGAAAAATAACTATAAGAACAGAACACCAAATTATCAAACCTCCTGCCCTAGGCACAGTGACTTCTCTGTCCTTGTGCAGACAATAAAATACTTCGGCTTTGTCTCCAGTAATAGTTTTGGTTCTCGCTTGTTTTTTCCAGAATTTGATTTTGTATAAAAATTTAATCAGCAAAGGCGCTAAAGCAATAGCAATAATTGCCGTAAAAGATGAAATAAGAAAAATTTTGATTATACTAAAAATAAATAAAGTCATAATTTTTTTCTACCCAGTTTATTAATTTTTTCATTTCTTCAAATCTGTCTTCTGAACCCAAAATAACATTTATCATATAACCATGTCCTTTTTTAAAAACTAAAATAAGGCAACCTTGGGCTTCAGGCGTCCAGCCGGTTTTGCTTCCAATAATTTTTCTCTGCCATTCAGAATCTGATAAAAGTTCATTTGTATTCGCTGGAATAAAATGGTGAAGAGAACCGTCAACGTTAAAAACCTCATATGAGGTTTTAGAGCTTATCTCAAAAATTTCAGGATAATTGTTTAAAATATATTTAGATAGCTTTGCCAGATCTTGGCTAGTAGAATAATGTTTTGAGAAATTCTCTGGCTTGTCTTCGTCTACGCCAGTGGGATTAAAAAAATGAGTACTTTCCAGGTCTAAATCTTTTACTTTGAGATTCATCATTTCCACGAATTTTTCTTCTCCTATGCATTCTTCTTGTCCGACGATTTTTCCTTCAGCTAAAGCGTATGCAGCGTCATTACTTGACTCAATAAGAATAATGTGTAAAAGATTCTTTACAGAAAGAACCTCTCCTTGTTTTAAATTGCCTTTTTCTTCTTCTTGTTGAATAGCCTCTTTAGTGATTATTAATTCCTGTTCAGGTCTATAGTTTTTTAATGTTATGAAAGCAGTCATTATTTTAGTCAAACTAGCAATAGGCAGCTTTTCAGAAGCGTTTTTTTGAAAAAGAACTTTTTGCCTTTTTTGAGAACCAACCCAAACTGAAATTGCTGATTTAGCGCTTATTTCTAAATTTTCTGATTCTGTTTCTGCTAAAGAATTATTTATTTTCTTGGGGAAAAGTTGATCTGGCTGATATACTTGAGCAGTAAAAAGTTCAGGGTTATTTTTAGTGATTTCAAAGAAAAAAACATTTTCTAAATTTTCTGCTAAAATATTTATTCCATACCAAAAAGGCAAGCTGATTATAAAAACAATGAAAAAGATTTTAATTCCCCTCATATTTATTATTTTATTTTTTTCTTTGCAACTTTAATATGTAGTTCTTTTAATTGTTCGTCAGTAACATCGCCGGGAATGTCCATCATTAAATCGCGATTGTCCCCTGTTTTTGGGAAAGCCATTACTTCTCTTATATTCGGTTCGTTTAAAACTATAGCTAAAAATCTGTCAATTCCCGGAGCAATTCCTCCATGAGGCGGCACTCCATAGCTGAACGCCTCAAAATAGTTTTTGAACTTCTTTTTGATATCTGCTTTTTTGTGGCCTAAAATTTCAAAAACAGCAGTTAAAATTTCTAAATCTGTAGTTCTAACGCTTCCCCCGCCAATTTCATAACCATTTAAAACAAAATCATATTGAAAAGCTAAAACCTTTTCTGGATGTCTTTTCATTGCTTTAATGGATTCGTTTAAAGGTTTGGCTTGACCGCCTAAATTTTGAGAACCAAAATTTGGGAGGGTAAAAGGATGATGTTGGGCTCCCCACTTGCCCGCCATAGCCTTGGCAGAGGCGGGATCTTCATGCCATTCAAACATTGGAAAATCAGTAATAAATGCGAATGCTAATTCATTTTGGTCTTTTTTATTTCTTCTAATATCTGGCTTGTCAGTTTTATACTTTTCCATTGCTTTTTTGTAAGTCATTCTTGGAAAAGGGATTTTTGTAATTCTCTTTTCTGGAAATATCTTTTTTATTATAGACACATATAGTTTTTCTATCAAATTCAAAATCTCTTCTTGAGAAGTAAAAGACATTTCAATGTCTAATTGCGTATGTTCTGCCTGTCTGTCACCTCTTGGATCTTCGTCTCTTAAACATCTAGCTATTTGAAAATATTTTTCAATGCCTGCCACCATTAAAAGCTGTTTATATTGCTGTGGGCTTTGAGGCAAGGCATAAAATTTTCCTGATTGGTTTCGCGAAGGCACTAAAAAATCTCTGGCTCCTTCTGGTGTTGATTTTGTTAAAATCGGCGTCTCAATTTCAATAAATCCTTGTTCTATTAAGGCGTTTCTCATAAACTGAATAACCTTTTGGCGGATTTTCAAATTATTCTGCAACCGTTTTCTTCTTAAATCCAAATAACGGTATTTTAACCGTTTTTCTTCGTTTATCTCAAAGCCAGATTCTTCAATAGAAAAAGGCAGGGTTTTTGCCTTTGATAATATCTTTAAATTTTTTACTTTTATTTCTATATTTCCGGTAGCCAGTTTAGGATTTACCATTCCTTTTGGCCTTCTATTAACTATTCCTTGTATTTCAATTATCCATTCAGGCCTCATTTCTTGAGCTGCAGTATTTTTTTCAAATTCTGGCCCAAACACCATCTGGATCAAGCCAGAGCTGTCTCTTAAATCAATAAAAATAATCTTGCCGTGGTCTCTCCGCGAGTTAATCCAACCAGCAAGCTTAACTTCCTTATTATGATATTCAGTTGTTTCAGCAGATAATATCCGTTCCATTTTTTTATTATAACAGACTTTAGTCTGATATACCAAATCTTTGATTTGCTATAACTTAAATTTTAAATTGTAGCGAATAAAATTTAAAGTAGGCGCCTTTTTTCCTTATAAGTTCTTTATGAGTTCCTTGTTCAATAATTTTTCCTTTTTCCAAAACCAAAATTTTGTCAGCATTTCGGACAGTACTCAAGCGATGGGCAATAATAAAAGTTGTTCGATTTTTAATCAATTTTTCCAATGCGCCCTGAACTAATCTTTCTGATTCCATATCTAATGAAGAAGTGGCTTCATCTAAAATCAAAATTTTAGGATCACGAATTATGGCCCGAGCAATAGCCAGTCGCTGTTTTTGGCCAGTAGAAAGCTTAATTCCCCGCTCTCCAACAATTTGGTCGTATTTTTTAGGAAATGTTTCAATGAAACCATGGGCATTGGCAGCTTTTGTTGCTTCTATAATTTCTTTATCCGTGGCATTTGGTTTTCCATAAAGAATATTATTTTTAACAGTATCATTAAATAAAATTATTTCTTGAGGAACATAAGCAATAATACTTCTCAAAAATGAGAGATTCATTTTTTTTGTATCTACACCATCAAATAAAATTTTTCCCTGTGTAGGAATAAAATAAAGAGAAATTAAATCTACTAAAGTAGTTTTTCCTTCGCCGCTTCCGCCAACAATAGCGATTTTTTTACCGGCTAGCGCAGTAAGATTGATATCTGCTAAAATCAGACGATTTCTTTTATAACCAAAACTAACATCTTTGAATTTTATTTCTCCTTTAACCTGCTCTAATATTTTACCATCTGGATTATAATTTTCCGGCTTAATTTCTAATAATTTTCTTACTCTTTTAATAGTAGTTATTCCTGTTCTGAAATCTTGCCATAGCCAAGCTAAATTCATTAATGGATGGCGCAAAATAGTTAAATAGCCCAAACACATTACTAATTTTCCCGGGGTAATTAAATTTTCTCTTAAAAGCAAGAGAGCAAATCCAAATACAGAGATAAAACCTAAAGAAAAGAAAAAATTCTGCCAAAGAGACAAAGAACTCCATGCCCTGAAAAAATCCTTAAAGTCTGGTCCTAATGTTTGATTATAATCTTTATTTGTTCTTTGCCTTTGGAAATTTTCCCCAGCGCAGGATTTAATTGTTTGAATATTAAGAAAAGCATCGTAAAGATTTCCTGAAACCATTTCAGAGGTCTTATTTAATTTTTTCTGGCTTTCAATAATCGGCGTAGTTTTATAAAGAGTAATCAAAATAAAACCCAAGCATAAAAAAATTATGCCTATTGCTAATTTCCATTCTATAAAAAACAAAATTAAAATTCCTGTAGAAACAGTTAAAAATTCTGGAAAAATCCAAAAAATAACATTACTTATAATTGTTTGAAGATACATTGCGGCTCTTTCAATCTTGGAAAAAATTGCTCCAATTTTTTTCTCTGTATGAAACTTTAATGGAAGCTCCATAACATGATTAGAGCTCTCACACATTAAATTATTGTAAGCATCAGTCGCTAAAAAATTTCCTCTTAATCTTACAAACCTGTTAAATAAAGCAGTAACAATACTCATCAAAAGCCAAATTCCTAAAAGCGCGAAAATAAAACTTAATTCTGTTGTCTGTATTGATACTAAATCAACTAGCCTTCCATAAATATAAGGGATTACTGCAGTAATTGATGAAGTGATAATAGCCAAAACCGCGAGCCTTCTAACCTCTTTTTTATATTTCCTTAAATATTCCCAAATGATTTTAAATTCCTGTATAATTTCCATATTTTTTAGAATTATTTTTTACTATATCAAATTAGATGCCAAAGATAAAGCCCCTGTTCCTGAATAAGGCATACAAGGGCTTTAAAGATTCTTAATCAAAACATTCAAATCTAAACTTCAGGAGTTGGAGGCGCTTGTGATGTTGGTCCTTGAGGCAGATTTTCTCCTTTCTTTTTTTTCATTAAAACAACTCCAGCGATTACTACTACAACAAGAATTAAAATTATCCAAGTAAGTATTTCCATATTATTAATAAATTATTAATAAAAGCCGCGACCTTTATTGAATTATCATATTATATCACTATACAAAGCAACTATACAATAGCTATCTGTGGATAACTTAATTTATATATATCCCCTGCTCCCATTATGATTAGAATTTCTTTATTCTTTAGATTTTGTTTCAAATAATTCTCTGCTTTTTTAATAGATGAGACATACTTGACTTTTTCTCCATATGGATATTTTTTCAAGTTTTTATTAATTTTTTTAACTAATTTCTCCGAATCTACTTTACTTTTAATCGCCTTGTCTTCTCTGCCGGCAACATCATAAATGTCGGTAATAATCAATCTATCAATCCAGCCTTTATTCAATGCCTCTTTAAAAACCTTAACAAAATCATCAAACAAATAATAAGTTCGCTGATATTGATGCGGCTGAAAAACACACCAAATTTTCTGTTTGGAAAACTTTTCCCTGCATGCTTTTAAAGTTGCTTTTACTTCTGTTGGATGATGAGCGTAATCAGATATAATTGTTATTTTCTGCGTAATTCCGCGTTTAGTTCTGTGTAACTCCGCGTGCGTGAGCTCAAAACGGCGCCATGTTCCTTTAAATTCTGACAATGCTTGATAGCTAACTTTATCTGCAATTTTTAAAGCTCTAGCTATGGTCAAAGCAGCTAAAGCATTATAAATATTATACTCCCCTGGAATTTTCAGAATTTTTCTTAATTTCTCCTTTTCTTTTTTTTGATTTAATGAAAATACACAGGTCTGACCTGTGTATTTTTTGACTTGGGATGTCAAGATTTGAGCAATATTCTTATCATCTTTGTTAATTACTAATACTCCATTTTTTGGCAAATGTGATATAAACTCGTCAAAAGCTTTTAAGATATTCTTTAAGTTTTTATAATAATCCAAATGCTCCTTTTCAATATTGGTAATAACAATAATCTTAGGCCAATAATTTAAAAATGATTCTTCATGTTCGCAGGCCTCAATAATTAAGTATTTGCTTTTGCCCATTCGAAAATTTGAATTCCCAAATTCTTTTAATTTTGTTCCAACAATTACTGTCGGGTCAAACCCGGCTTTTATTAAAACCAAAGCAGCCATTGCTGTGGT
Organism: Candidatus Parcubacteria bacterium; assembly: GCA_023131895.1. NCBI lineage: Bacteria > Candidatus Parcubacteria > Candidatus Parcubacteria bacterium. The sequence goes on from JAGLYZ010000002.1 coordinate 46,345, forward strand.
TGTGCTTTTGCCATGGGTTCCAGTTATGGCAATGGTAGAATACTTTTTTGTTAATTCTCCTAATGCCTCTGGATAAGACAAACATTTAATGCCCAGATTTTTCGCTTCTTTTAATTCTGGATTATCTTCTTTTACTGCCGGACTATAAATAATTAAATCATGATTTTTGGTTATATTTTTTGCGTATTGACCTATGATAATTTTAATCCCTTTTCTTTTCAGTAATTTAGTAATTTCAGAAGATGCTAAATCAGAGCCAGAAACTTGCTCGCCTTTTGCTAAACAATATTGAGCTAAAGCAGAAACGCCAATTCCGCCAATTCCGATAAAATGAATTTTCATTTTAATGATATTGATTCTAATATAGTATATTTAGGACCTGCGCGTTTTAATTCGCTTTCCATTACTTCAATTGAATTTACTAGAAAGTTTAAAGAAATTTCCTCATCTATCTCCGGTCTTTCTTCTGGTTCCATTTTTCTCCATTCCCAAGCTTTAATTCTACCTAAAGTAATATGCGGCTTGAATTCCCTGTTTTCTGAAATAAAATTTATTCCAGTATGAATTAAAGATTTTTCCAAATCCTGTTTTAGATTAGCTAATTCTTCTACTTTTTGTCCTTCTGCCCAGACCATTCTTGGGGGTATTTTTTTAGGAGGGGCGTAGCAAATTCTATCCAAATTTATTGAAAAAGATGAATTTCCTGAAACTGCTTCTTTTGTAATTTTACAAATTTCTAACAGTTCTTCATCGCGGATAGAACCAATAAAAACTAAAGTAATATGAAGATTATCCGGCTTTACCGATTTAATAGGTAAATCTGGCCATTTTTCTTGATAAACTGAAAGTTTCCTTTTAATATCTTCAGGCAGATTTATAGCAATAAAAATTCTTTTCCTCATTAATTTTAGCATAGCAGAATATTGACTTTTTCTCAAGAAACTGATTAGATTGATTAACAGTTATTTAAAAACTTGAAATGGGAAAAATGAAAGAAAAAGAAGATAAAGAAGAAAATGATTGTCCATTAAAAGCTGAACAAATAAAAAAATGTCCTGAGTGCGGTTCTAAGGGTCTGGTACGGAATTATGATAAAGCAGAAATTTTTTGCGAGGATTGCGGGTTAGTAATAACAGAAAATATCGTTGACCTTGGTCCTGAGTGGCGTGCTTTTGATTTAGAACAGAAGTCCAAACGGGAGAGGACTGGCGCGCCAATGACTTACAGAATTTATGATAAAGGATTGAGTACGAGTACATCTGTAAATAAAATACCGGGACTCTATCGCCCGAGAGACTGGCAAATTCACGTTGCGAATACAACCGAAAGGAGTTTCATCTTCGCCCTAACTGAGATTGAGCGGATGGCATCTGCGCTTAGACTGCCGGTGAATATCAGGGAGACAACGTCTATGTTATACCGCAAAGCGATGAAGAAGCGGCTAATCCGTGGGCGTAGCATAGAAGCAATAACTTCTGCTCTCCTATATATTAGCTGCAGACAGTATAGTGTGCCGCGAACATTGGATGAGATTACAGAAATATCAAAAGTCGGGCAGAAAGAGATAAGCCGGGCATATCGCTTCCTTTTACGAGAACTGGACTTGAAAGTTTCGCCTGCCTCTCCTGCTGATTTTGTGCCGCGTTTCTGTTCCTTGCTTGATTTGGGAGACGATATAAGATCAAAAGCAGTAGAGATAATCAAAAAAGCAGAAGAAGTGGAACTAACCAATGGAAGAGGACCTATAGGAATAGCAGGAGCTGCTATTTATATCGCTGCGATGATAAGTGGTAAGCATCGTACACAAAAAGAGTTATCGAATGTTACGGGTGTGACCGAGGTCACAATAAGAAATAGATACAAAGAAATGTCAAAAGAATTAGCGATAGAGGAAATAGATACATTCCTGTGACAATATTCTGGACAAAAGTAAGAATAGGGATTAATTTCCCTTATTTTTTTTGACGAAGCTATTCTTTTGTTGTAATATGTAAATATAGTCCTTTTCTAAAAAGGCGGAAAAGAGGTAAAAAAAATGGTAGACTTTGAAAAGAGAAAAGAAATAGTAGAAAGATTGAGATTCTACGAGGAAGGTATAGTATATTTAATGGATCGTCCCCAGTACTATCGATTTATAAGATATAAACTAAGAAACGCATTATCTACAAGAAAAGAAGAATTAGAGAAAACAATAAAGAAATTTAACATAAGCAAACACCGCGAAGAAACTTTGATTGAATTATTGGAAGAATTGGTAGATTTGGCGATGATAGAAAAAATTGACCTGATTATTGGCAACAACAAAAACATAGAAAGAAAAGTGAAAAAAATACTGAATACCACTATTTCTTATATAAGAAATATGAAAGGCGTCAGGATAAATCTGAAAAATGAATTCGGAATAAATGTAGATGACTATTTTGAAAAGTTTTTCAGGAACTGCCAAAATACTTTTGAGATGATTAGTATAAAACCAAAAATAGAAGTTTTGACAGAGAGAATAGAAAACGAGAAATTATTACCAGAAATCGACAAAGACGAGGTTTTAAATCAAATCGCGAAAATAGAGACAAAAAGTCAACTCGAAAAATTCCGGAGAATAATGGAAGAAAGAATGGGGATAATAGTAAAGGTCTTTTAAAAATTCGGTTCGCTTATGCGAGCCTCTTTTTATTTATCTAAAAAGTGATAAAATTAAAATATAATGAAAGAAGCAATATTATACAAAAAACTTGCGGACAAAAGAGTTTACCCTGTTAAATCCCCGACAAGTCGTGGTGCGAAGCAATTTAACAGGGTGAAATGCCAGAATTGCGCTCATTATTGTGTTATTGAAGAAGGAAAGCGAGGGATTTGCGGTGTCCGAGAAAATATTAATGGAAAACTTTATGCCCTGAATTATGGCAAAGCAATTGCCTGTAATATTGACCCTATTGAGAAAAAACCTTTATTTCATTTTTTACCAGGCACTCAATCACTATCTATAGCTACGGTAGGATGTAATTTTAGATGTGCTAATTGCCAAAATTGGGATATATCCCAAGGTCCAAAACCAAACAAACCAATTTTAGGAGAAGATTTGTCGCCAAGAGAAATTGTTAAAATCGCCAAAGAGAATAACTTGCCCTCTATTGCTTATACATATACCTCCCCCACTATTTTTTCTGAATATGCCTTAAATACAATGAAATTGGCCAAAGAACAAGGAATAAAAAATATATGGATAAGCAATGGATTTTGGTCAAAAGAATTATTCGAAATGATTTCTCCTTTTTTAGATGCTGCCAATATTGATTTGAAGGGTTTTTCTGACGATTTTTATATTAAATACTGCGGCGGCCGTGTTCAGCCAGTTTTAGATACCTTAGAACGCATAAAAAAGAAAAAAATCTGGCTGGAAGTGACTACTTTAGTAATTCCTAGTTTAACTGATTCTAAAGAAATGTTTGAAAATATTGCTAATTTTATCAAAAACGAATTAGACGCTGAAACGCCCTGGCATATTTCTCAATTTTCCGGAGCAATTTCCTGGAAATTGCAGCACTTGCCTGATACACCGGTTAAAACATTAAAAATGGCTTATGAAATTGGTAAAAGGGCTGGGTTGAAGTATGTTTATACTGGCAATGTACCGGGATTAGAAAGCGAAAACACTTATTGCCCAAAATGCGGAACTTTGGCAATTGAGCGGCTCGGCTATGCCATAAAACGTTTTGACAAAAATGGAAAATGCTCAAAATGTAGAGGAGAATTAGATTTAATTTTAAATTAAAATTTAGAAATTTTTATGATTACCTTTGCCTGCTTTTCTCCTCATCCTCCCCTACTTTTGCCAGAAGTTGGCTCATCAGAGGATAGAGAAAAAGTTAAAAAAACAATTGAAAATTTGAAGTTTTTAGGAAAGAAATTAAAGGAATCTAATCCTAGTACTATTATTATTTCCTCTCCCCATCCTGATTGGGGTTTTAATGTTCCTCTTCATTTTTTAAACCCTAAACAAAATATTCCAAGCAGGCAATTATTTATTCCTGACAAAACTCCTGATTTTTATTATCAACAAGGAAAAGAGTTTTATAATAAACTAGAAAAAGAAAAAAAATATGCCCTGATCGCCTCTGGTGATATGTCTCATTGCTTAAAAAAGGACGGCCCTTATGGCTTGAATCCTGACGGACCTAAATTTGATAAAGCATTGATTGAATATTTAAAGAATAAAGCTCTTGAAAACTTTTTAAAGCTAGACGAAATGTATCCAGAGGCCGGCGAATGCGGTCTTCGCTCTTTTTCTTTTATTTTAGGAATTTTAGATGCCTCAGGGCAAGCTTGGCAGCCGGAAATTCTTTCTTATGAATACCCATTCGGCGTCGGCTATCTTGTTGTAAATTTCAAATTGGGTTAATTTTGTTTGACAAAGATAACAAAAATTGCTATCCTTATATCGCTCGATGGTGTAAGCGCACGCTGCCCAACCAGGTAGAGGCCGGAGGATTATTCCTCCTTCGGGCATCGTATATCTTTTTATAGCTGTTTTACAAAATATTTAGGAGGTGAAATAAAAAAATGGACATGGATAGAGAATATTGGACAATGGGTTTGGTAGTTGGAATGATACTTTTAATAATAGGAGTAATCGGAACAATCTTTTTAGATGATAAAGCAGGAATTTACCCCTATCTTTGTATAGCAGCTACGGCAGTTATGATTGTTCCTTCTATTATTCATTTATTTGTGTATCACCAATATCACCAAAACGAAATCTTATGAGGAGACATCACTCCTCTTTTTTATTTACTAAAATCATTGTAGAATAAAACCAGAGGCAAGAATTTATAGGCATTTAATACACTTTTTATGAACCAATATAGTTTACTTGCCAAAAATGCGGTGGAAATATATATTAAAGAAGCAAGGATTATTTCTGCTCCTGAAAATCTGATTAAAGAGTTTTTCACAAAAAAAGCTGGAGTTTTTGTTACTATTGAGGAAAAAGATGAATTGCGAGGATGTATTGGCACTTATTTGCCAACTAAAAACAATATTGCTAAAGAAGTGATTCACAATGCCATTGCCGCTGCAACTGAGGATTATCGCTTCTCCCCTATCCAGAAAGAAGAACTTTCAGAGCTTTCTTATACTGTATATGTTTTAAACAAGCCAGAACCAATCAAGAGCATAAATGAATTAGATCCGAAAAAATACGGCATCCTTGTAAAATCGCAGTCCTTTTCTTCTGGCTCTGATGTTATCTTTGAACCTGCGCCAAGAGCTCATTATAAATCAGGATTACTTTTACCAGGATTAGACGGCGTGGATACTTCAGAAAAACAAATTTCTATTGCCTGCCAAAAAGGAAACATAAATCCAGAAACAGAAAAAATAATAATTTACAAATTTACAGTAGATAAATTTGAGCAATAGCATGACTAATAAAAAAATCGCTAAAATATTATACGAAATAGAAGAATTGTTGAAAATAAAAGGAGTGTCTTTTAAGCCAAGAGCTTACCATAAAGCCGCTTTAACTCTGGACAATTTAGAGAAAGATATTGCTGATGTTTATAAGGAAAGAGGCATTAAGGGCTTGAAGGAAATCCAAGGCGTGGGAAAAAGCATTGCTGATAAAATTGAAGAATATCTGAAAAAGGGAAAGATTAAATATTACGAGAAGTTAAAACAAGAAACTGCTGTCCGCCAGATTGTTACTTATTATTTTCAAACAAAAGGTTTGAGTTTGGAAAACTTAAAAAGAGATGCTAAAAAGAGAAAAATAGTTTATTCCAGGTTTACCAAACCGGCTAAACAGCTTTTGGAACTTGCTGGCTCAATAGAAAAAGCAAAAAAAGCCATGTCTACGGTTGCTGAATGGGCAAAATCCAGAAACCTGGATTATGCTATTGAAACAGTTTTTAAAAAATGGCTGGAATTAGACAGGTTAAAACCAAAAGAGATTGTTAAAAAACCGTTTTATAGAAACGATCCAATGGTTTGGTCAAAGGCAAAAAGAAAATGGTATGTTATTGACAAAAACGGCCAATGGCTGGAATTTGCTGACAAAGAATCAAAAATTGAGTGGAAAATCGTAAAGTAATCTATCTATGCTTGATTTTAAAGAATTAGACAAAGGGATAACAATTATTATAGATAAGCAGCCGTATGAAATTTTAGAGGCCTCCCGCCTATTTAAAGGAAGAGGCCATTCTGTTCTGCAGGTAAAAATAAAAAATCTAATTACTGGAGCTGTTGTTTCAAAAACATTTCATCCTTCCGATAGCTTTGAAGAAGCAGAGATTAAAAAATTTAAAGCAAAATTTTTGTATTTTCATCGTAGCCAATTTTTCTTTTCAAAAGCAAATGATCCTTCATTTAGGTTTTCTCTGCTGGAAAAAAATATTGGAGCAAGCAGTAAATTTTTAAAACAAAATTTAATAGTTGATGCCATATTGTTTCAAGATAAAGTTATTAATATCTCTTTGCCGATAAAACTGAATTTAAAAGTAATTGAGGCGCCGCCAGGAGTCCAAGGCAACCGCTCACAACCAGGATTAAAAAATGTTGTCTTAGAAACCAAAGCAAGAATAAATACTCCTTTATTTATCAAAGAAAACGATATAATAGAAATAAACACTGAAACAAGTGAATATGTCCGTAGGATACAGTCCACAGATTGACTTTTTATTATAATAGTTTATAATTCAATTTAGATGTAAGTTATCTCAATAAATTTTTTCTTTCCTTATACGAATATTTAGGAAAAAAAATTAAAATGAGAAAAGGTCGTCTTACATAAATAAATTCATATATTCATATAAGGAAACAGATGAACAAAAAATTATATATTGGCGGTTTGTCTTACGATACTACCGAAGATGGGTTAAAAGATGCTTTTTCTAAAGCCGGAACTGTTGAGTCAGCAACTATTATCATTGATAAGGTTTCTGGCCGTTCAAAAGGATTTGGCTTTGTGGAGATGGCTTCTGAAGAAGATGCTCAAAAAGCAATGGAAATGTTGAATGGAAAAGAACTTGATGGTCGCACTCTCACTGTAAATGAAGCTCGTCCTATGGAGGCTCGTCCTCAAAGGAGAGATTTCAACCGTGGCGGCGATCGGGATTCTAGAAAAGACAACCGCAGTGACCGTTGGTAAAAACAACCGTCATTTAAAGCAAAAAAAACAGCTGCTTGGATTCAAGCAGCTGTTTTTAATTGTTTTCTTCAATATCCGCTTCTTTTTTTATTTCCTCAAATTCATTTTCAATCTCTTTAAGCCGCTCTTTGCTCGCCCTAATAAGCGCTATTGCCTCTTTTACTTTTTTCAACCCTTGCTCAATGTCAATCTCCTTTTGGCTGTCAAACCAATCAGCAATTTCAGATAAATTTTTTAGATTATTGTTTAAATTTTTAGCATCTAGCTTTTCTTTAGTCATTTTTATTTTTGTTATTTTTATTTACCATATTAAATTCGCAAAAGCGATTATTTAACAGGGTGAATATTTTTAACTTCTGAAATAATTTTTCCATCTATCACTCTTAAATCTATGTTTTCTCCTATTTTAGCGTCATCTACTCGCTTAATTATCTTTCCATAATGGCTGGCGATGCTGTAACCAAGACGAAGCTGGCGCTCCGGATTATTAAGCTCAATGATTTTAACAGAATGTTCAAGTCGCTGGCTGATTGTTGACAATAATGATTTAAATCCAAATACGGATTTTTCCCACGAGTTCTTTATGCTAATATTAACATTTTCCAAAACATTTCCATAGAAGCCGATAGTGTCTCTTTCATGCTTTTCTAATAAAAGCATAGCATGCTTCCATGATTCATTAAGAAGATTCGCAGCAGCAGTAGGAGTAGAAACTGAAACATCTGCCGCTAAAGCAGCAAGCGGTTCATTTTTATGGTGCCCTATTCCAAGAACTACTGGAACCGGGAAATTAACTATTTCCATAACTAACAATTCATTATTAAATGCCATCATTGACTCTAATGATCCTCCGCCGCGAATTATAACAAGAACGTCAATATCCTGTTTTACGAATGTCCTTATTGACGATAAAAGATCTGCTACTGCCACTTGGCCCTCAACGCGAGAATCAATCATCTTAATTTTAAAGCCAAATTTTCCTAAATTATTTAAAAAATCCGCTAAAACAGCACCTTGGCGCGAGGTAATCACACCGATTTTCTGCGGATACTTTAGGATCGGCCGCTTTCTAATTTCAGCAAAAGCGCCTTGCTCGGTTAGTTTTTTCTTTAATCTCTTATACTCTTTTTCTAAAGTCCCCTCTCCTGCATATTCAATTGTTTCCGCTATAAAAGAAAATCCATATAACGGATGCATGCTTGGAGAGCCAAAAGCAATAATTTTATCCCCTATCTTTAATTTAATGCCATAAATACTATATATAGATTTCCAAATTATGCATTTTATTATACTTCCATCTTTTTCGTCTTTTAAAGAAAAATAGACATGGCCTGTTGGTCCAAAACTAATCTCGCTTACTTCTCCTATAATTTTTGCTCTATATTTTTTTAATTCTGTATTAAGAATATCAATGTATTCAGAAACAGAAAAAATTTTGTCTTTGCTATACTCCATAAAAATTATCCGAAATAATGAAAATATAACCAGATTATTAAAAACAATAAAATTGTGCGAAAAACAAATAACAGTTTTAAGGTTATACGATGTCTATCTGCTTTGAATATAGCATACCAGTTCATAGCATTTACGAAAAGCAAAGACCGGCAACAAAATTTCAAGGTTTCCCATCTGCTAAATTTTCTGGATTGCTCTACCCAATTATATTTAAGTTTTATAGCTTCTTTTGCAAAATTAAAATTCAATAATTTTTGATAATCAAAATTTAATACTAAATCAATTTCCATGGTTCCTAAGAGACTATGCTTATATCTAACTTTTCTCTTTATTTCTTTTTTTATTTTTTCTGTAGCTTTTTTTATGCCCCCTCCAATTGGTTTATCTAAAAAGAACAAAACAGATTCTATAGAATAAATAGCTGCTTTATCAGCCATTTTCAAACAAATTTTTGGAACAAACAAAGCTCCTAAAACAGAAGAAAGAGCGATATAGTATGGTATTAAAATGGCTTTGAATTTCTCCCACCAGTTTGCTTTAGCCCGAATTGTTTTTCTTATATCCCTTCCCCATAAAATCCTGCCCTCGTATTTCATTTTCTTAAAGAGCATAGATTGGGAAGCCACTAGTATTGCTCCCAATAATAAATCCTTTCTCTTTATTTTGCCTTCTACCCAATCTATGTCTGTTGGTCCGAAAACTTCATAGGGCACATAAAGTTTGGTCTTGGCTAAAACCTTTTTAACTTCATCTTTTTTATCACCAACAGAGCAGGATTCTTTGAGTTTTGTATCATATTTCTCATCTAATCTCCAAAATATCTTGTCTGTATATTCTTTTACCTCTTTCACTAATTCCGGCCTTTTAACCTGAATTATCAAATCTACATCGCTTATTCCTCTTTTCCATTCCCCTCTTGCCGCACTGCCAAACAGCAAAATAAAATCCAAATCTTCCTTAAATCTCTCTGCTAATTTTTTAGAAAATTCCTGTAAAAACCTTTGAATTCTTTGTTGCTCTTCCATAATTATACTTCAAATAAAATTTTAGCTTCTTTTATTAAAGAATTTAAGTTTTTTTCCGAAATTCCTGTTTGCTTTGAGAATTTCCGAGGATTAATTTTTAGAACATCTTTTGCTAAAATCACCTTTCTTTTAATAAAAACCTCAGCCAAGCCTTCCTTTAAAGAAGGCAAAATAGTTATAGGATAAAAACCGTTTTTATCAATTATATATTCCAGACCTCCTGATTTAGGGCATTTCCAGCCCAGAAGCTCAATCCCTGCGCATCTTGAATATTCAGCCGCTGCTTTGGTAAATTTAGCATTAGTAACCAAAATAGGCCTTACATTAAAGCCATTAAGCTCTTTTCTTTCAAATACATTTCCTTTTCTTATATCTAAAGTCTTAGCCCGATAAGCCAAAGCGGTTTCTGAATGAATACGTCCTTCTTCTAATAAAGATCTAAACTTACACTCGCCGACATAAACCAGATTTCCTTTTTTGGCCAAAAAATCGATTTCATATTTCAAGCAATCGCCCTGAAGATATTGATTTAATCTAACCTTATATCCTTGTCTGAAGAAAATTTCTCCAATAAATTTCTCAAAGGGAAAACCGCTGGGCCCCAATTTTTTCATTCCTTCTTTCAAAGAAAATTTTATTCCTAATTTAAGAGACTCTCGATTTAAAAGTTCTTTTATTCTTTTAAAAATCTCTGATGTTTTGATGCCAGGATAGGCTTCCATTTGAATAACTTGGCTAATCTCTCGGGCCAATTTCTTTGAAGCGCCCGCTTTCCTGGCGCTCCGATAAACTTTCCTTAAAGAAAACGGCTTTCTTTCCCCTCTGAAATTAATTACATAAATAGATTTTTCCATAAAAATAGATTATTGATTAACTTCAAAAATTTTATTTCGTTGTTCAAACCCTTTAACCAATTTTATCTTTGAGTGTGAAATATTAAAATATGAAGCCAAAGCATCTCTTACTGCTCTATTTGCTAAACCCTTTACTGGCTTCGCCTTAACCTTAATCTCAAAACTATCTTCTGATTTTTTAATTATCTCTTTCTTTTTTGAATTTGGAAAAACTTTAACCTTAATCAACATTTTTCCGGGTTAATCAAATATTCTTGTTTGGCGATAAAATTTTATCTTTAACTTAGCCAAATCAGAATTTTCTGAAACTTCAAAAATTTTGGCAAACTCTTTTCCCGTATCAGGAAGAATGCTTCCGCTAAACTTCTCTTCTTCCGATAGCCAGTAATTGGCTTTATAGGAAGAAGTAAATTTTCTTCCTTCTACATCAATAAAATAAACGGTTGAAAGGTTAATTGAATCTTTTCTTTTGTTCAATGCTTTTATTTTTACTTTCACGAACTTTCCCTCTGTTTCCAAATCCTTTATTCTTTTTAATTCCTCTTCATTAACAGGAGGAGACGCTATTTCTGCTGCTTTTAAGATATTTCCCATTTCCTCAACTTCTAAAATCTCGCAGCTAATGTTTTTTGACTCAACTGATTTTTCAGGCAGACAATTAATTTGAATGGTGTGAAATTTTTCCATTGAAACAAAAAACAAAAAAATTCCTCCAAAAACCAAAAGCACTCCCATTATTCCCCCTAAAATTCCGATTAGAAAAATTCTTTTTTCTTGATTTTCCATAATTTTAATTCTTAATCTGTGCTCGTTTAATCATAAATAGCACATTTTCATTAGCGTTTTTATACCTAATATCGATCTCTAGATGATGACTTTGCCAAACTCTAAAAACTTCATCAGCAAAGGATTGACCAATGGTATTAATATTCTTAAAATCAATAATTATTGTTCTAAATTTGTCCAATCCGCTAAGAACTCTTCGTGCTTGAGAACGCGAAATAAAAACATTATTCATCTGATAAAGGTCAACCGTCACTTCGGTTTTACTAAATTCAAATGTATTTCCGGCAAATTTCTTAAATATAGCATTTAAATTTTGCATAGCTTTTTTGCCAATTTCAAATCGTACTTTTGTCCCTTTAATTGCTTTTATGTCTTTAATAAAAATATCATTGAGCTGGTTGTCAATAATTAATTTTTTGGTTGAACTATTAATAATTAATTTATCAGCTACTTTTGAAGTAAAAAAAATGCCCTCGCCTGTATGTTCTTTAGGGACAGTGGTTTGTTTTCCTTTTAAAAGGTCCTGAATTGCTTCTAATTCGTTTTTTAATCCTCTTTTTTCCATCAAATTATTAAAAATACCTATTCCAAAATCAATCACTTCAAAATTGACGCTAAATTTATCTTTTTCCATTATAACAACTATTTCTTTTGAATTAGAGTGTTCAATAGCATTGTTTAACATCTCAGTAAAAGCGTAATCCAAAATAGAAACGATATTTTTTGGTAAATCCAAAAATATCCCGCAATCTTCCTTTATTTGATCTAAAATGTCAGATTCAGAAAGATTTTTGTTTTTAAGGATCCGCTTAATACTTAAAATTTCTCTTTTTGTTTTTCGGACAACACTCTTTCTTGCTTCAATATAGTGAGCCTGATTTGCTTTTCCAATTAAAGCAATTTTTTCCTGATTTACTAATTCCCTAAAGGATCTATTGATATAGGCGCGCGAAAACCCAGTTGCTTTAACTACATCAGCAACCTTAACTTTCTTATTCTTTTTTAGGTGTTTTAATATTAATGCTTTTATATCCATATTTTTTTAACTTTCTTGTCAGTTGACAACTTTATTGTATCCCCAAAATTCAAAGTTGTCAACAAGTTGTATACAATTTTAGTTGCTCCATAATCCATATTTCAATTCTACCAGAAAACTGCTTTCTTGGCGATAGGGCCTGTTAGGCACTCAATATCTAACACACACCAATCTATCCGATGTCAATCACCTTGTATTTTTTCTTGCCTTGAGGAGCATCAACTTCAATAATATCTCCTTTCTTTTTACCTAAAAGAGCTCCACCTAAAGGAGAATTAAATGAGATTTTACCTTTTAAAATATCTACTTCTTCTGTCTCGACAATCTGGAATTTTTCTTTTCTTCCTTCTAATTTTAAAGAAACAAAAGAACCTATTTGGCTTCTACCATTTTCTTTCTTTTCTATCACTTTAGCTTGGGCAATAATTTCTCTTAACTCTTTTATTTTTCCCTCAACAAATCCCTGTTTTTCTTTAGCTATATGATATCCAGCATTTTCTTTCAAATCGCCCTGAGAAGAAGTATGTTTTAGATCCTCTGAAACCTCTTTTCTTATAACTTTCTCTAGGTACTCCAGCTCTTTTTTTATTTTCTTCAAACCTTCCTGTGTTAAATATTTTGTCATATTTTTTCTTTATTATTCTAATTTAACTCATTTTTGGGATTTTAGCAATAAAAAAAATTGTTGAAGTTATGCCTCAACAATTAAATATGTTCTTTTTTATCTTCGCGCAAAGTCGCAGATGTCTTTGAAATCGCAAAAAGAGCATTGCCAGCCGGGTGTTGCTTTAAAATCGCTCTTTTTTATTTCCTCAATTTCCTTGATTATTTTCTCTTTCAACCGGTTTTTTTCTTTTTCAGAGCCCAGAAAAAATGTTTTCTTGTTGTCGTTTAGATAATAATAAATCAGTTCTTTTGGATCTATTTTGAAAATCTCTTCAGCCGCTATTTGATAAATTAATAATTGCTCTTTATCGTCTAATGATAATTTCTCTTTTGAACTTCCTGTTTTGTAATCAATAATCGCGGCTCCGCCTTGTTTCTCATCAATCCTGTCTATCCTGCCGCGCAAACTATTATCCCCTATTTTCAAGCTAAACGGAATTTCCAAAGCTAAAACATTGTTGATTTTTAAAATCTTTGGCTGTTTTTTTGAAAATTCGCTGTAAAAATCTTTAATTATTTTTTTACCGAGCTTGTAATACTCCTCTTTTTGTTTTTTATTTTCATACCATTCATCAATCCAGTTTTTCTCGTAAATTTTAACTAAATAGTCAAAATTTACGAGCCCTTCCGAAGTTTTTTCCCCATCAAAGCCAAATAAATTGCTTTGGTTTTTTATATTATTCTCATTGGCGTATTTTAAAAAGTCATATAAAGTGTTGTGCATTGCCTTTCCGAATGAAAACACTGCCTTGCCTTTTATTGGAATTTTTAAAATAAAAGCAAATTTGTACTGCAAAGGACATTTGCTGAAAGCCGCTAATTGCGAGAAAGAAAAATGTTCAGGCAGATAATCAGGACTTATTCTTGTCCTGCCAGCAGAAGCAACAGGTTTTACTTTTAATAACCCATTAACAGTTTCTCCGTCTTTCTCTTCTTTTTTATAGCCCATTTCTATTAAAAAACGCGACAATTTCTTTTTTCTCATGCCGCCGTAATCTTCGGCTGAAAAGAAATAAAGCTCTTTTTTAGCCCTGGTCATTGCCACATAGCAGATGCGCCTTTCTTCCTGCAAATGGATGTCGCCAGTCGGTTTTATGTCTTTAATCAATTCTTCGGGAAGTTCTATTAAATCTTTTCTTTCAATGGTCGGAAATCTTTTATCTACCATATTAACTAAAAAGACATACTTGAATTCCAAGCCCTTGGCTCCGTGAATGGTCATTATTTTTATCATATCAGGACCCTGTTCCGGATCAAATTCAAGCTTTCCCTCTTCACCAGATTCTATTTCCAAATTTATTTCCAGCATGAAATTACTCAAGCTTGGCTCAATTGTTGTTTCTTCAAAATTCTTTACTTTTTTATAAAATTGATTGAGCAAATCAAGCTGTTCTTTGGCTTCTAGCTTTATTAAATATTTCAGATAGCCTGAATCTTCAAGAAAAGCCACCAGTATTTCTGAAACTGTTTTTTCTTGCGCAAGGACGCTGTGTCTTTTAATCAAACTCAAAACAAAAGCGATTTTCTCCTGCGTTTTTTGGGAAACTCCTTGAATCAAAGCAAGCTCTTCCATTGCTTCATAAAGCGATTTTGTCCTTTTATGGCTGTATTGCGTAAGCTTTATTATGTCTTGCAAGGGAATTTCCAAAAACGGCATATTTAAAATCCTGTAAACAGCCGTGCTTTCATGATAATTGTCCAAAAGCTTAAAATATGAAATAATATCCAAAACCACGGGCTTTGAATAAAGCCCCTTTGAAGCTAAAAATTGATAAGGCAAACCAGCGCGTTCCAGCGCTTTGGTAAAAAGATTTGCCGCATCATTTGCCCTTACTAAAATCGCAAAATCATTATAAACGGCATCCTTATCCCTTTTAAGAATCTCTAAAATTTTCTTTATTGTTTTCCCGACTTCTTCATCTAAACTCTTGGCGAAAATATGTTCAATTATCCCGCTTCCTTTTTTCTGGGCAAGCAGTTTTTTATTAATTTTATTTACATATTCAAGCCGGTTTGGGTCGTTGGCTTTTATAAATTTGTAGGCTAAATCCAAAATATTCTGGCTAGACCTGTAATTTTTAACCAAAGAAATTTCTTTTGCCTTGGGAAAATCCTTTTTGAATTGTATGATATTTGAAAAAGACGCGCCCCTCCACTTATAAATTGATTGATCGTCGTCGGCGCAGACTGTCAGATTATTCTTTGGCTTTGCCAAAATCTTTATAAGTTCATACTGCGCCCAGTTTGTGTCCTGAAACTCATCAACTAAAATGTACTTGAATTTCCCCCTGTATTTTTTTAAAATCATGGGTCTTTTTTGAAAAAGTTTCAAACAATAATTAATTAAATCGCCAAAATCCAATGAGCTGTTTTCCAAAAGCAAGCGCTGATAAACATGATATGCGTTAGCGACTTCTTTTATTCTTTCTGATTCATTGCTTTCCGGCAAGTCAGTAAGATTGGTTTTCAGCTTATCCGCGTATTTTAAATAATCCTCGGGATAAATTGCCTGGTCTTTGCAATGAGAAAAATGCGAAATCAGAGCCTGGATAAATTTTGTCGGGTTGCCCAAGGGTTTGTAATAATCAAGTTCAAACTTGTCTAAATTCCGATAAACCAAAAGCCAGCCAGCAGTATTATCTAAAATTTTGAAATCAGCAGGCAAACCTATATCTAAGGCATAATCCCTTAAAATTCTTTCGCAGAAAGAATGAAAAGTGGAAATCCATAAATCCACATAACCAAAAGGTAAAAGCTTGTCAACCCTTTCCTCCATTTCTTCGGCTGCTTTTTCAGTAAAAGTAACAGCCAGGATTTCCTCTGTTTTAGCCTCTCCTCTTTCTATTAGATAAACGATTCTCTGAGTGATAACCGTTGTTTTTCCGGTCCCGGCGCCAGCGACAATTAAAAGCGGCCCATTGCCATAAACTACAGCTTTTCTTTGTTCTTCATTTAGTTTTTTTAAATCCAATGCCATTTTTTTTCCTTATTATTTTAATTTAACTCATTTTTGGAGTTTTATCAATCTTTCTCTCATTTATCAACAATCTATTTATTTGAATAGAGATAATCTTTATAATTCCCTAAATATGCTTTTAATTTCTTATTTTTAATTTCCCAAATATTATTACATACTTTATTGAGAATATAACGGTCATGGGAAACTAAAAGAATCGTACCCTTGTATTCTTTAAGCATATTAGTCACAACTTCTTTACTTGGAAGGTCTAAATGATTTGTTGGCTCGTCTAATACAAGAAAATTTGATTTTTGCAGTATTAATTCAGCCAAGGCAACTCTTGCCCGCTCTCCGCCGCTTAATTGATGAATTTTTTTAGCTGTCTGGTTTTGGGCAAACAAAAGACAGCCCAAAACATTTCTGATTTTTTCTTCATCGGATATTGTTTTAAACGCTACTTCTTCTAATATGCTTTTTTCCAGATCTAATTCTTCATGCGCTTGAGCGTAATAACCTATTTTTATTCCTTGCGTTATTTTTACTTTTCCAGCGACGCTCGGGCTCTCGCCAATAATGGTTTTTAACAAACTTGATTTTCCTGCTCCATTATTCCCTATAATGCCGATTTTATCTCCCCAATTTACTTCTATTCTGCCTTGTATTTCAAACAAAGGCGATTGCTCGTCTCCAACTATTAAATTATTAATTTCTAAAACCCTTGTGCAAGTTTTTTCTGCAATATCAAAATTGATTTTGATATCGCTGCTTGTTTTCGGTTTTTCTACTCGCTCTACTTTTGCTAATTGCTTAATCCTGCCCTGAACCTGTCCTGCTATTGCCGCCTTATATCTAAAACGGTCAATAAATTCCTGCTGCTTCTTGAAATACTTTTGCTGATTTTTATAATTCTTTTCTTGTATTCCAATACGTTTCTCTTTTTCTTTTATGTATTCGGAATAAGGGCAATAATATTTTTGCAATCCCTGCTTAGTTAATTCAAATGTCTTATCGCACATTTTATCCAAAAATAATCTATCGTGAGATACGCATATCATCGTTTTATTCCAATTTAATAAAAATTGTTCCAGCCATTCTATTGTTTTTAAGTCAAGATGATTAGTCGGCTCGTCTAAAATCAACAAATTAGGCTTAGACGCTAAAATTTTAGCCAACGCCAGCCTTGTCCTTTCTCCACCGCTTAATGTTTTAATTTTCCTTTGCAGATATTGTTCTGAAAAACCAAAATTTTCTAAAAGATTTTTTATCAATCCTTCGTAGCGAAGGCTGTCCAGTTTTAACATTTCCGCGCTTACTGAACGTATTTCCTCTAAAAGCGTGTTTTGAAGAGATTTCCAAAGGGTTTCTTGCGGCAAATATCCTATTTTGAGATTTTTATTTTTACTGATATCCCCTTCATCTGCTTCCTCTGTTCCTATAATTATTTTTAAAAGAGTGCTTTTGCCTATTCCATTTGCGCCTACAATAGCGATTCTGTCATTAGAATTTATTGTTAAATCAATATCAGAAAACAGATCCTCCTCTCTATAGGATTTTGAAATACCATGCAGAATCAATAAAGGATTTTTAATTTTTTCTGATTGGTTTTCGTAAAAAAATTTTGGAATTTTTATGTTATTTTTGTCCATAAAAAAACAGGGATTAAATAATTCAATACAATAGACGAATATATTAGTCGTTTTCGGCTATTTGCAATCAATTATTTCCCTGTTAAATCGCTCTCGTATATTCTATTGTTTGGATAAAAACTTTCATCATTGTTTATAATATACAAATTAAAAATTATGTCAATGTTTTTCTTCTCGAGCCGCTCGTTTCGCGCTGTTTTCGTCCAAAAATACTTTTCTTATCCGGATATTTTTGGGAGTAATTTCCACAAGCTCGTCATCGTTGATATAAACCAAGGCGTCTTCTAAATCCATGATTTTCGGTTCGTTAAAATGCTCGGTGACGCCATCGCCACGTGAACGCATATTAGAAAGCTGTTTTTCTTTGCAGACATTCACCCTGATATCTTCGCTTCTTGAATTCTGACCGACCACCTGGCCTTCATAAACTTTGATGCCAGGCCCCAAAAACAAAAACCCCCGGCTTTGAACGTTTCTCAATCCGTATAAATTGGTCATACCAGTTTCGTGAGCTACCAAAGAACCATGATTTCTTTCTTTCCAGCCGCCGGAATCCTTTTGATATTGATAAAAATTAGTATTAATAATACCCATGCCTTTAGTGTCAGTTAGAAATTCGCTCCTGTATCCAAAAAGGCCTCTGGTCGGAATGATAAATTCCAAAAAAACAATGCCGTCAATATTCTTCATATCAACCAACTCCCCTTTTCGGCTATTTAACTTTTGTATAACAGAACCATGGAATTTTTCCGGCACTTCAATGTAAACTTTTTCAAACGGAACCATTTTCTGTCCATCAATTTCCTTAACAATCACCTGAGGTCTGGAAACCTGCAATTCATAGCCCTCGCGGCGTATTCTTTCAATGAGAATAGCTAAATGCAGCTCTCCCCGTCCGGAAACCGTCCAACTGACGCTCGTTAATTCTTCAATTCTTAAAGCCACGTCGGTTTCCAATTCTTTATAGATCCTTGCTTTTACTTGGCGCGAAGTTGAAAACTGTCCTTCTTTGCCGGCAAACGGAGAATTATTGACCAAAAATGTCATTTTAACAGTCGGCTCTTCTATATTAATTATTGGCAGAGCTTTTGGATCTATAGGATCGGCAATTGTTTCCCCGATAGTCACGTCCGGTATTCCGGCTAAAGCCGCGATATCGCCTGCTGAAACCTCGGCTGCCTCCTTTCTGTTTAAGCCAGAAAAGGTCATTAAAGAAATTAAACGGTGTTTCTTTACCTGGCCGCGCTTGTTAATGTAGGTTATTTCCTGCCCGGATTTAATAACGCCGTTATGAACTCTGCCGATGCAAATTCTTCCCTTAAAATCGTCTCCAGAAATTGAAGTAACAAGCATCTGCAACGGCTTTTGCGGATCGCCTAATGGCGACGGAATATGCTTGAGAATCGCATCAAAAAGAGGGATAATATCAGTCATTTTATTAAGGTCGGGATCTATCCCCGCTTTGCCTTCTCTCCCAGAAGCATAAATTACAGGGAAATTCAAAGCGTTTTCGTCCGCGCTCAATTCTAAAAACAAATCAAGCGTCGCGTTTAAAGCAAAATCTATTCTCGCGCCGGCTTTATCTATTTTATTGATCACCACGATAATTTTATGGCCCATTTCAAGCGCTTTTTTCAAAACAAATCTGGTCTGATGCATGGGGCCGTCTTTTGCGTCAATTAACAGCAAACAACCATCCGCCATATTTAAAACTCTTTCCACCTCTCCGCCAAAATCCGCGTGGCCCGGAGTGTCAATGATATTGATTTTAGTCCCATTATAGTGAATCGCCGCATTTTTAGAAAAAATAGTGATACCTCTTTCCTTTTCCAACTCATTACTGTCCATTATGCATACTTGATTAGCCAAATCTTTCCCCAAGTCGCTTTTGGACTGGCGCAATAAAGCGTCAACCAGCGTGGTTTTTCCGTGGTCAACATGGGCAATAATAGCGATATTTCTGATATTAATTTTATCCATAATATTATTCAACAAATGTTAAGGCAACGCCTCTTTTATTGATACGGCCTGTTCTGCCGATGCGGTGCACGTAATCTTCGTAAGTTGCGGGCACGTCGTAATTAATCACATGGCTCACATCAGGGATATCAAGCCCCCGAGCCGCCACATCTGTTGCCACTAAAATACTGATATTGTCTTCCTTAAACGATTTTAAGGATCTAAGGCGGCTGGCATAGTTCTTGTCTCCGTGGATTGAATCAGCTTTAAAACCGTATCTCGCTAGATTGTTAGATAATCTTTCCACGCCGTACTTGGTTCTGCCAAAAATAAGCACTTTGCGGAATTCGTCTTTCGCCAATAAATTACAAAGTGTCCCTATCTTTCCTCTGCTTGAAACTCTAACTATGTCTTGATAAATGTTTTCCGGCGTATCTCCGGTTTTAACAAACACGGTAACAGGTTTGTTGAGAAATTCGTTAATGAGCAGCTCAGCTTCTCGGGTCATAGTCGCTAAAAAGCAAAGCGCGTGGCGCTTTGGAGGCATTAGAGACGTAATAAATTTTATATCCGCGATAAACCCCATATCCAGCATTCGGTCGGCTTCGTCTAAAATAATTGTGGAAAAAGCGGAAAGATTTATAAATCTCCGTTGGATCAAATCCTTTAATCTCCCCGGAGTGCCGATAATAAAATGATTGCGGTAATTTTTCAATTCGGAAATTTGGCTACGGATGGAAGTTCCGCCAACGCAGCAGGCGGAATAAATATTAATGCCGCGCGAAAAACTCTTAAACTCCTGGTTGATTTGTGTCGCCAGCTCGCGAGTAGGCGCGATAATCAGCACTTTTTCTCGAGGATTTAACAATACTTTCTGTATCAAAGGGATTAAAAAAGCGCCGGTTTTGCCAGTACCTGTATTGGCAATGCCCACCACGTCAAGGCCTTGTAAAACATGCTCAATGATTTTATCTTGAATGGGAGTGGGCGTTTTAAATCCTTTAGCCAGAATATTGGCTCTCAAACGCTGATCAATATTAAAATCTTGGAACTGGTGAGTCGGCGCGAAAACTTTCGCTTTTTGAGCAACAACGTTTTTGTTAATAAACCGATCAATGCTGATTTCCTTAGCAAAACCCGAGCGTCTTTTGCGAACGCCGAAGTTGGAATATTTGCGGAATGAATGTTTGTCAAAATGTCTTGTTACCATAAATAAAATAAAATGCCGCACAAAGTCTCGCGACATTACCCTTTCATCATACTAAATATACAACCTTTTGTCAATAAAAATCGTCCAACGATGGACTCTTTTATTTACTAGACCTCTCAGTGGCCTGCACTGAGCTTGTCGAAGTGCTGGCAACATCGGTCTAGAACTCGTATTTTAAGGGGAAAATTGGGGCTTTTTAGAGTGTCTCATTGACGTGTCTCAGTCAGGGCGTTTTGTTCAGGAAATGAGACAAATGAGACACTACTTAAGGGTATATTTGAGTGTCTCAAAATCTATGATTGTCCAAGTCCTGAAGAATTTTAAGGTCCGCCTTACCAATCCTAAATTTCGGGGGAGTTTTACTCCTCTCAAATTTTTTAAATTTATGTTTCAGTGTTTGGGTTTATTTTCTAAAATTACTGTGTCGTAATCTTTACTTAAATCGTCCACCTCAAAAGACAGCCCTACATCAAAATTATCCTTTCTTATTTCAGCTCCGTTTCTGTTAATTATCTTTTTTACTGGCAACGTTCAGTTCTTAACCCTTATATTTTCTCGGATCTGCTCCGTAAGTATGTTCTGTCTGAATTTTGCCAGTTCTTCCGTGTATTTTTATCTGGCTTGGTTCTTGCTTTCTTGCAATTCCCCGGGCTTTTTTAATTGCTTTTTCTTTATTTTCAAACACAGCAATCGGTTGTTTGTTTCCTTCTTTGGTTATCTTCCAGTCTTTTACCCCTCCTTTTTTATTTGGAGTAATATGAATTACTAGCCTTTTAGACATAATAATTATTTCCTTTGATTAAGATTATTTGAGGTCGACCTTTATAAATTATCTTTAGCAAAATATCTCAATTCACTAAACTGAGATATCTTTAATCTACTTAATAATCCCTCCTTCTTTTTCTATTGTTTTCATTTTATCCTTTATCCCCTCCTCTAATTTTTTATATTTATCCCAAGTAAGCAACCAAACCAAGGCAATGGAATCAATGGCATCAGCCAAAATATAAATACTAATTTTATCAAGTTTATCTTTATACTCTGAATCTTCTAAAATTTTCATTTTTTCATATTCTTGTTTCTTAATGCCTTCCGGAATAAAATCAGTGGAAATTAAATAAGAAACAAAACAAACCGCTTTGACATAATCATATATCTTTTTGTTCCCCTTGCCTAAAATTTTCTTATCAGCAAGTTTTCCTTTAACTTTTTCTATTTCCCACTTTCTTTTACTTAATTCATCTATTACTCCATAGAGAAAAGATTCTTTGAACTTTTCTTTCAGCTTTTTATTTTTAATAAACTCAGGCGCACCATCAATATCATAATCAAAAACATCTCTTTTTTTATCAAATTCGTAAAATTTTATTATTTCTTTATCCCAGTATTTCTCCATATCTGGATGAATAGTTGAGGGTCCATAAAAGTCTCTATCATCGCAATGCGGCGGCACATGAGCGTCAGATAAATAATGACTTAACATTAAGAAATAAAGCGCTATTTGATTATCATTGAACATAATATTGGAACCTTTTGGCTCCTTTTTTTGAATCAAAACCATATCTCTAATAGCGTGAGATAGGGCCTCACATCTATCAGGAAGCACATATTTAGACTTTCTGCAGACTTTTTCTTTAAGTCTGGATTCATTAATTCCAAGTTTTCTCAACGAACACAAATGATTCGGTGTTCGATTCTTGAATTCTTTAGCTTCTTTTCTTTCTTTCCTTGTTGACGGTTTTTTAAGTTTAAAGGTATGCCCGCCAGTGAGGTTATCAGAAATAACGTTGTCCGGAAACCAAGCCCCTTTAAGAAATGCATCTTTGTGTTTATCAAAAAATTTCACAAAGCTTTCAGCTTGTTTTTTAAAATGATCGTCAAAATCGTCGCCGAGAAAATAGCCCCTGAAATTTTTACCAAGAAAACTCCGCCTAAAAGATTTATATCTTTTAGGCCCCTTTAATCTTTCTAGGGCCATTAAGGCTAGCCAAGCATGAGCTATTTTTTTCATGTTTATTAATATCCTACCATCTATCTCCACAACTTAATACATAGTAGTAAATTGTAGTAAATTTTCAGGATTTTTTAGTTTGATATATTAATAATGGAGTTGGCAATAATACCTTCTGAGATACCACTTATGGGTTCCACTTGCGGGTGTGGTAAATACACCTTAGAACCTAAAATAGAGATATTTTGAGAGGTTTTTGTATATTTTTAGAAATTCCTAATGCCTCTATGTCAGTCTTTATGCTTTATATCAAAATTATAGCACAAATGAGACACTACTTAAGGGTATATTTTCGTGTCTCAAATGCACCAGCGTGTAATCTTACGAAACATTGATTATTTGAAATTATCCTTGGTAATTCTTTCGATCCTCAAATGGCTACTAATCTTTTTTAAAAATGGCGACATCGCTTCGGTTCTCAGATATCTAGACTTTTCATATCTTTCATGAAAAGACAAAATAACATCTTGTTTTGCTCTGGTTAGGGCAACATATAAAACCCTGAGTTCTTCTTTTATATCATGATTACGCGCAGGTATAAAAGTATCATTTAGCCATAGCACAAAAACAAATTCTGCCTCTATCCCTTTAGCTGAATACATTGTTGTTACCAGAATTTTATCTTCTTTTGGAATCTCATCTTCTGAATCTAAAAGGCCAAATTTTTCATGAATAAATTTGATGACCGAGCCAATGGAATAAAGTTTCTGTGTTTCTTCGTTAAGTGTAATATTCGCTTGAGAAAATAATGTTTCATCAACTAGTAAGTGGGGGAAAGCTTTTAACTCCTTCTGAAATTCGTTGATATTATCAATAACTCCGTGAAGCTTATTAAGACTAGTAAAGATTTCTTTTATAATTGGGGTTTCTAAGGTAGAGCAATAATCGTAAAGGGATTTTCCGACTTTCATAGCCTTTCGTCTTATATCAGTAATCTCCTTCGCTTTTAGTCCAACTATTTTTAACCATTGTCTAAGGGCAAGACTATCAGAAGAATTTAACATTTTTAATACCAACAGAAGTCGCCAATAATTATCAGGAATATGAGCTTTTTCTTTTAGTTTTGTAGGTAAGGAAAATTCCGTTTCTAAAGTAGACGCTACTGTTTTTACAAATTTTGAAATAGGACAAAGAACCATAAAATCATTATAATTAAGCGACTCCCCGTTTCTATTGGTCTTTTTTCCCATTATCTCTTTTATTAACGAGGCAACTTTTTTAATTTGGATACCACTTTTTGTACATTGTAAAGTTAAAATCTTTTGTCCGTTATCAGCTGGAATATTAACTTTTCCACCAAGATAATTTTCACCCAAAATTAAGGATTGTGATGCTCGTAGAATATGGGGTGGTAATCTGTGAGAATCGGGAAAATATACTTTCTCCCATTTTTCTGATCCCAAACGTTCTCGTATTCCTTGGGGATATGCATGGCGAAAACCATAAATACTTTGGGCATCATCGCCCACAATTATAACTTCGCTTCCCCATTTAAAACTTAATAAATCAATTAATTTTTGATCCATTGGATTCAAATCTTGATATTCATCAATTTGTAAAAATGCTGACGGAAAATTAACTTGTTCTTTTTCCAGAATATCGCATGCGTATTTAACAATTCCGTCTAAATCAAAAGTATTATAAAACTTAAATAAGCAATCAAGGTGTCTTAAAACTTCTTGTCGTCTATCTTCAGGTATGGGACAATCTGTCCGAAAAGAACGAGTGCATTGATAATAATTAATATCTAAATCCAAACGATCTACAGAAACCTCAAGTTTAAGATCGTCAATTAATTCATTCAATAAAATCTTATGTTCGTTTCGGTCTTTTATTAAGATCGAGAATTTTGAATCTCGTTCAATTAGAGATGCATATTTATGAACTATGCTCTTAGCATAGGTATGTAAGGTACTAATCCTTGGAAACTCAAAATGAACTTTTACTCCATCGAAAGCATCCTCGCCAACCTCTTTTCTTACTTTTTTATCGGTATCTCTACGACTTGTCCGAGTAAATGTAATAAATGATACTTCACGATTAGGATCGTCAATAAGTAGTCCTATCATCCGTTCTACTATAGTACTAGTTTTTCCCGTGCCAGGCGCAGCGATAACAATAAGGGGTTTTCCCTTATGATCAATCACTGTTTTTTGTTCTTTACTTGGAAAACCCATAAAAAATTATTTACTAGTCAACTTGATTAGATCTTCTTCTTTGATTTATATCTTTGAGAATTTACTCTCCTATCAATTTTGAAGAGTAAATCAAAAAATCCGACAAGATTATTGGCTGCTTCAAAAGTTTCTTGTCTGCTTAACTTTTTACCATAATCTTTTTCAAATATTTTCTGAAATCTTTTAATGGTTTCTTCTGAAATTTGCATGGATTATTTTTTCCCTTTCTAAAAATCATATTTTTAATAAAAGAGGTTTTCGACTTCTGTCGGTCGTGATTTTAATGATTGCTTTCTGTAATAATTGTTCATATGTTTTAGGTACTTTTATCTCCTCTTTTTTAAAAGAAATAGGTCTCCAATAACTAAAAAATATCCGTTTATATGTTTTTAATAAAAAATCAACTCGAATAAACTTTTCTGATTGATGTTTTAAGAAAATTGGTAAAAATATAGGTTTTCTTTCTAAACTTTTCTTTTCATCAATAAGTTGATCGACAATCATCGCTTCATTTTTTTTATTTTCTTGAATTGCTTCACAAATTTTTACATAATTAGATTTACATCTATAATTATCTTTCCCTATCCATTCTGCTTGAATATTCTCAATTATTAAATTTTCCTTTGAAGCATTAACTAACTTTAAAGTCATAAACCAATCAAGCATAGAGAATCTATCAATAGGTATAGTTAAATCAAACCCTGCAGCACTCACAGTAGCCGGCACAATACTTACCGAAAACTGCCCGAATGAGACTGGTTTTACTTTGTTTATATCTATTATTTTATCTATTTTTACTAAATTTACATCCATTTTAATTTTTCTTTTTTATGTTTCCTTTGTTTTTTCTGTACCTAGACTCCCAACTCTGATTTAATTTTTTCTCGTATTTGATATGTAAATACCTCTGTTAAGGGAATAACCTGGAGACAATTTGGACATTTTATTGTTTGTTCTAGAATAGGTTCTTTTTTCAATTAATTTTAACTATTAATTATATTTCTAGATCTCCTAATGCAGTTATCATTGGAAGTAAGGTTGGGGAAATCGCTCTTGAAAATTGTGAAATTTTCTCAAAAACCGACATAGCACCAACTTTTGCGTCTTTAAAGGTTTTTTCTTTTTCAGCTTTTTTGTCAAAATCAAGGAAAGATATACCCAAAAGAACCATACCATACTTAAATCTTGCTTCTAAAATTTTAGGGTCAGTTTTTATATTTCCTTTTATCTCCATTTGAAGATAAATATTATCCATATTTATGTAAAAATCGTATCCTGCCTCCTCTCCCGCATCTAATACATACAAAGCGCTTTTTTCATCGAACTTATATTTTTCCCACTCGTTTCTTCTCACCTCACAGATGTTAGGAATATCAAGATGAGCCGAGTCTTGTCTATCTGAACCTTTTTTCTTACCGGGAGACTTTTTCTTTTTATTCTCTCCATTATTATTTCCTTCGTTTTCCTGCGGTTGATCTATAATTATGCAAAATTCATTTAAAAATGGTTCAACCCGGGTTATATCAGACACTTCTGATTGAAAGTATAGCTTGTCCCCGATTTTTACATCGGACAGCATTTCGATTGTTAACGTGGCAATACCATTCCACAAATTTATAGAATGGTTTTTGGTAGCTATATTGTTAATTTTAATGATTAACTCGCCAGGTTCTTTGTCGCGATTAAAATAATCATTTTCAGCATCGGTTTCATATTGGACACGAAATTTTGTATTACTTATGGGACACACTTTTGGCTTTGATTTTGTATATTCTTTATCTAATTTGAAATAAGTAGGAAATTCCTTGCCTTTAAATTTCCCTTTCCCTGATACCCCCGTAAGCTTAAACGGATTTTTAATTCTTATACCTTTTGTAAAAAGGCTTGATAATGATGGGGATTTTTTTATTATATTCTCTAAGATATCCGCTAACGGTTTTGAATCCTGCAACTTGTTTTCAATATCTTCTCTTCTCCTTTTTTCCCTCAAGTCTCTAAGTCCTTGGTGATTTTTAATAATATCTTCAAGGGACGCTTCGATTTCATCTTGCATCGGTCCACCGCTCAACCTGTCACGACTATTCATAAACAAATCTTCTTGCATTCTTCTATTAATTTTTGAACAATCTACCATAACCAAAATACTATCTACGAGGTAACCCATACGAACTGACTGCCGTTCAAAGAATGACTTTAACAAAAAACCGTGCGTTTGGCCATTAACTGTAAAAATAATTCCTTCTTGGCCGGCATAAGTTTCTCTTTTTCCGGACTTAAATGCAAAAATTGAATAATCCATTTTTTGTCCCCTGATAACAAGTTCACCAGAGCTTGGAAAGTTATCTTCAAGATTTTCTCGTTTATCTTCATCAAGTCTAACACTCAATCCGGAAAGTATTTTCAAGGGGCTTTTCTCATATCTAACATCGGCCACTTTTATAGGAAGAGCAATATTTGGCATCAAAAGTGAAAGTCTATTATGCAAGTGACGTGTGGCATCAGATCTTAAGCGACCTGTCCCTATTTGGTATTCATAAACTTTTACAAAAGTTCCGTGAGTTATAGGTTTTTTGTATGGCCGTATATCCTCTCCGGGCAATAACGGCAGAGACGATGAATTAAAAGAAAGAATTTTACCACCGGGAGCGAGATAAATAAAAACAGAACTTCTCATTTGACCAACTGGACTTTTCCTTCTAATAATTGTCATACCCCATTTATCATCTATATTTTCTTCTTTTATTCCAGGGTCTCTCTTTGATATGATTAGCTGTAAATTATGTTCCGGACTACCAAATCTAAAAACTCCCGTTCCGCCCATTCCAAATTTACCTTGCACAAACTGAATTTTACTTTTATTACCCCTATTAAGAGAAAGAAAAGTATTAAGAAAAGATTTTGGTGACTGTCCTTCGCCTAAATCAACTATTGAATATGAAGGGTTTGCATTAGTCCCTTTTTCACCAGATGCAATTAAAAAAATATTTTCAGCAATTTTCGATCTTGTACTAGCGTCAATTAAAGATAACTTACCATTATAAATACCAAAATACTTTTTTTGGGCTTCGGCTATGTTTTTTGGTGCAGCGTCACTTTCGGGCTTGATCCCGCTCCTCAAACATTCTCGCATTAATACCGCATCTACAGAATTAATAATTTTTTCAACGAGAGCAGTATCTGGTGCGCTCTGCTGATTACCGATAGTTGACCAATTTCCCTGACTCTCGTCAATTTCCTTCCACGTATTCTCGTCTTTCCATAAATTAAAACTATTTAATACTCCGATAACTTCTTTTTCTGTTTCTGCTTTTGCTAATAAAAGCGTTAGATTTTTGATATCTTCATTTACCATATTTCTATAATTTAAATTTTTTATGTTTAGGGAAGTGAAATTTTCCTTTTACTTCTCTCAATTTAAAATCAATTACATTAAAAATCTTTTTAATTTCTTCTTCATTATATTGGTAGGCACTTCTATTGGCACAGTTACCAAGAACCTTAAGTCTTTTTAGAACCTCATTAGTCCTATATGTGGCTAGTCTTTTAAACCTTTCTCTTTTTTCGTTTTGTTTAGTCATAATTTTTATTGTTTATTTAGCAAATAATAACCTTATACGATAAGGATATGATATCCTTATCGTATTGTCAATAGTCTTGCCTGTGGATAACTTTTAGTTGATTTTTTTGGCAATTTTTGGCAGAAAATAAAAACTGCCCAGCTCATTGCTGGGCGGCTCAGTCACCTGACTTAGCATGTGATGGCTGCCGGGTTAGGATTCGAACCTAAATAGACAGCTCCAAGGGCTGTTGTCCTACCGTTAGACGACCCGGCAATCTTTTATTTTTACTTTCCTACAATTATCTCCACAATCGCCAATTCTAAGGGCAATTGCGGTATTGATGAATATTTGATTCTGTTTTCTGCTTGTAGAAAAAGGTTTATGATTTTTTGAAGTTCCAGTTCTGTAAATTTCTCTGTTTGCTTTTCAAGATGCTGGACCTCTTCTTTAGTTAAGCCGGTAATTAGCGGATTATCCTCTCCTGCTCCTCCGCTTATTTTTAAAAGCAATGCCTGCCTTAAATAATTTACTAATGCCTTGCTCAATTCCTGAACATCCTGGCCTTTATCAATTATATTATTTAAAAAATCAATGGTTTCCGCTGGTTTTTTTTGAATAATCAAATCAGTAAATTTGCTTACCTGATTTATTTCTACCAAACCTAATATGTCTTTAATATCCTCTGCTTTTATTTCTTTTTTTCTGTCTAAACTAAAAGCGGAAACTCTGTCTAATAAACTTTCTGCGTCTCTTACTGCTCCGCCAGCATTCAAAGCAATTAATTCTAAAGCTGGTTTTTCAATCTTAATGCCTTCTTTTCCGCAAATAAATTCTAATCTTTTGATAATTTCCTCTAATGTTAACTTGCGGAAATCAAATCTCTGGCAGCGGGAAAGAATAGTAGAAATCATTTTATGGATTTCAGTAGTGGCTAAAATAAATATGGCATAGGATGGCGGTTCTTCTAATGTTTTTAATAAAGCATTTGACGCTTCTTTGGTTAATTGATGGCATTCGTCAATAATAAATACCTTGTATTTTGATTTAGTGGGCCCGAACCTAATGCCGTCCCTTAAATCTCTCATTTCATCAATCCCTCTGTGCGAAGCGGCATCAATCTCAATTAAATCTATTGCTCTGCCCTGCTTGATTTCCAAACAGGAAGAGCATTCATTGCAAGGTTCAAAACTATCTTGTTTTCTTTTTTCACAATTTACCGCTTTTGCTAAAATCCTGGCAATGGAAGTCTTTCCAGAACCGCGCGGCCCGGAAAATAAATATGCATGGGAAACCATTCCTGAAGCAAGAGCGTTAGTCAGGGTTTTAACGATATACTCCTGGCCAACAATCTCTTTAAATGTCTGGGGCCTGTATTTTCGATATAAAGCTAAGCTCATTTTATTTTTTGAAGACGATAAATTTATAGCCGAGGAAATTCCAAGTTAAGCCGACAAAAGAAGCAGTAATTGCCCCAAAATTTGCCCATTGAGCTAGATTCAAATTAAATTGAGGATCAACTAAATTTACTATTATAGAAGCAGTTCCAACATTTATTGCAAAACCAATAGCGCTAATAACAAAAAACTGCAAAAATTCTTTTTTCGGCTTAACTGCTTTTTTCTTTTCAAATGTCCAGAATTTATTCCAAAAATAACTGTTGGTTGTGGCTGCTACAAAAGAAATTCCCTTAAAGAAAGAGTAATATGGGCCTAAAACAACTCCTGAAAATAACATTAATAGATTTAAAATCCCTAAATCAATAATTGTGTTTAATACTCCTACTAAAACAAATTTAGCCAATTGCCAGAATACTTTTATTTTCTGGCTTAAAATGTGAGCTATATAAAGACAGGTTAAACAAAAAACAGGCAGGAAAACAGGCCAAATCCAATATAACAGCTTTGCCTCCAAGCCGAGATTCTTTAAAATCCCAAAGCTTAATAAAGCAATTAGCTCTCCAATAACAAGAGCTACGATAATATCTGTCTTTTTCATATTGTTTTATTCTATCAAAACTAACAATACTTGACAAGGTTTGATGGTTTGCTATTCTATATAAATAGCTTATGTTATACTGTGAAAATCATTTAATTCAATTTTGCGCTTGCTGCGCATGTTGTTGCGCCTCTTTCACAAGAGGTTAGTTGATGATTATTCATTGTTAATTGCTTATTCTTAACTGGCCTCTAAAAGAGGTTTTTTTATTGATATGACTATCTTAGATTTTATTGGCAATACTCCATTAGTAAAAATTGGAAATATCTTTGCTAAGTTAGAAGGGTTTAACCCTACTGGTTCTGTAAAAGACAGAATTGCTTTGGCAATGCTCGTGAAAGCTGAGAAAGAAGGTATTTTAACAAAAGGCAAAACAATTATTGAACCAACAAGCGGAAATACTGGGATTAGCTTGGCGATGTTCGGAGCGATAAAGGGATATAAGGTAAAAGTTGTAATGCCGGAATCAATGAAAATTATAAAAAGAGCTATGATAAAGGTTTTTGGCGGAGAGATAATTTTAGTTAAAGACAAGGACTGGCGGGATAATGCCATAAAATTTACTAAGGGTTTAGCCGAAAAAGACAAAAACCTAGTGATGCTTAATCAATATGAAAATGAAATAAATGTAAAAGTCCACTATGAGAATACGGCAAAAGAAATTTTAGAACAGATAAACAACAGATCAATTGATTATTTTATTGCAGGCATTGGCACTGGCGGCACAATTACTGGAATTGGAAAGCGGTTAAAAGAGAAATATCCGAATATAAAAATTATTGGAATTGAGCCGAAAAAGGGCTCAAATATTGAGGGATTAAAATCTTTAAAAGAAGGTTATGTGCCGCCAATTTTAGATTTAAAAGTTATTGACAAAATAATTGAAGTTGAAGAAAAAGATGCTTTATTTTGGCAAAAAAAATTAGCCAAAGAATATGGCATTTTTGTTGGTATCTCATCTGGCGCGGCAATGTTTCTTAGCCAAAAATTTGCCCAAAAAAATCCTAACGGAACGATTGTCACAATTTTTCCTGACAGAGGTGAAAAATATTTGTAAAAAAATAGAGGAGCAAACTAAATTTACTCCCATTTTTGGAAACTTTTTATTGTATTTTTGCTCCATTTAGAAATCGCTGGAACTCTAAGACATCTTTTGCCTTTTTGAGTTCTTTCTCTATGTCTACCAACTCTGTTATCTCTATAGTGTTAGTATTCACTATTGGAGCCTTACTGGCATCGCTCGGTTTTTCAACCATCCAACTTCCACTTTTCACTTTCCTAAATCGCAATCCCTGTTTGTGTCCCTTTTTATCAATAAGTTCAAGACCAAGATGGTCAAAGTTTCTCTCTATCATGTGTAAAAAGCTTCTGATCTTTTTCCTGGCTCTCCTGACTTTTTTCGGCTCTGTTATCTCTTCTAGTTGTACTTTCATTTTTTTTCACCTCCCGATTTTGCAAATCCTGTTTATATGCTTCTCGCTTGTGAAAATTTCACCTTTTCCACCCGGGAAAAATATAGCTCCGATATACATTCCTTTATCTGCTTTTTTTGCGGTCTTTACTATCCTTCTTACAGTTTCTTCTCTTCCCATTTTTTCTACCTCCCTTTTTTTGCTTTTTGTATAAATACTACATATAACATAGCATATCAATAAAATTTTGTCAAGGTTGCTTGATGTAAATATATGGGTTAAGATTAAATATATGTTAAAGCTATACAATACTTTATCGCGGAAAAAAGAGGTTTTTAAACCAATAAAGAAAAAGCAAGTTGGACTTTATACCTGCGGACCAACGGTTTATTTTTATGCCCATATAGGTAATTTGAAAACTTATATTTTTGAAGATATTTTAAAAAAAATATTAGAGTATAACAGCTATAAAGTAAACCATGTAATGAATATCACTGATGTAGGCCATTTAACTTCTGAC
Organism: Candidatus Parcubacteria bacterium; assembly: GCA_023131895.1. NCBI lineage: Bacteria > Candidatus Parcubacteria > Candidatus Parcubacteria bacterium. The sequence continues at coordinate 78,760 of JAGLYZ010000002.1, forward strand.
GCTGATACTGGCGAAGATAAACTGGAAAAAGGCGCAAAAAGAGAAAAGAAAACTGTTTGGCAAATCGCTGAATTCTATACCAAGGCGTTTAAGAAAGATATAAAAGATTTAAACATTGAAGAACCAGATATTTGGATAAAAGCAACTGACACTATTAAAGACCAGATAAATTTAATCAAAATTTTGGAGAAAAAAGGATTTACTTATAAAATTGACGACGGCATTTATTTTAATACAGCAAAACTTAAAACTTATGGCCGATTATGGGGCAGAAAAAAGATATCAATGAAACCAGAAGCAAGAATAAAAATGGCTGCTGGCAAAAAAAATCCTACTGACTTTGCTTTGTGGAAATTCAGCCCAAAAGGAGCTAAAAGGCAAATGGAATGGAAATCGCCTTGGGGGATTGGATTTCCTGGCTGGCATACAGAATGCGTGGTAATGGGAATTAAAAATTTAGGTGTTCCATTTGATATTCACTGCGGCGGAATTGATCATATTCTTATTCACCATACTAATGAAATCGCCCAGGCAGAAGCTGCTTATGGAAAAATTTTAGCAAATTTCTGGCTGCATAGTGAATTTCTCGTTTTAGGCAAGGAAAAAATGGCAAAATCTAAGGGCAATATTGCTATTTTGGATGAGGTTATCAAAAAAGCATTTAATCCTCTTGCCTATCGCTATTTATGCCTTGGCGCGCATTACCGCTCAAAACTAAACTTTTCATGGAAGGCATTAGAAGGAGCCCAAAATTCTTTAAATAATCTTTATCAAAAAGTAGCCGAATACTCCGAGAACCGTTCTCGCTCTGGAAGAATCAAGAACGATTCTTCCAAAATCAAAAATTATCAAAACAAATTTCTGGAATTTGTTAATGACGATTTGAATACGCCAAAAGCTTTAGCTTTACTCTGGCAAATAGTCAAAGCTCAAGAAATATCAAACAGAGAAAAGTATAAACTTTTATTAGATTTTGACAAAGTTTTTAGCTTGGACTTAGACAAAGTTAAAAAACTGCGAATACCTCAACAAGTTAAAAAACTTGTAGAAGAAAGAGAAAAATTTCGTGAGCAGAAAAACTGGAAAAAAGCAGATGAAGCTCGCAAAAAAGTTGAAAAAATTGGATATCAAATTGAAGATACTGAAAAAGGATATAAAATCTTGAAAAAATAATAAAAATTATATAATTTAAAGTATAACAATATGCCGGAAAACAATTCATTAAATAAAGAACTGCCTGAAAAACTTCCGCCTCAAAATATAGAAGCAGAAAAATCCCTGCTCGGCTCTTTGATGATTGATAAAAACGCTATCGTTAAAGTCGTTGACTTTTTACAGTCAAAAGATTTCTATCAAGGCATACACCAGCAGATTTACGAGACAATGGCAGAACTATTTGAAAAAAAAGAGCCAGTTGATTTGCTTTCTGTCTCCAACCGGCTTAAAGAAAAAGAGCAATTGGAAGCAATCGGAGGAAACAGTTATCTAACTGAATTAATAAACTCTGTGCCTAATGCGCTTCATGTTCTTAACTATGCTAAAATCGCCCAAAGAAAAAGAATTTTAAGGGATTTAATAAGCGCTTCTTATGAAATCGGTTTAATGGGCTATAATGAAACAGACGATGTAGATGTTTTATTGGATAACGCGGAAAAAAGAATTTTTAGCATTGCCCAAAAATCACTTTCTCAAAAATTTGTTCCGGTAAAAGACACATTGGAAGAGGCATTTGAGCGCCTTGACGCTTTATCAAAGCAGAAAGAAGGCATAAGAGGAGTGCCAACTGGTTTTATTGATTTAGACAATAAGTTATCCGGCCTTCAAAAATCTGATCTTATTATTTTAGCTTCCCGGCCATCTTTGGGGAAAAGCAGTTTAGCGCTTGACATCGCGCGTAATGCAGCTATTCACCATAAAATTGCAGTTGGAATATTCAGTTTAGAAATGTCAAAAGACCAGGTAGTAGACAGGATTATTGCCAGTACGGCTAATGTTGATTTATGGCGTTTTAGAACAGGCCGTTTGTCAAGCGAAGGAGAAAACAATGATTTTTCCAAAATCCAGCAGTCATTGGGCATATTGTCTGAAGCGCCAATTTATATTGATGATGCCGCCACTTCTAATATTCTTCAAATGAGAGCAATGGCGCGCCGTTTGCAAGCAGATAAAGGATTGGGTTTGGTTATTGTTGATTATCTCCAGCTCATGGAGCCAAGAACTGCCAGCGCCAATATTGTTCAGCAAATGACTGAAATTTCCCGTTCCTTAAAAGGACTTGCTCGAGAGCTTAATGTTCCAGTTTTAGCTCTTTCGCAATTATCAAGAGCAGTAGAACAGCGCTCTCCGCAGATTCCGCGTTTATCAGACTTGCGTGACACAGGAGCTCTTGAACAGGATGCTGATGTGGTTTTGTTTATCCATCGGGAAGATAAATACAGGCCTGATACAGCGCGCAAAAATATCGCTGATATTATTATAGCCAAGCACCGTAATGGCCCGCCTGGAAAAGTGGAATTATATTTTAACGAACAAAAAGTCAGTTTTAGGAGTTTAGAAAAAACTGAAAAAGAAGAATTCGGCGAATCAGAGTATGAATAATTATCCTCCTTCAATCCAAAAACTTATTGATATATTTTCCAGTTTTCCTACTGTTGGCCCGCGAACTGCGGCTCGTTTTGTTTTTTATCTAATGCGGCTACCGGAAGAAAAGATAAAAGAAATCTTAGATTCTGTTTCCAATTTAAAAAAGACCATAAAAATTTGCTCTTTTTGTTTTAGTCCTTTTCAAGCAGCAGACACTGAAGAAACTCTTTGCCCGATTTGCCAAAATAAGACCCGGAATAGAAATCTGCTTTGCATTATTGAAAAAGAAACTGATTTAGTTGCTCTTGAAAAAACTAAAAAATACAATGGGCTTTATTTTATATTAGGCGGAACTGTTTCTAAACTAAAAGAAGATGAGATTAGAAAGCTAAGAGCTGAAGCATTAATAGAAAGAATAAAAAATCCAGAAAAATTTGGAATTTCTGGAGCTGATTTTCAAGAAATCATTATTGCTTTTAATCCTACTGCTGAAAGCGAAGCTACTGCTTTATATTTAAAACGGCTCTTAAAGCCGCTTGGCAAGAAGATAACGCAGCTGGGCCGTGGCTTACCCATAGGCGGTGAATTAGAATACGCTGACCAAGAAACCCTGTCATCTGCACTTGAAAGCAGAAGATAAAATAATTTTTTGCCAAATATTAAAAACACCATTTAAGGTGTTTTTTAGATTCTCTTTCTAAAACAAAATTAGTAATAATATTGCGACCGTAAGATTATTACTAATAGAAAAAATTGATATTTTTAAATTATTCTGTTTCAATTTTTAGGATTTCAACCTCTGTAAATAGCTGGCGATGGCCGGTTTTTTTTCTATATCTTTTCTTTGCCTTGTATTTAAAAATAATTACTTTTTTTTCTTTGCCCTGCTTTAAAACTTTTCCAATAACTTTAGCTCCCTTCACTAAAGGAGTTCCAATTTCCAGTTTTTTATTCTTTTCTAAAAGCAAAACTTCGGAAAATTTTATCTCTTTTTCCTCTTTTGCGTCAAGTTTCTCTATTTTTAATTTAGTTCCTGGCTCAACAATATACTGTTTTCCGCCAGTTTTAATTACGGCCAGTGTCATATTAGCATATAAACATTTAAACATATTAACATAACTCAAAATCAAAAAATTTTGCTGGAATGCTGGAATGCTAAAATGTTAGAATGTTAGAATGATTATTGCTCTGGTTTTTCTATTTGTAATGGTTCAACTTTTTTCTCTCCTTTAGTTATCTTAGCCACATCTTTATCTATTTTGCCAAATTCCTTATATGCCTGATTATAAGTATTTACTGTTGTGCTAATATTATTTCCTAACCTCTGCAGAAAACTATCGTAATTCAGCAAATGTTTTTGAAGATTTTCTACTTGCTTTCCAATTTGCTTGGCTGATTCTTCTATCTGCAGAGCGCGCAAGCCCTGAAGCACGGTTTGCAAATAGGCATAAAAAGAAGTCGGAGAAACAATAATAACATGCTTTTCTTTAAAGGCATATTCAATTAAGTCGTAAGTAGTTATCTTTATAGCACCAATTTGATTAATTAGCAAGTCATAATAAATGCCTTCAGAAGGAATGAACATAAAAGCAAAATCCATTGTTCCTTCGTCTGGCCTGATATATTTGGCTGTTTCCTCAATTCTCGTTTTTATATCCTGTTTAAATATTTTTTCTAATTTCTCCCTTTTCTCCGGCTCTTTTTCCTCTAAAATTTTATTGTAGTTTTCTAAAGAAAACTTGGAATCAATTGGAACAATTTTATCTTTTATAAAAATTACTGCGTCAACAATCTCGCCATCCTTGAATTGATACTGAAGCTTGTATTGATTTGGCTGAAAAACATTTTTTAGCAGGGTTTCTAAAAAATACTCGCCTAAAATCCCTCTTTGTTTTGGATTAGCCAAAACATCAGTCAATTTACCCAGTTGCGATTTAACATCTAAAACATGCTGGTGGTCGCTGTGGATTTTCTCCAACTGGCTGGTTACGTCTCTTACAATCTTACCGCTTTCATTAAGTTGTTTTTGTAATGACTCTATATTCTTTTCGCTTGTTTTTTCTATTTTTTCCCGGATTTCTTTTAATTCCTGCTGGAACAAATTAAAAACCGGCTCATCTTCTTTTCTTTCTTTTAATAATCTTAGCTCTTTTCTAATTAAAAAAACTGAGAGCACCACTCCCCCGCTAACAACTAAAACTATTATTAAAACAAAAAACAACTCAGCCATAATAAAAATGCCTCATTCTAAAATGAAAAATCTATTCTTTTATTCCTTTAACTGCTTCTTCTTTTTCTGTGTCAAGCAAAATGATATCCTTTAAAGTTTTCAAAAGACCAATCCTTTCTTTTTCATCTAAATAAGGCAATCTATCTAAAAATTCCTTTCTTTGTTCTTCTGTTATTAATGGAGTTTCTTTAATAAGGCCTTTCAAAGATTTATTTGTGAGAAGAATATTAGTCATAAGTTTATATTTCTCCAAAAATAATTGCTAAAATCCAATCTATTAGACCATACTTTTTTTCTGAGAATTCTTTATAAACTTCTTTCTGCTCGTCTGTAAGTTTTTCTGGCTCAATCCCCCAACTTTCAAGAGTTTCTCTCAAACCTTCCTCATCTTCTTCCCATTCTCCTTCTAATTCTTCATCTTTTTTTATTAATTTAGTAAATTCTTTTTTTATATTTTCTTTCCCTTCTTTGCCTTTTCCAAATTCTTTTTCTATTTTCGCTTTTCTTTTAGAATCTTTGTCAATTTCTTTTGATAATTCTCGTGCCGCTACATCTCTTCCCATTTTTTCATAACATTTCTCTATTATTTCATCTGTGGTTTTTTCCACTTCCTCTTTAAGAATATCATTCTTTTTTTCTTCAAATTTTATATTCCATTCCTCTCCCAATTCCTCTTTTTTGGTATTAATTTCTCCATTTTTTATTTCATTACCTATTTCAATAATTTTTTCAAATCTTGTCATTTTTATCTTCCCACCTATTTGCTTCCCTGTTATATTAACTTTATCCTCACCAAAAGGATTAATTTTTCTTGCTTTTTTTATTTTTCCAATCTCCTCTGGAGAAATTTCCTGTTTTAGAAAAGCAAGAACATCACTTTCTTCTATTTCCTTCAATCCTTTCAAATTCTTATTTAAAGTTTCCTGCAGATAATCTACTCTTGACTTAGCATAATCATCAATACTTCCCGCTGCTTTTTGCTTCACAGGCGATAATCTGTCCCATTCCTCCTGAAAAAATTTATTTATTTCTTCAATTTTAAAAGTTTCTATTCCTTTTTCTACATAATCATTTTTTTCTCCTATACCTGCTTCAGTTTTTGTTTTCTTATCTAAATTTTCTCCAACAAGCTTTTCCCAAACTTTTTCTTTAATTGGACCCTCGGGAAGACGTTTGAAAATTGCTGTTTTTATATCCGGAGGGAGATCTTCTCCAAAATATTCTATTTCTTCTCTTAAATTTTCAGCGTATTTCCATTCTTTATTCTCTTTATCAAGTAAACCCCAAAATTCATTCTTATCCCTGACACAATCCATTACTCTGCTTTCATCAAACTCATCTATGTCTTGCCCTGCCAATTCCGAATAATCATCTGGGTAATTTTCTATTTGCTCTTTTAACCATTCTTTACCTTGACTAACTAAAATATCTTTCATTTGCTCCTCAAGAATGCCTTGAATACTTTTAATAGTATCTTTATCTACGCTAAATCTTTCTTTGTCGTAAAATCTTCTATAAATTTCACTTTTTCTATCCTCTGTTTTCTTTCTTTTTTCCTCTTCCAATTTTTCTCCCAATTCAGGAGATTTTTTCTTCTTTTTTCTCTCTACTTTTTCTTCCTTTTCCTTTTTTTCTTTTTCTTCTTCTCCTTTTCCCGCTTCTTTTTTTCTCGCTTCCAGTATTTTTTCAATCTCTTCCTTTGACATACTATCTTTATCTATTTCTTTATCCGCTATTTTTTCTCCTTTTTCTTGTTTTCCCACATTTTTTTTGTTATTATTTTCATCTTTTAGTTCCGACCTTTTTATTTTTTCTTTTGTTTCGTTTGTAAAATCATCCTCTTTCACTTCCTCCTCTTCTTCAACTGAAAAATTCCAGCCCGTCTCTTTGCCCGTTTCTTTCATCTCTTTGAGAATTTTTTTTCCTAATCCTCTTTCTCTTTTTCTCATGTTTTTTACCCTGTTAAATAATTTTATCCAAGTCTTGACCTTTCCATTATTTCTCTTTCAACAAGTGCTCTTGGTCTGCCATATTTTAGCTTGGAGATTTTCTTGACTGGTTCTACAATTTTTGGATTACCTCCAACTGGTTTAATGGTTTTTACCTTAAATGGAGAAGAAACCTTGTTGTCTATTATCATCTTAACAATAAACTGAAAATTATCAAGATTAACTAAGTCATAACGGGAGAATTCCGGCTCAAGGACATTTTCCAAAAATTCAGCATCAGTGGCGCCAATTCTGAAGGCAGCAATTGTTCCCACGTTTCCAATCACAGCGTTTCTAATCTCATCGGTTAATTGAGGAATAAACTGGTGTGCTAAAATTAAATCCAAACGGTATTTTCTCGCCTCTGATAAAATAGTAGCAATGGTATCAGTGGTGAAGTTTTGAAATTCATCAATATATAAGTAAAAATCTTTTCTCTGTTCTTCAGGCAGTTTCCCTCTTTTCATTGCAGCTAACTGCATTTTTGAGACCAAAATCAAACCCAATAAAGAACTATTCATTTCGCCTGTTTGTCCTTTTGACAAATTGGCTAAAAATATTTTTCCTTCATCCATAATCTTTGCCAAATCAAACCCAGAAAAGGACTGGCCAATAATATTCCTCATCATTTCATTCTCAACAAATCTGCCAACTTTGGAAACAACATAACCAAGCATATCTGACTTTGTTTCGCCAGTTGTTTGAGCCCATTCTTTCAGCCAGAACTGCTTTACTAAAGGATCTTTGACTTTTTCTAACCGTTCCTTCATAAAATCATCATCTGTAAAAATTCTTGGAATTTCCACTAATGTTCCTGGGTTTTCTTTATCTGCCATTAAAGCAAGCATTGCGTTTCTCATATAATGCTCAAACATAGGACCAATGATTTCTGGAGGAAAAAGCTTGGAGAAAATAGCAATCATTTCAGAAACAGCAAAATCTTTTTGTTCAGGCGTATCCCATTCCAGCATATTTAATCCGCATGGTCTTTCTAAATCAAATGGTTCAAACAAAACCACATCTTCAGCCCTTTCTTTTGGAATATTTGCTAAAGTGTCTTCAATCAAATCACCGTGAGGGTCAATTACAGCTACCCCTCTTCCTTGTTCTATATCCTGACGGATCATTTCTCTTAACAAGGATGACTTACCAGTTCCGGTTTGACCAATAATATAACAATGGCGGCGCCTGTCGTTTTCTGAAGCAAAATAAACATCTTTTTCTTCATTGCGAAAAACTGCCTTACCTATTAAATTAAGTCCAGTAGAGGGCAATTCAGTAGGCGGCGCTGTTTCTTTTGTTTTGACCCACTTGATTTGAGGGCTTTCAATATTAGATAAAGGGAAATGATAAATACTTGTAAGTTCTTCTAAATTTAGAATACTCCTCTGGTTTTTATTGAAAACACGAAAACTGAAATTATAAATAAACTGCTTGAGTTTGTTCGCTTTTATTCTTACTGCCTTAAATTCATTGAAATTATTATAAAACTGGGAAAAACCGCTTTCTAAGTGGTCTAAAATTTCCTCTGCCCTTGATTGTTCCGGTGCTACACTTACTAAACGGATATTTATATCAAAAACCGGCTTTTGGATTTTTGTTTTAATTGCTTCAAAGCTCGGTTCTTCAAATGGTTTGTCTTTTTCTTTATCTAATAGTCCTTTCTTCTCTTCTTCTTTTTTTGGAGATACTGCTTCAAAAAATGATTCAAAAAACTTCATTATTCCGCTTTTCTCTGCTTCAGTAATAGCTGATGAGGCAGATTTTCCTTCTCTGATTTTATAAAGAACCTTTTCTCCCTTATACTTCAAATCTATTGGACAAGGCCTAAGAATTATTTGAACTGCCGCTCCTTCGTCAGGATTAATCTTGCTTAAAGTATTAGTAATGCTTGCCAAAGGATCTCTATCCAAATTTTTATAAGTATTAATCGGATAATAAATTGCTTTTTTTAATTTTAGATAACAACCAGATACTTTTCCTTCTGGTTCAAATACAGTATAATCTTCAGGAACTTTTTCTACTTGAGCGCCTGGATATAATCCCTGAATATTTTTTTCTAATCTGGTTGCCAAATCAGTTGGAACAGCAACATAAAAAGAAATATCACTGCCGCCTGTTTGTGAAGCAATTTCTAAAGCAATTCTTGGCGAGCCTTGCAAAAATCTTTTAATAAAATTCGGCTTTTCTAAATACAAAAAATTAGAATATATCTGCTCCATTATTCCAATCACTGATTTTATGTCCTGTTTCTCTTTTTCTTCTTTCTTTTCGTATTTCGGTAATCTCACCAAAAACAAAACCATATCCAATGATTTTGTTAATTGCTTAATTTTTCTTTTCTTAATAACTAAAAACCAACCTGTTCCAGCAAGAATAAAAGCTATAAAAATTAAAATCGTAAATAAAAAATACATAAATAGTATCAATAGTATTTCACTGTTTTATTTTCTTCCAAACAATCTTTTTATTATTCCCAGCCTACCTTTCTCTTCCTCTTCTTTCTCTTTCCCTTCTGGTATTCCTGTTTCTTCTCCACTAATTTTTTCTTCATCTTTTTCTGACTCTGTCTTTTTCACAAGCTCTCCTCTTCGTTCTAATTCTTGTAATTCTTCCTTTAATTGATTATAATTTTCTTCCAATTTCTTCATTTCTTTTTCTCTTTCTTCTAAATCTATCAGAGGATTTTGCCATTTTTCTTCTGGTATTCTACGAATTCCACCTTTGTCAAATTCACCTTTTTCTATTCTTATTTTAAATCTTTCCGCATTCTCCTTCGCCATAGTTAACATCTTATATTTCTGGTCTATTTCTAAAATTACTCCTTCTAAGTTATTAAAAATCTCCTCGGCTTTTTCTGTTAACAATCCATTTCTTTGCAACTCTTTCCAATTTTCCATTTCTCGCATTTTTTCCATAGCTTCTTCTATTTTTTCTTTCTCTTCTTCTATTATTTCCCTTTCTTCTGGTGTTAATTCGTCTTTTAACTCTTTCCTTGTTTCTTTAATCTTTCTTTTGTCTTCGGCTTCAATCTCGGCTTCTTGTTCCTCAATTTCCTCTTCTGACACTTCTTCAATTTTTTCTTCTTTAACTGCCCCTTCTTCTTTCCTTTTTTCTGCTCTTGTTCTGCCCTCATATTCAATTTTAGGTTTTTCTTGTTTTGGCATAAATTTAAATTTTGAATTTTTTTTATTAAACTCGACCTTTTTATTTTTCTAATTTATTTTTCTAAAAATTTCTTGAAACGGCCTTCTTCTGCTAAAGTGTCGTGGAATAAATCTAAAAGATATGGGTCGTTCATTTTCCGAACCACTTCTACCGCATAAGCCAAACCCTGGGTTTGAGCCAAATCTAAAAGATGCTGGATCTTCCCTTGAACCGTTCCTTTTTTTATATCATCGGCTTGCTTTTGGGCTTGGACTTTTGTTTGAGGAGATAACTTAACCTTTTCAATCTCTTTTTCTATTTCTTTCCTTGCTTCTTTTTCCTGCTCGGTTAATTCTTTCTTTTCTAAAATCTCCTCCCTTTCTTCTAGGGTTTCTTTGGGAAAAACCTCTTCTCTGTATTCCTTTCCCGGTGCCTTTTCAATTTTTTTATTTGTTTCTTCCATATTATTTTTGATTTACGATACTAAAATAAAAGTTTAAAACATCATTCATACATTCAACAATAAAACTCAAAAAATCGCTTCCATCGTGCTGGACAGATGCTTTTTCTAAAGCATTAATATATATACCTCTTTTTTCTAAAGGAATAATAGTAATCGGATAACTGTCTCGCAAAAGCATTAAATTCATTAAAAGCCGGGCTGCTCTGCCATTGCCATCAGTAAAAGGATGAATATGAGTAAAGCAGAAATGAAATAAAACAGCTCTTTTTATAGGATGAATATCAATATCGTTCATAATCTTTACAAATTCTTCCATTAATTCAGGAACTTTTTCTGGTCGAGGCAGAACATGACGAGAACCTTTAATAAATCGCTGGTTTTTTCTATAAAATCCAATGCCATATTCATATTCTTTTTCTAAATTTTCCATTGGTTTAAACAAAATTTTATGAACTTCTTTCATTAAATCTTCGTTTAAAGGATATTTTTCTTTTTCTTTAACAATTTCTTTGATAAACTTCAACGCCTTATTATATCCTAAAACCTCTAAATGATCTTTTAAGGGCTTGCCAGAGATAGTAATTCCTTTTTCTATTACTAATGCGGTCTCACCCAAAGTTAAAGTGTTCCCTTCTATCGCCGTGGAATTATGAATTTCATCAATAGCAAGTTTTTCTTCAAGCGATTTTAACGACCCTGCTGGCAAAGGCCTTAAAGAATTTAATTCCTTGTTTCGCTTTTCAATCTCTCTCAAATCCACCTTTTCAAAACTCGTCAGTACTTTATCCATTATTTCCTTAAAATCCGCGACATAACTTTGTAATTGATTTTGATTAGACATAGTCTATTTCTTTTCGCCTTGAAAATATTTTTCTTTCAAAAATTTACTAAATTCTTGCATCTCTTTTTGGTAAACCAATATTCCCTCTTCTTGCTTGGCTTGAGGCAAATCCTCAACCACATCCGCTCCTTGATTAGTGATGGCAAAAGCCCCATAAATTCCCCGTGATTCTATATGAAGCCGAATATCAAAAGCAACTTCTCTATCTTTGTAAAACTCATCTAATAATTCAATCATTCTTGATTGGTGTTTTAGATTTTCTTTTTTCCATTCTTTTTGAACTGATTCACTCTCTTTTAAATTTTTTGGTTCAGGAGATTTAATCCAAACCCAAGGAGCCCTTGATTGATGTCCTTTTACCTCTATTTCTTCGGGGCGCTTGGCGGGATGTCCTTCACAAGATTGATATGTTGGAAATTCTAAAGCTTTTAGGGTAATTACAGTTTCTTTAATCCCAGGATCAATAGGCCTTCCTTCGGCATCTGCTATTTTTTTAACTTCTTTCTCTATTTCTTTTAAGCGCTTTTCTTTTAAGGGTAACTTTAATTCTTGCGATTTCTCTTCGGCATTTTCAATTTTTGACTTGAATCTCTCTCGCATAATTCTACTATATTTTTATTTCACTATTTGTTCTATTCTATCATAATTGAACTAAAAATAAAGAGTTATAACACATCGAGGACAGTTCTCGATGTATTTATTTCTCTATATCTAAATATTCTTTAGCTTTTAACATATCTTTTTCAAAACTATCTTGTAAAACATCAATCTCTTTATTATAAACATTTCTAACAGCTTCGGTTATAGTCTTTTTATTTTTAAACATTTCTTGCCAAAGTTCTTGTAATTTCCTTAATCCGTATTTTTTCTCAAGCCAAGGATAAACAAATCCCTCCCAACTTTTGATTTCATCTTCCCAATCTTTCCCGGTTCCTTCCCACGAAAAACTTTCGCTCTTTTTTTCTAATTCCTTTAATTCTTTTTGAGCTTGTTTAAATTGATATTTTCTAAAACGCTTATTGCCAAAATTTGTTCTAATTTTTTCTCCAATGAAAATAGAGACCATTTCTTGCTCCCATTTACTCTCTGATTCCTCATTACCAACTCCGCCAAAAAAAGGATGCAGATGCCCAAGTTCATGACCCACTCCGGAAAATATACCGCTACGAGCAGTGTTTTCAATCTCTTTTAAAAAAATTCCCTTTTTTTGTAATAAATCCTTATATTCTTCTATTTCCTCTTTAGTTAGAACAGATACATACTTAAAAACACTTTTTGTCTCTTTATCAAAAGTTGCCGATTCCGGGGATATATTTGGAAAATTTTCCTTTAAGAATTTGGAATATTTTTCTTTATCTGAAAATAAATAGATTTTTGATTTCTCGCTTGCCATATCTCTTTTTGAACCCAATATCTTATCAACAAATTCTTTCACTTCATCAAATTTTTTCTCATCACCATCTTCTAAAATGTTTTTTATTTCATTATTATAATAAATCTCAAAATTTTCAGATGTTAACGGCCCTTCTTCAAAAATATCTTCTTTTTTTTCTGTCATTTCTTTTTCTTTTCCATATTCAATTTTTGGCGTAAATTTTTCCCTCATAAATCTAACACATCGAGGTCTGTCCTCGATGTGTTTATTAATTTATTAATATTTCTTTAAAATTGGAATCGGCCATTTGTTTTTTGAGCAAAAGCCATTGTTTAATAAAATGACGGCTATTATCTACACTGCCCATTAAGTTAGCTAATAACTCTCTGTTTGTTAATGAAGGATAATTTTTCCTGCCTAAATAATCAGGATAACTTGACCATTTATAACTTTCTAAAAACTCAATAATTTCTTCCAAATTTTTAATTTTAATTCCTTGTTCTTTCCATTTAGGAGCTATAATGGCCACTGGATTCGTATGGATATAAACAAATAATGTTTTTAATTGCTCATCATTTTTCACAAGAACTGCTCTAAATTTTCCCCCGAAAACATGACCCTTTCTTTCGTATTTCTTATTATAATAGATTCCATAACCTGCTCCAATTTTTCTCATAAACTTACTAATTCCGCTGTCGCTAATTTGTTTGACTAATAAATGAACATGATTTGGCATCAAACAAAACGCCAAAATCTGTATCAATATCTCTCTTTTCTTTCTTATAACTTTGCCGAGAACTGTTCTCGGCAAAGTTTTAGCAGTCTTGTGACGATAACCTGAATCAATTGGATTTTCGTCGTTGAATTCAAATAAATTATGAAGAAAACGAAAATAATCCTTTTCATTCCTAAAAAGATTCATTCCTTCAACTGCTCGAATAACAATATGGTATATTTCTTCATTTACTAACGGTGGCCTTTTAATTGGCATATTATTTTTAACTGTCCGAGAACGGTTCTCGGACAGTGTTATTTTACGAGGATCTCGGTGATGATGAAAAGGATGTAAACTCCTAATAGAAATAGTCCTTCTTTTTTGGTAATTTTTCTGTCAGAACGGACAAATATTAAAAAGAATAAAGCAGCCATAATTAAGAAAAACCGAGCAACAGCGTAAGGAGAAAAACTAACGATTTCAATCGGACAAATAATAGCTACAATGCCTAAAACTAAGGTAGAGGCGACTATAACAACACCCATTAAATCGCCTAAAAGCATCCAATTCTGGCCTTGCCGGGCTGAAAGCATGGTAAAATACGCTTCTGGAAAAGCATTGCCAATGGCAATAATAAACATTCCAATAAAAACCAAAGAGAAATGAAAGGTCTCTGCAAAATAATAAGCTGATTCTACCATTCCTTTAGAGGCTGCGAGTAAAATAATTATTCCAAAGGCTACTTTCCCCAAGCCCTTAAAAAAATCTTTAAAACTTTTTGCGCTAATTTTATTCCCATTATATGTCTTGCTGAATCTTTCTTTTTTAGAGAAAAGCCAAAGAGCATAAAATATAAAAGCAGAAATCAAAACCATTCCATCGCCTCTTGATAAAACGCCGTCAAAAATTAGAAAAAGAGGCAAAAGAGCAATAATGAAAGTAAAGACCGCTGATGACTGAACCATCTTGCTCCTAGCTGGTATTCCCTTGCTAATAAAAGCAGACAAGGCAACAATAACTGTTAAGTCAAGAAGATTGCCGCCAAGCGTATCTCCAAAAGAAAGCTGAGGAACTCCTTTAAAAGCAGATAGAATGCCAAAGAAAAAATTAGGCGCAGAGCCGGCAACAGCCACTATAAAAAAAGCAATGACAAATTCCCTTAATTTTAAAAAACAAGCCATTTTTACTAATCCATCAACAAGCCACTTTCCAGACAAGAAAAGCAAGAAACAAGAAACAAGAAAAAGTAAAATATAAAAATAAAACATAGATTATTGAGTTAATAATTCACAAAATACAAAAGTAATATAAATGCCTAATAGAAACAGAGCTTCTTTTTTAGTAATTTTGCTATCAGTCCGAACGCAGAAGAAAAAGAACAAGGCTGAAAGAATTAAGAAAAATCGAGCAACAGCAAAAGAAGAAAAATTAATTATTTCAATCGGACAGATAAAAGCAACAATTCCTAAGACCAAAGTAGCAGGCACCATGATTGAGCCCATTAAATTGCCTAAAATCATTCCAGTCTCCCCCCTTTTAGCAGAGATAATAGCAAAATGTATTTCAGGCAAAGCGTTTCCAAGGCCGACAATTAAAATACCGATTAAAGGCAAAGATAAATTCCAGTTCTGCGCGAAAAAAGAAGCTGACCTCACTATTCCTTCTGCTGCTACTAACAGTAAAACCAGGGATAAAATGACTGTAGTCAAGCTCTTTATAAAAAGCTTAAATCCTATAATAGTATCTTTTTTTTCTTCTTTTTCTTCTTCTTTATAAACTTTTTTAAATCTTTCTTTTTTAGAAAAGAGCCAGAAAACATAAAACATAAAAGCAAAAATTAACAAAATTCCGTCTCCCCTGCCTAATGTCCCGTCTAAAATTAAAACTATTGGCAAAATAGCTACAGCAATTGTAAAAATTGAAGAAGTTTGAATAAGCTGGCCTTTTGCAGGGATAAACGTTTTTGAAATTAAGACAACCAAAGCCACTGCTAATGTTAAATCAATAACATTGCCTCCCACTACATCTCCAAAAGAAAGCTCAGGAATTTTGTAAAGAGCTGAATTAATTCCGACAAAAAGATTTGGAACAGAGCCGGCAAAAGCCATAACAAAAAAAGCAACCACAAATTCCTTCCATTTTAAAAACCTGGCTATTCTAATCAATCCTTCAACTAATAGCCTTCCTGACCAAAGAAGAATTATACAAGAAAAAACAAAAATAAAAGTATAAAAACCAATCATGCTTTTTTAGTTATAAAATACCATTTCGTTGCCTCAATCAAGATTAAATTAGAAATTCCTATTCCTAAAATCAATTTCCAGTCATACCAATTTAACGGCACAGTCTTTAAAAGCGTTTGTAAAGCCGGAACATATAAAGCAGCCACCAAAGCTGTTAACCCAACAATCCAGCTCAAAATTAAAAGCTTATTAGAAAAAAGATTTATATGCCAAATATTTCTTCTTAAACTCTTGCAGGAAAAAATATAAAAAAGAGAATCAATAGCTAAAGCTGCAAAAATTATTGATTGAATATGCGTATGGCTATAACCAGAATATCTTAAAAGCCAAAAAAACAGCGTTAAAAGCAAAATATCTGTAATAATTCCAATAATAAAAATCAAGGCCTTCATCTCATTTGTTAAAAGAGAACTGCCTTTTTCCTGCGGTTTTCGCTTCATTAAGTCCTTTTCTTTCGGCTCAAAAGTTAAAGCTATGCTGGGCAAACCATCTTCAATTAAATTTATCCATAATATTTGAACAGCAATAACAGGCAATGGCAGGCCTAAAACAATACTTACTCCAATTAAAATGGTCTCTGTGAAAGAACCTGAAAGCAGATAAGTAATGACTTTTCTAATATTATCCATTATCGCCCTTCCTTCTTCTATTGTAGCTACAATAATATTAAAATTATCTGTTAATAAAATTAGATCTGAAACTTCTTTTGCTACATCAGTGCCTGAACCTAAGGCTATGCCAATATCAGCTTTTTTAAGAGCTGGAGCATCATTAATTCCGTCTCCTGTCATTGCCACCACTTCCCCTTTTCTCTGCCATGCCTGAATTATTCTCAATTTATGTTTTGGTTCAACTCGGGCATAAACTTGAATGTCTTTGATTCTTCTTTCAAATTCTTCATCTGAAAGCTCATCTAATTCTTTGCCTTCTATAATATTTTTTTCTTTTATTCTAAAGCCTATCTCCTTAGCTACTGCTTTAGCAGTTAGTTTATGGTCTCCAGTGACAATCATTGGCCTCATACCCGCCTTTTTACAAATCCTTATTGCTTCTTTTGCCTCTTTTCTAACAGGATCTTTAAGAGCAATAAACCCTAAAAAAGTTAAATCCTTGACTTCCTCTTCCAAACTTTTTCCTTTTTCATTTTTACTTTTTACTTTTTTCTGTGCTGTTGCTACCACTCTTAGCCCTTTTTCAGTTAATTCTTCTAATTGTTTATTTAATTTCTGTTTTAATCTATCATTTAACAGTCTATTTCTGTTTTTAATTAATAAATGAGAAGAAAGAGAAATTATTTTTTCAGGCGCGCCTGAAACATACAAAATATTCCCTTTTTTGTTTTCCTGGCGCAAACTGGCAATAAATTTGTTTTCAGGATTAAAAGTAATCTCGTCAATTTCTAAATACTCTTTCTCCAAGCTTGGCTTTTCAAGACCAAGTTTTGCGCCAGCTGAAATAAACGCTTTATCAGTGGGCTCGCCCTGAATCTGCCAAACAGGATAAAGATCTTCAGGATTTTCTATAAATGCCTCACTGCATAAAACAGCGGCTTTTAAAGACAATGCCTTTGTTTTTTTATCAGAACTAATAATTTCTGCCACTTCCATCCTCCCCTCAGTCAGAGTCAATGTTTTGTCAGTGGCAATAATAGAAGTGCTCCCTAATGTTTCTGCCGCTACTAACTTCCTTACAAGGCCTTTTCTTTTCAGAATTCTCATCATTCCAAGGGCTAAAATCACAGTTACAGCAATCGGAAGCCCTTCTGGAATAGCAGCCACAGCCACAGCCACAGCCACTTCAAACATCTCTAAAGCGCCTTGACCCTTAAGCAAACCTGCTAAAAAAATATAGACAGCAAAAATAGTAACAATCAGCCCGATTTTCTTACTCAAAACAGCTATCCTTTTCTGGAGAGGCGTTTTTTCTTCTTTAGTTTCTTTTATTAAATCAGCTACCCTGCCTATTTCTGTATCTTTGCCAATTTCAGTAATTACTGCTTTGCCTTTCCCGCCTTCTATCACGCAACCCATATATACCATATTATCCCTGTCAGCTACTGAAGTTTTTTTAGGCAAAATATCTGTTGTTTTTTTAGCTCGCAGCCACTCGCCAGTTAAGGGCGATTCATTTATTTTGAGTCCGTAATTCTGGATTAAACGGCCGTCAGCCGGCACCTTGTCTCCAGCAGACAAAACAATAATATCTCCTGGCACAAGATATTCAGCGTCAAGCCTTCTTTCTCTGCCTTCTCTGATTACTTTGGCTTTTATCTTAACTATTTTTTTCAATTCTCTTAACGCTTTAGACGCCTTGTTTTCCTGAAAATAGCCGATAACAGTATTAAAAATAATAGCAGCCATAATAACAATACTGTCAGTATAAAGTTTGAAAACAGCAGTGCCAATTCCAGCAAACACTAAAATATAAATTAAAGGGCTTTTAAACTGCTCAAAAAATATCCCTGCCTTAGATAGATGTTTTTCTTCAGGAAGCCTGTTTAGTCCAATTTTTTTTCGCCTCTCAACTACTTCTTCATTAGACAGACCTGTCTCTTCATCAGTTTCTAAAATTTTAACAACTTCCTGGATAGAAAAATTATGCCAGCTTTTTTTAGACATTACTCTATTATAACAAACTTTAGTTTGATATACCAAATTTCTGATTTGCTATAGCAATTTATATTTAGAAATAAAGTAAAGAAAAAGAGGGATTGATTAATCCCTCTTTTTCTTTAATTATTTTACTCTTCAGATTCTTCTTTTTTTTCTTCTGTTCCTCCTTCTTTAGCTTCTCCTTCTTCTGTTTCTGTCTCTTCCTGCATTAAAAATTCTGTTGTCATTTTTTTAATTAGTTTATTATTTTATCAGAGAGAAAACAAGCCGACTACCTTTGTAAAATCTCTCATAATCAAATGATAGATTAAACAAAAAACTTGTCAATACCAGTTATCCACAGGACGAAATAACTACCGAGAACAGTTCTCGGTGGCTCTTGTGGCCCTGACGGGATTTGAACCCGTGTTACCAGATTGAGAATCTGACGTCCTAGACCAAGCTAGACGACAGGGCCGTTTATATTTTCTTTTTATCACAAAATCTATTGAGGTTCAACTGCTATTCGTAATCAGGCGGGATTTCGTAATAATCAATAATATATTTTGCCAATTCTTGGAAAACAGGCACAGCAGAATACTCTGCTGTTTTTGTTTTAGGATTATCAAGCTTTACTAAAATAAGGAATCTGGGGTCAAAAGCAGGTCCAAATCCTACAAATGTCTGCCATGTCTTATCTGAATAACCCTTTTTATCAAAACCAAGAGACGCCCAAGAGACCTGGGCAGTGCCTGTTTTTCCGCCAATATAATATCCTGGAACTCTGGCAGTTTTAGCATAACCATGCTCTACCACGCTCACTAACATAGCTGTAGCCTTAGAAGAAGCATTAGAAGATATAATTTGCTTTCCATCACTTATTCTTTCTATAACGTAAGGATTTACTAGGTTCCCGCCATTAATAATAGCGCAGTAAGCCCTGACTATCTGAATAGGGGTCATTTCTATACCCTGGCCAAAAGAAGCAGTGGCAAAACCTATTTCATAACCTTTTTTCAACTCTTTGTTTTGGGAAAAAGTTTCTTCCTGCAAATCAATGCCTGTAAGTTCAAAAATGCCGAATTTTTCAATATACTTTAAAAAATCTTTATGCCCTATCTGCTCTTCAACAAATACAGCTCCAGTATTTATTGATTTCTCTAATACTTCTGTCATTGTTTTCTCGCCCCATACCCCTTTATCATAGTTATAAATAGTATAATCACTAATTTCAAGCTGGCCCTTATCAATATAAGTGGTCTGTGGAGTTATTTTCCCTGCATCAAGAGCGGCTGACATAGTAATGGCTTTAAAAATTGAGCCCGGTTCAAAAAGCCAATAAATAGCGCTGTTTTGAAAACTTTCCTGCTCTTCCTGAAAATAGTAATTAGGATTAAATCCAGGCAAATTAGCCATAGCTAAAATCTCTCCTGAAAATGGCTCTATAACTATAATCTGACCTGATTCAATATCCAGTCCTTGTTTTGCGTCTCTCAACAATTTCTCTGCCATTGACTGGATATGATAATCAATAGTTAAAACAATATCAGAACCCTTTTGCGGTTCGTCTCTTGAAGGTAAAAACAAATCAATCCACGCGTTTCTTCCTCCTTCTTGAAACTTCTCTTCTCCCCTTAAAGTGCTGTCATAATAACCTTCTAAACCGTATTGGCCTGTGCCCTGTCCGCCTAAAAAACCAACAACTTGAGAGGCTAATGATTCTTGGGGATAATATCTTCCTAAAAATTCTTTAAGATAAATGCCTTTGATTTCTAATTCTTTTAACATAGACACTTCTTCTTCAGATAATTTATTTTTTATGAGCTGAAAAAAACTGTCTTCTTGATTTAGCTTTTCTAAAACTAATTCTGCCTCTAATCCAAGAATTTCCGCCAGTTTTTGAGATGTTTCTTGCTTTTCTTTTACTTCTGGAGGGCAGACATAAACCATTTGCCAGCTCTTATTAACAGCTAAAGGATATAAGGATCCTTTTCTGTCTTGGAGATAAATCTCTCCCCTTTCTCCTTCAATCTCGGCAAAAAACTTCTGCTGTCCCTGGGCCAATGCTTTATAAAAATCATGGTTTGAAATTTGGATATAAAACAAGCGGCCTATTACAACCGCTCCAAATAATAAAAAAAGAAAAAAAATTATATTTATACGCCAGTGTTTCATTTTAACATTTTAACATTTAAGCATTTTAACATTTTGTTTATATGTTAGTATGTTTCATTTGGCTATTGCTGTGCTTTCTAAAATCTTAATATAACCAATCCTTCCTACTTTCTCATAATTCAATTCTTTAGCTAATAATTCAATATTCTCTAATGAATCGCCTTGGAAAAGCCCTATTTCCAAGTTTTTATTCTGCTGTGAAAGCTCTTTAATATCCTGCTGACAGTTTAAAATAAGATTGGACTCATTTGTTGTGCCATTAATCTGAATTATATAAGAAATACTTAAAGAAATCATTAGAATAATACAAAAAGACAAAAGTAATTTAGAAAATGTTATTAAATTAATTTTACTGTTCATATTTTTATTGCTGCCCGCAAGCGAGCCGACCTTGAACGAGGATTTATCCTTATTTCATCGTCTGTTGGTCTGATTGGTTTTTTAGTTAGTATTTTAATCCGGCCTTTTTTAGCTTTTTCTTTAAAAATTTTTTTAACTATTCTATCTTCCAAAGAATGAAAAGAAATAATTACTATCCTTCCTTCTGGTTGTAAAATTTCTAATGCTTGAGGTAAAACATTTCTGATGTTTTCTAATTCCTGATTAACTGCAATCCTTAACGCCTGAAAAGTTCTTGTGGCCGGGAAAATTCTTCCTTTCTCATAATTTTTAGGAACCGCTTTTATAATTATCTCTTTCAGCTGGAAAGTTGTTTTAATTGGTTCTATTTTTCTTGCTTTTGCTATTTCTTTAGCTATTCTCTTTGAAAATTTTTCTTCGCCATATTCCATTAATATCTTTTCAATCTCTTTCTCTGGCCATTTGTTCAAAATCTCTTGAGCAGTCAATCCTTTGCGCGAATCATAACGCATAATCAATGGTTCATCTTTCTGAAAAGAAAATCCTTTTCCTGATTCTTCTATATGCCAGGAAGAAAAGCCCAAGTCAAATAAAATTCCAGCAGGCTTAAATTTATATTTCTCAACGATCTTTTTCAAATTTACATAAGAATCATTAACTAAAACCAATCTATCTCTCTGTTTAACTGTTTCAAACAACCGTGTGTCTATTTCTATTCCTAATACTTTTCCATTGGGCTTATTTCTTTCCAAAATGGCTAAACTGTGACCAGCTCCCCCAAGTGTTGCGTCTATAAAATTCTCATTCGTCTTCACTTGCAGATATTTGATAACTTCTTTTTGAAGAACAGGTATGTGCATTGGTATTTAAATTGAAAATTATAGTCCTAATTCTCCTAATCTTTCAGCAATATCGCCTATTCCAGCTTCTGTCTTTTGACTATATTCTTTCCATTTGCTTTCATCCCAAATCTCAATCCTGTTATATAGTCCTGCAATAACTATCTTTTTTTTAAAACAGGCATAGCTTTTTAAATAATCAGGAATAAGAATCCTGCCTAAACCATCTATTTTAACATCCATAGCTCCAACAAGCATTATCCTGGCAAATCCCCTGGCATCGGCCTGCGATAAAGGAAGCTTGCTTAGTTTTTCCGCTAACTTCTCCCATTCTTTTAAAGGATAAAGAAAAAGGCAGTTGTCCAGTCCTTTGGTGATAACTGCCTTTCTGCCTAAAATCTGCCGAAACTTTGTCGGAATAGCCAATCTCTTTTTTTCGTCTATTGAATATGTATATTCGCCGATAAACATAGTTATCCACAGTTTTGGGTAGTTATCCCATAGTTATCCACAATCATCCACTACACTTACTTTATACTCCACTTTAACATTGATGTCAAATACATTAAAATATCCTAAATCCCTCTTAAAACCATTAACTTTTCCACAGATAATCCACAGTTCAAAAAAAAGGAGGAAGTGTAAAAAACCACTTCCTATTTTATATTTTTTTCATTTTTCCTACTTCTTCGTATGGCAGTACTCTCACCAGTGCCACATATTTCTTGTCTCGAGAAATTTTTACCACCATACTTTTTGTCGCTCCGTCAGATAATATCATATCTCCTTCCTCTATTTCTACTTCAGTAGGCATCTTTTTTAAATCACCTCCTTTCTTTATTTTAAAGGTCATTTCTCATTTCCTGCATTTCATTTCTTATTTTCTCAATCCTTTTATCTCTTTCTATAAAATTCTTAATATTGTTGTATAGAAAATATTCAATTACTAATGTTAAAAGAAAAAACAAAACAGCTAATTCAAAGGCAACAATAAAAAATGTTGATATTCCTATCATTATAACAAAAACAAAAATACCAATGATTTTTAATTGTTCTTCGTGGCTGAAATATTCTTTAAAATCAAACCAAACAAGTTCTTGCGTCTTTCTTATCTTTTCCCTAATTTGCTCCTCAATAATATCAAGTTGTTTATCTATGCTTAAATAATAGATATTAAGTTTTGTTTTCATTACCAGTAATATAACATACTACTGATAATTTGTCAATAGTTCATCTATGGTCTTAAAATTCTGTGGTGCTTCAATATTAGCTGTCTGGTTAAAATCAGACATTTCTATATTTAATTTAATATCTATTAATCCATCTTGGGTTTTGTCAAACTTGCTGATATCTATTTCTTTCTTAAGCTTAATCCTATAGGGCAATTTATCTTTTTTGCCAATCCATATTTCAGCTGGTATTTCTCCTATTTCTCCAGTTTTTTCAAAAAAATCATCTAAATCTAAAACCACCATATAATGATACGCTTTCTGGCCATTGATTTCTTCGTCTGCCAATTCCTCTTTCACTTTAAACATCTTTACTTTCTCTAATACTTCTTTTATCCCTACTATAAATTCTTCCATTTTTTCCTCTTCTTCTGGCGGCTGATATTCTTCTCCGGCTATTTTCTCCAAGCTTTCTTGATCTATCTTAATCCACTGATTTTTAAAATCCTCTAAATCCATACCAAGCATTGCTAAAAACGGCTCTAAGGCAGGAAAAGCTGGAATACTAGTAAGTTTAAAATAGTTAGTATCATCTATGGTTTTACTCTCGCCATCCAATGACAATTCCATTCCTTCAGCCGCAAAGAAAAATTTAAATTCTATTGCTGATTTTACATTCTCAGGGTTAGTAATATCTGCTTCTGCTTTAATATTTCCATTGATATTAAATTCTTGCTCTTTTTTTATTCCAATCTCAAAATCAACATCACTATGAAAAGTTTTTACTTTAGCCAATTCAATGCCCATTTCAGTTATAACAACGCTTGGATCAGGCCTGAAAGGATTCCACGTTGGATCCCATGCTTGGATATAGAGTGAACTAAACAATATTGATGCGGCTATAATAAGAGAGAAATAAATTGTTATAATTATTTTTTGAGACACAGATTTAATTTTCAATTTAATATGGTTTCAGTGCTTCAATAGTGTACACATTCCACGGATTCCATAACAGCCAGCCAGAAACTCCAGCATCCTCGGTTGCTTTGATTTGCGCCCTAACTTTTTCAGCATTATAATAAATTCCTTTCTGGCTGTCTTTTTTTAAGTCAAAGTCCTGGAGCCATGGACGAATTTTGCTTTTGTTTTTTTTCTTTTCATCAAGAAAAATATTATACTCGGAAAATAAATAATTCAAGAAAAACATAAAAGATTGGCTTTTTTTATATTGAGAAGGTCTTGCTGTTGGTTTAGGATAAAAAGAAGAGATATAGTCAGAAGCATTTAAAACCGTTCTGTGTACAACTTCATAAGGATAATTGGACGGCGAAGAAAAATAAAGAGCCGGCAGATTTCTTTTTAGATCTTTTTTAACAACAAAGCCATGAAAAAAATGGCTGGGATAAAGCATAAATGAAATATAATCAAACTTGCCTAAAGTATCTGAAATATTCTGTCCTGTTCCTGAAATATTAAAATATTGAGCCACTAAGCCAAAAAGGTCAATGGAAATAATAATATCATTTTTATAATCTCTTATATCTTCTGAAAGAACTGAATAAAAATCATTGATTGATTCTCTCTTTTTTCTTTCCTTATTATGGCAAGGATAAACAATTTTTTCTAATGCTCCCCTGTCTGGAAAACGAAGATAATCAAACTGGATTTCATCAAAACCAGCATCAATGGCTTTCCGGCTTACAGCAGAAATATAGCCCTGAACTTCAGGGCAGGCTGGATCCAGCCAAAAATAGCCAGCATCGTCCTGCCAAAGAGAGCTAGAAGAATTCTTAAGATACCATTCTGGTTTGATATTTATCATTGATGAATCACGGCACGCCACAACCCGAGCAATAACCCAAAAGTCATACTTATGAAGTTCATCTATGAACACTCCCAGTGTATCAGAAAAACGTATGCCTGAAACTTCTTTAACATCAATAACCACTCCATTAAGCTCTGTGTTAATTAAAAGTTCTTTTACTTCTTTTCGTTTGTTAACTGCCCAAGCAGATTTTGAGTTAGCTGTATATTGGGTCAAATAAATTCCTTTGATATCGCTTGATTTTTCTAACGCCTTCTGCCTTTTTTGAAAATCTTTATTATTAATTTCCTTAATTAAATTAAAAAAATCTTTAGCTTCATCTAAAAAATTTTTAGCAAATATATCCTGCGGAAAAATAAGGATTAGCAATAACAATAAAAAAATAAAAAAAATTCTAAAACTCTTATTCTCCATATTATTTCTGATGAACTATCTCAAAACCTTCATGGTCAATGCTTATTTTATCCCCTCTTTTGATCTCTTTTTTTAACAATGAAATAGCCAAAAGATTTTCCACCATATCAGCAATTACCCGGCGCATTTCACGAGCTCCAAAAGCAGGGCTATAACCCAAATCAACAATCCTTTTCTTTAATTCATTTGTGATTACAAGGTCAATCCCCTTCTCTTCTTTGAGGTTCTTCTTTATTTTATTAAGCATCAGCTCTGAAATGTCTAAAAGATTTTCTTTTGTTAGCGGCTTGAAAACAACCACAGCATCAAACCTATTAATAAACTCCGGCCTGAATTTCCTTCTTTTAAACAAAAGCGCTAATAGATCCTCTTTAATAATATTTAATTGCTTATCTTTTTTAATGTCTTTCCAAATAACTTCTGCGCCGGCATTACTTGTCGCAATAATGATGCTGTTGGAAAAGAGAACTTTTCTTCCCAATCCGTCAGTAATATGCCCTTCATCTAAAACCTGTAAAAACAGATTTAAAATATTTGGATGGGCTTTTTCTATTTCATCTAAAAGGATTAAAGAAAACGGGTCTTCCCTCACCTTAGTGGTTAAAATGCCTTCCTGCTCTGCTGAACCGATTAAACGGGGAATATCTTTAATGGCTTGAAATTCAGACATATCCAAGCGGATCATTCTGTCTTCAGCGCCAAAATAAATCGCACTCAATGCTTTTGAGGTTTCTGTTTTGCCCACGCCAGTTGGGCCCAAAAACAAGAATGTGCCCATTGGCTTTTTTCTTTTGGTGATTTCAACTCTTGACCTGCGCAAAGCTGAAGAAACCTCTTTTACTGCTGTTTCCTGGTTAATAATCCGTTCATGGAGCAGGCTTTCTAAATTCAGCAGAATATTTCTTTCTTGAGCTTCAACTTTGCCTACTGGAATTTCCGTTTTATCAGAAACAACCTTAGCCGCATCTTCAGGAAGAACTAAAACCTTTTTGCGCTGGCTGGATGTATAAATCATAATTTCATCCAATAAATCAATGGCTTTTTTAGGAAAAGGCGCAGCTGGAAGATAACGGCTGGAATAAGAAACTATTGTTTTTAAAACCGGATAACTGATAAACTTCTTGTATTTTTTTTCTAAGAAAGGAACCATCCTTTCCAAGACCGTAATGGTTTCTTTTTCTGAAATCTCTGAAACCTCAACTTTTTCAAAAAGGCCGATTAAAGAAGAATTTTTCTCAATGTTTTTATGCAAGCCGGCAAAAGTAGTTATGGCTATAATCTGCAGCTGTGGCAGACGTAGAAACGGAGAAAGAATGCCTGAAATATCTATCACTCCAGGCTTGGACTGGCTGCTGACAAAATTATGGAATTCGTCAATAATTAAAATAATATTGCCGGCAGAAACAACTTCTTCAAAAATTCTGTTTAAAACAAATTCTACTTCTTCAAAGCTGTCAATCCTGCTTAATAATGAAGGAAGATTTAATTCAACTACCCGCTTATAATTTATCTGAGGCAGGCTTTCGTTGAAAAAACTTTTTTTAGTTAATGCCTGAACAATGTTTTTTCTGCCGATGCCCGGCCTGCCTACCAATAAAGCATTATTAATTTCCAGGCGTGAAAGGATTCTTTCCAATCCAAACACTTCATTGCTATGGCCAACAATTTCTCCAAAGCCGTCTGCTGCCATTGCGCTTGTCCAGTCAAAAGAATACTTATCTAAAGTAATTGTATAACCAGCGCACCAGTCCTTGGCAAAAGACCCTTTTTTATTTAAATTTGTTAAATCCCAAAATCTTTTTCTTTTATTTGCTTTTCTTTCTATTCTTTCCAGCCAATCAGTTAAATTCTCAATATCTTCTGATTTAAGCTCTGATTTTATCAAAATCTCCCGGAAAATAGGATTGGCTTTGCTTAAAGCGGTTGTTAAATCAAATATCTCTATTCTTTGATGCCCTCTTGCCTTGGCTATTTTTAAAGATTCAATAATAGTTTCTTGGAAATCATCTGAATAAAGCTCCTGCCTTGCTTTAAGTCTTTCCATTAAAGGAGCTTTAATTAAATCTTTCTGTAGATATTCTTTTAGCGCTTTTTTAACTTCTTTAATATTTATTAATGCTCTGTAAAAAATAAAATTTAAATTTTCATTGCCAAGAATCAGATAATAAAAAAGAGCAGTAGAGTCCAGTTCAAATGTTTTTTTTCTTTTAGTCCATTTTAAGGCATTCCAAACCGCCCTAGCTGATTCAAAACTTAAAAATTCTGCTAAATTATTTTTCCCCGGCCTTAAAGCAATTTTCTTCAGCTCTGCTTCCAATTCTGGCTGAGCCAGCTTTAAGTTAAAAAATTCTTCAACAATTAAAAACCAAAAATAGAAAGAGAAGAAAATCAAAGACAAGCCAAGTAAAACATTATTAGATAAAAAAGTCGCTAAAAAGAGAAAAGCAAAACCGATAAAAAGAAACAAAAACAGTCTCTTCAAAAACCCAGACCATCCAAAAATCGGATGCCTTGCCCATTTGACTGCCTGAAAAATCTTTGCCTGTTTTAAATTAAAATAAAAGCTTGATGCCATAGAAAAATAAAATAATTAAAATAACTGGCAAAAACAGCCAGAATAAAAGAATTAAAAAACCGGCGCAAAAAATAAAAAATGCGGCTATAACGCCGATAATAATTAAAGCCGTTCTCATTATCATACCAATTACTCTGGAAATAGCATTAAAAGTTAAGGCATCAAAATATTTTCTCAAATCAAAAGCTTTTGGATAAGCGTATCTATATCTTCTCCATGGCGAACAAAAAGTTCTCAAAAGTAAAGAAATGGAAAAAAAGTTTAGACTAAACCTCAAAAAATTCCTCCAAGCCCTTAAAATTGCTTTCACCTGGCCAACAAAATGCCATTGTAGATATTGAATAATAATATTAGACATATAAAATTTAAAAATTATTTAATACTATTCCGCGCTTTTCCGCTCCTTCAGCATAATGCTTTTTGATTTCTGCAGAACTTAACGCTTCTTTATAAATCCTGACCTCGTCGATTGTGCCCTTAAACTTCCAATGGAACTGAGGATCCCTTCCAATATTTAAATTACGAGATGAAGTTCCAATAGGACCATTGAACGTCACAACATTCGGCGCTTGAATACTATCTATATACATTTTCTCTGTTTTTGAATCTATGTCCCATGTAAGGACAATATGATGCCATGCATTTTTACTAGGTGCGGGGTTTCTAAGTATTGGCTGATGACAACCCTTACTTAATCTTGCTACTATTTCTGGATCAAACCAAGATAGATAATATCCATTTCCACACATATGCCATCCACCATTACTAAGAATAACACCATTGCCATTGTAATAAACCCACGCCTCAATTGTGAGTGCATTAGTGATATCTAAACTTTCGTGGCTTCCGCAATCAACATAAGCACTGCCATCAAAGAATAAAGAATCTCCTAAAACATTATTGTGGCTAACCTCTAACTGTCTTGCAGTGCCGTAATTTTCACAATGATTTCCATTTCCTGAAGAATCGCAGAAGTCGTTTCCGCCAGCATCAGGATTAGCGTTTGTGCAAGTATTATCTATCCCTTCATTAAAATTCCAAACACCTACTGCATAAGCTCCAAAGCCATGGTAGATAGTAGCGCTAAAAGGCAGTATTTTAGCAATTCTTGCTCTCTCTTTTGCTCCGCTTAAACTAATTAAAACAATAATTGATAAAACTCCAATAATAGCAATAACAACCAACAGTTCTATGAGAGTAAAACCTTTTTTACTTTTATGAAAAATTGACATATAGAATTGATAATTGATAATTATATATTCTCTTCAGCCGGAGGAGCGTATTCAGGAGCAACAGTTCCTCCTTTTCCACTCTTTTTAGATAAAAATAAACTCAAAAAAATAACCATTAAAATAAAAGAAATTATAATGATTATTATATAAATCTTATTTTTCTCATCCATCTTAGCAAAAGAATCTCCAATATTTTTTGGACTAAAAGATTTTTTCGAATCAGAAATCGGCTCTTTTTTTTCTATAGGAAATCGGCTCAAATCAATTTTTTCGTTTTCGTCTTCTTGATTGTTCATACTTTTTAAGGACATAAAAATTCTTTACATATATTGTCCCCCTGTCCTGGTGGAAGATTCCAGGGATAGTCAACCCCAGCAAAACTTCCGTTTGGACCAGAAGAACATATCATTGAACCATAACTTGCAGGACAACCCTCTCCAACTGGACCATCCATAACATAACAATTACCCCATGGATCCTTGGGAACTTCTGAAATATAAGGACCCATCCAATTAGCATAATAATTGCCAGAATTATTAACAAATCCTACAACAGTCCCAGGACCCCAATATATACATCCTGTGCCTATAGCAGTATTAGAAGGCGAAGGAGAAATACCATCTGAATTTAGATGATTTATTAAAATAATTTTATGCAACTGCTCAATCATACTTTCAGCTTTTGCTATACGTGCCCTTTCCCTTGCACTCTCCAAGCTAACTAAAACAATACTAGATAAAACTCCAATAACCGAAATAACAACTAATAATTCAATAAGAGTAAATCCTTTTTTATTTTTATAAAAAATTGACATAAATTATTATTGATTTATTCTGCGGGATGGCTTCCCGCAGAAGTTTAGACTAAAGCTCAAAAAATTCCTCCAAGCCCTTAAAATTGCTTTCACCTGGCCAACAAAATGCCATTGTAGATATTGAAATAAGATATTGGACATATAATTTTAAAAACCTTCACTATAAATACGGAGTTCGTCAATAATTATTCCTTGAGAAAAGTTTCCATATCCACAACCACAGCCACCATTAAATTCTATCCTTTTTATATTAGGAATATTACTTGTAGCATCCCCCAAATTGGTACATTTTCCGTCTAAACATAGTTTGGAATCAGAAGATTTACTAAAAGCAAAATGGTGCCATTTTGTATCTGAAATATTAAATTTTGAGTTTCCCCAAGAAACGCCACATCCTTTATTACCGTAATTTGTTTGACCCAAATTATCTTCCAAAGAAGTATTTGAAACATCCTCTGTGCAAAAGAAAGTTCCTGAAAGATCGCTAGTATTTGGTAATCGAAACCAAAACTCATAAGTTACCCCTTCTCCAATACCTTTTCCAAAATTTGTTGTGACCCAACCGACTCCTGCAAATTGATAAGCGGAATTTTGAATACCTTCTACCCAACTTCCACTTAAGTTTACATCATTACCTCCCCAATCATCATAAGCTTTATTTCCCGCATTCTCATTAAATTTCCACCAGCTGATTATTGAATGTTGTAATCCTCCTCTAAGTGAATCTGAAAATTGCAGAGCTCGAGCGATCCTTGCTCTGTCTCTTGCTCCGCTTAAACTTACTAATACAATACCTGATAAAACTCCAATAATAGCAATAACAACCAACAGTTCTATGAGAGTAAATCCTTT
Organism: Candidatus Parcubacteria bacterium; assembly: GCA_023131895.1. Lineage (NCBI taxonomy): Bacteria > Candidatus Parcubacteria > Candidatus Parcubacteria bacterium. The sequence goes on from JAGLYZ010000002.1 coordinate 109,191, forward strand.
TTTATTTTTATAAAAAATTGACATAGTTTTATTATTATACCACTTGGAGATAATTTGAGAAATGTATTAAAGCTCTTGACAAGGATTCTTGTATTACTATAATGATAATAGAGTAAGTCCTGAAGGTAAAGTCTGGCGAAGGGCATTCTCATTTTAGGAATATCCCAGTGAAACCAGAACAGTCCTAAAAGGCTTCTATCCGCTATTTCAGCGGATTTTTTATTTGGACCATCTTGAATTTTAGATTCTCAAAAAACTTTTCATTGTCTTCAATATAAGCTCGATAAAAAATATTAGAGATAAAATCAGCAAACTCAAGTAAAACTGCAAAACCGTTGATGCTAATAAACTGCTTCTTTTCTCTGTCTTTTAGATTATATGATTCATCAAGATAAATATACATGGATTTTATTTACCACTTCTTTAAAAACTAAATCTTTCCCTCGAGAAAAAGCCCTTAAAATCGCCTTGACCTGGCCAACAAAATGCCATTGTAGATATTGAACAATAATATTTGACATAAAAATAAAATTACCAGCTACAACCAAAATTATCACTAGTGATTGTATATGAATATCTATAATAATCTCCCCAAGCTGGATTACCTATATTAGGATGATCACAAAGATAAAATTGATCACAAATACTAACCTCTCTAAATCCTGCTCTGCTATAAAAACCATGATTTACATTTATAGGACCACTCTCTACAGTAGCCCAAGCGCTTAAAATATATTTATTTCCATCGCTAGCATACATATAACAAGCAGCTTTATTACTAGACCCTCTGGCTTGATCTTTAGGATTAGGATCACGAGGTAATTCGGCAAAATAACCATTTTCTACTAAATCCGGTATCCATTTTTCACGAGCACTAGCGTGTCCACATACACCTGTACAACCAAGATCACAATATGTAGTTGTAATACTCCCTGTACTAGGATAGTGTTCGTGATTAGCATAATATACCTCTAAGGCTTTTCTAATTTGACTCATATCACTTTGTCTGACAGCATCTCGCGCTCTGTCTCTTGCTCCGCTTAAACTAACTAAAACAATACTTGATAAAACTCCAATAATAGCAATAACAACCAACAGTTCTATGAGAGTAAAACCTTTTTTACTTTTATGAAAAATTGACATAGTTTTATTGAGAAAACATATTTTCCTCCTCGGCCGGAGGAGCGTATTCAGGAGCAACAGTTCCTCCTTTTTCACTCTTTTTAGATAAAAATAAACTCAAAAAAATAACCATTAAAATAAAAGAAATTATAATGATTATTATATAAATCTTATTTTTCTCATCCATCTTAGCAAAAGAATCTCCAATATTTTTTGGACTAAAAGATTTTTTCGAATCAGAAATCGGCTCTTTTTTTCCTATAGGAAATCGGCTCAAATCAATTTTTTCGTTTTCATTTTTTTGATTGTTCATAATAATAAAATTTGGATATTAATTGAATATGATCTAATTAATTTTATCTTATCTCAGTTTTAAGATCCTTTCTCTAAACTATGAACACAATAATTTCCTCCAGTTTCTAATCTACAACACAATACATATCTACAACTATTTACTTGGCAGGGAGGAACACCTTGACCAATATTATCAGGTTCATACCAGTAACCATAAGTAGCGTCATTGATAGGATCAACAGGAATTACAGATGTTATATCAGCAGTAACTAAATCTTGAAGGTCACTATTAGCGTCCCAGTAATCACCGGGTGGATTACTTTGACAACCCACCCAACAGTAATCCGCAATCGGATTAGCTCCAACGCTTGTATCACAACATAAACCTTCTGGAGGATAATGTTCATAAGTAGACCAATATACCTCTAAGGCTTTTCTAATTTGACTCATATCACTTTTTCTGATAGCATCTCGCGCTCTGTCTCTTGCTCCGCTTAAACTAACTAAAACAATACTAGATAAAACTCCAATTACAGCGATAACAACCAATAGTTCAATAAGAGTAAATCCTTTTTTATTTTTATAAAAAATTGACATAGCTTTAGTTAGTGGACGATGCAGGATTTGAACCTCTGACCTCTTGTTCACTCGTCTAAATTTGGATAATGTGGGCGTGTGCGGATTCGAACCACAGACCTTTGCAATGTGAATGCAATGCTCTAACCAATTGAGCTACACGCCCATTGTTTTATTTTAGCAGAAAAAAGAATATAATAAAAGTGTGGATACCTTGGAATTCCAATTTAATCCCAAAATAAAAAAAGAGAAAATCTGTGACAGTTTTTGTTATGAGCCGGAAAATGAGCAGGAAGAAAAACTGGGAAACTTATACATTGTCGCTGAAATTCAAGATACTGCTATTAATGCTTCTCAATTATTAAATGATCTGGCTTCTGTTATAAAACAGGAATATTACTCTGATTCTTCGCAGACGCCGGAAAAAAACTTTAAAAAAGCCCTTAAAAAAGCAAATGAATTTCTTCTTAGAAAAGCTGGGGAATATGGAGATATTGAACTTTTAGAAAAAATTAACTTGGCTGTCTTTGCCATATCTAACCAATGGCAAATTCATCTTAGTAAAAAAGGCAATATTAAGGCTATTATTTCCAGAGAAAAAGAAATACAAGAGATCAGTCAAAAACCTTCAAGAACTATTGAAAATATTACCTCTGGTGAATTACTGCAAAATGATAAGGCTATGGTCTTTACAGAACAAGTCCTTGATTTTTTTGAAGATAACAATCTTATAGAAAAAATAAGCTCTGTCCAAAAGAAAAAAGAAATCAACAAGCTTTTAAAAGAACACAAAAAAGCTTTATCTAAAATCTCTGGAATTTTTCTTTTAATAATTTTGAGACCCAGTGCTGTTAAAATTTTCAAAAGAAATGCTTTCCAAAAATCATTTAATCTTAATTTACTAACTAAGTTAAAAAAACCTTCTTTTGGTAAGATTAATTCTATTTTAATATTTTTTAAATCAATAATTGCTTTCCTGATTGCTCTTCCAGAAAAAATTAGAAAAACGCCTCAAAGAATTTCAGAGGCATGGAAAGAGTTTAAAGCAAAATTCAGAACAGTTATTTTCAGCAAAAAACTAATCCTGGTTTTCCTTTTAATCCTAATATTGGCAGTCGGCTCTATGATTTTCAAAAATGAAAAAGATAAAAAAATTCAAATGGCAAACCAGTCATTGGAAGAAATAAAAGAAAAAATAGAGCAAGCTGAAAATTTCTTAATTTTCAAAGATGAAGAAAAGGCTAATATCTTATTGCTGGAAGCGCGGAAAAACACAATATCCCTTACTGAAACGCGCTTTATTCTAAAAGACGAAGCTCTGGTTTTGAAAGAATCAATTGAAGAACAGTTATATATTTTAAATAAAATAGAAGAAATTAAAGAGCCTCTGCTGTCAAATGATTTTGAAGAAAAAGATTTTGGCGCTGAAGAAATTATTTATCGTTCAAAAGTTTATTCTTTAAATCCTGCAGCTGGTGAAATAATAAAACAAGGAAAAATCTGGGGAAAATCAGAAAAATTAATTAATGCCAGAGCAATGGCAATTGACGGAAGCATTTGGATTATAAACAAAGATAATAAAATTGACCGTTATTATGCAGGCAAATGGCAGGAAACATTAGAACTAAATATTTTTCCAGACATTGAGAAACTTGAAAAAATTCACACCTCCCCTGCCCTATCTTATATTTATCTTTTAGAGCCCGAAGAAAAGCGAGTAATCATCATCAATAAAACTGGAGATATTATCAAGCAGTTTTTTAGTGAAAAATTTGACAACTTAAAAGATTTCATCGTATCTGAAAATGGAAAAACAATCTGGCTTCTCAACAGCTCAAAAGTTTATCAAATAAATCTCTAAAACACTACGAGCCCCCCACCAAAACTTTTGGTGTGGGGGCGAGGACAGACCTCGCTGTGTTTTCTTGACAAAATATAAATCGTATGCTATATTATAAGTAGTTCTTTGTAATATAAAAATAGAAGGAAGAGGAAATTTTCACCTCTATGGATAGGAAATCAAAATAGTTTCCTGCCCACGGAGGTGAAAAGAAAAATGGATATGGATAAAATAATTTGGAGGATTCTAGTAATAACTTTGGTGATTCTATTAGCAATATTCGTGTTAGTACTAACTACTCAGCAGCCATCACAGGATACAATATTAAACGAAACAGTCGAAGGGCCATTTATAGAAGAGTTGAGACCTGGGGAAGGTTTCGTCTGTGATGGAAAACAAGTCAGAGTCAACAATATAGTTGTCTCCAAGGAGTGGTTCAGAGACAATTATCAGATGGATCCAGAAAGATTACTTAGAACTATTAAACCATTCAACATCACAGAATATTTCCAATTCTACGGGGAGAAAACAGCGGCTTTCCAAATTTGGCTAGACGATAGAGGAACCGAAGTGATACTTGGTGTAAGTGAGAGAGAAAACGCCACGGCAATTAAAACCCTGTCGCTAGGAGAGTCCTGCGAAATTGGAAACTGGACAATCAGCTTTAGCAATATACAACTGGAAGTAGTAGAGGGTGAAAACGACATGATATATCCAGTGTGCCCAAAAGTCATCCTAGAATTATCGTAAAAACGACTAAAACAACAAAAAAATAAAACCTTCCTTCTATTTTTTCTTTTTTTCTTTGAGATTTTCAAAGTCTTGGAAGTTTCAAAGAAAAAAATCTCTAAAACACTACGAGCCCCCCACCAAAACTTTTGGTGTGGGGGCGAGGACAGACCTCGCTGTGTTTGATAAAAAAAGGGCCCTTAGCTAAATATATTGCTAAGGGTTTTTGTTTTTTACTTTTGCTTCTGCCGTCTCATTACGACTAAACTACATAGTCCTAGCAATGAGACCAATAATACTATTCCGATCGGCGATAATGCCGGCACTGAAACTGGCGGGCAGGGACAGCTATCCAAGCAAACCTTTACCATTACTGTATTGCCGCAAGAATAGCAGTAAAAGTCCACTGAAAAACTATCGTAACACTCGTTTTCGCCCGGACTAAGCTTTGAAATGTTGACCGTATGCCATCCTGTTGACACTCGTTGACTTGTCCTTCCGTTCTCATCTGTATATGTAATATTACCGTCATCCCAGACTACTTCAGCATTGGTAATAAGTGCGTCTGTGCCGCAATCATGCACTTCAATAATGGCTAAACATCCATTTGCAGAACTGACCTGTTGCATCTTCTCGATTTGAACTTCACTTGCTGAAACCGCTGTAAGCGAAAGAGCTAATATCACTACTATCAATACCATTCCAATTATTCCTTTGCTTCTTTTTACGTTCATTTTTCTCTTTTTCACCTCCTAAATTTTAAAAATACTATATTAGCTGAATATAACACAATTTATCAATCTTTGTCAATACAAAACCCAGCGAGGTCTGTCCTCGCTGGGTTGAAATTCTATCGAAGTCCAACTTCGATATTTTTAATTTATGCCGTCTTGCGCAGAAGTGGTTGTTTCAACAGGATCAATTCCAATTCCATCCATTGCTGGCGTACTTGTCCCAATAGGATCAATATCTGGCAGTCCAATTCCATCTTCTTCTAATGTGACTGTTTCAATAGGATTAATATTCAACGGGTCAATATCTGGCAAATCAACTATGATCATTTGAAAAGAATGAGGATTAGTTCCTGGATTCGGGCTTGGTAAATCTTCCCAGTCATCTGCTGTATCAGTGTCATGGGCTAAAGGATTTCTGGCAATAGAATGGCCTTCGTCAACATCATCAACTGGAGGAACAAAAGCAGAATCATCAGTCCCCCAGCTGACAGCGTCTATTTCATTGCCATTATTATCGTATAAAAATACTCTGTCGCCGTCATTATCCAAGCCGTCAAACATCATATTGCCGCCCAAAGCAATTTTAATTGCATTTGCTGGAATTATATCCCAATAAGTATTCCAGACAGCGGCATTGGCAGCTATTATTACAAACTCGTGCGGATCAATTGGATAATTCTGATGGATAATTTCCTGGCCGCCGCTATTATCTTCAATATACCAGTCCTTTAAATTTACTGTTTCCTCGCAATTATTGTAAAGTTCAATCCATTCAAACTTTTCTTCGTTTGGCTTGCCCTGATGCTCTGGGTCAGGATGATAATACACTTCATTAATTTTCATACAATCGTTTGGCGAGGGTTCGCAATATTCAGAAGAAATATCAAAAGTCCAGGAAATAATAATGCTCTGCTGTGCGTCGTGGCAGGATCTTGCCTTTAAAACAGTTATGCCTTCTGGCAGGACAATGGGATCCACATACCCCTGGCCATTGCTGTTATAGCAAATTGGATCAGTGCCGTCTAAGGTGTACCAAATAATGCTGTCAGACAAGCTTATTGTCAGCTCGGCTGTAACTATATCTTCATTGCAAAACTGACCGCCTGGCGGATCGCTCGCAGGAACATCATTAATAATAGTGGCAGTCACATTTATAATATGCGCTTCAAAAGCAGAAAGGATTTGAATCTGTCCTAAAATTAAAAACAAACATAAAAATAAAACAATGGCCTTGCCTCCAAATTGATTTTTTGGCTTGCTTTCTGTTTCAATAACCCTTACTGGTATTTTTAGTGCCTTATAATATTGTGATTCCTCTCTTGACATATTATATGCTTTTTTTATTAAATATAATGCTAAGATTTCCTAAAAGAGGAATTTTCATGGTTTTTTCGTTAAATGTCAAAGTTCTGCCAATAACATCTTCATATCTGATAGCAGAATCAGAAGAATTATTTGCATCGCCTTTGGTAATCAAAGTGTTCTCCCCTGTTTTTATAACCCTGTGAATAGTAAATCCTCTCGGATTTTCATAAACAATAATATCCCCTATCTTTATTTCTTTTTTATCCTGGATTCCCTTGATTAAAACCAAGTCGCCTTTTTTTAAAGAAGGCCACATTGAGCTTGATGTAATAGCTGCCATAGGATATTCTGTTTTCAAAATATAAGCCAATGCTCTTGGCACTGCATAAATCAAGCAAATCAAAACAGCAATGTATAAAATCCAAATTGAAATGTCTTTAAAAATTTTTCTCATAGTTTCGGTAATCTAAAAATTACTGCCCAGCCAGAGTATTGCTTGGTTTCTGCTGAAGGCGGAATATGGATTGCGAAAGATAATTTCTTTTCCTGGCCCGGCTCTAATGTGAAATAATTTTTGTCTAATTTAACTAAATCTGAAATACTTCCGAATTTCCAAACCATAATATATGTGGAAACTGTTCCCTGACTTTTTAAAGTAACATATCTTTCCATTCCATTATTTCTGGATAAATCGCCGAAATCCAGCTTTTCTGTTGTTGGGTTAACTCCCATTATGTTTTCTCCTTCAACAACATTAACAACCATTTTATACTTGTCAGCGTTTATAACCTGAACTGCTAAAACAGCAACAATTACAAGCGCAATAATTAATAATATTTTTTTAATTTTGTTCATGTTTTTTATATTTTTAATTGCTAATCATTCCGTCCCGACCGATAACTTCGGGACGGAATTCATCAACAATCAAATCTTAACCTCATATTGGTAATTCGCTGATGTCAGTTATTTCTATCCACAAATCACAGCCAAAGTCCTGACCTTCTAATCTTGGGTCAAGAGGCGGACCATATACTGCTGGATCGTAATCCTGGTCGCACATTCCTATAAAACAAGGCACAACTAAATCAATATCCCAACCGTCTCTTATATCGTTATATAACTTACTCATATAGCCGGAAGCTATTGCTCCTGGTCCATGAGGCGAAGGCACTCCAATATCATCCGGAATATTTGTATCCATCTGATATTCGTCAGGATCTATCTCTTTCTTCAACTTTGAAAGATAAGGACAAAGATTCTTATAAACAAATAATCCCTTGATGGCTTCAGGAATAGTGCCATAATCGCTTGCCTCTACTGCACTGCCGCTGGTTTTTGCGCACCACCAATCCCACTCATAATCATAACCTCCATAGCTTAGATAATAGAGAATAATGTTATTGTCTGCCATTGCTTTAAGAGTGGTTTGGAAATCCAAATCATCAGCAGTATTTTCAAGCCCATCTGGTCCTGGATCTAAAAAGCTAGTCGGATAACCAGTGATCCAGGGATTTGGAACTGCCCAGGGAGCTAATCCGTAAATCGGGTCTTGAGTCAGATTATCATCATGAGAAACATGATCGCCTAAGATAATTAAAATCTGCTGGGTGCTTGGACGCCAATCAATAGCAGTGTCTGTATAACTTTCATACATTACCCTGGTATAGCTTTGCGGAAGATCTCCTCCAGAACCAATAGTTAACGCGTTAATAGCACCTGCTACTACACTGGTATCTGTGGTTATTGATTGAGTAAGGGTATAAGGAGTATCACCTGAAACACCATAAGGATGAAAATTATAATCCTCAAACTTTACTACTCCAAAACCAGCATCAGGAATTAATGTCTTGAGCGTATCCATAATCTCAATGGCATTGGTTTTAGCATCATCAATGGCATATGCCATACTTCCAGTAGTATCAAAAGCAAACAAAACATCTGCCTTAGGATAAACCTTGAATTTCGGCTTCTGAACTATCTTATATTCTACATCATCAACCCGATTTTCCTTTAGAAAAGAGTCGCTTAGAGAAATCCAAATATTTTCTACAAACTTTTCCTGCGGAAAAACAGTTCCAAATTTAATTTCTTTTGTGTCAACTTTTAAGGCATTTTCAATATGAGCAGTCACATTAATAATATGCGCTTCAAAAGCAGACATTGCTGCTACGCCACCGACGACTACTCCAATAGTGAATAAACCAAGTAGAATTTTTTTAACCATTTTTTTTTACTCTTTAATTTTTATGTTATCTCTCTGCCATTTTATTCCTCCAAATTTTTGGAGAGATTCATTACCCGATGACCTCCAATAGCAGAGAATTCTCGAGCAACGCGACCTTTTCTAACTTTTTCTTGGATTTTATAGTAGGGTGGTAATGGTGGACATTTCACCCGACTTACCTTAATCCCTCATCTCTCCCGGCTAACAAGGATTTAGCCGGGAATCCATCAGGAATTAAAACTGTGCCTAGAATTATTAATCATCAGTTTCATTGTCATCATTTGGAACATAACTTGCTGGATTACTAGCGTTTCCGTCAGAGTGACATCCCGGATCATGCTCATCTATTAGCTGATCTTGATCATTATCTATCCCATCACTGCACTGCCAGTAACTAAGTTCGGTTACTTCAATCCAGAGATCACAGCCGTAAGTTAAACTGTCATGAGGTACAGTGTAATCGGCACAACTCTCTGGCCAATCCTGGCCTACATAACCTTCAACTGGCGGAACTTTAAGGTCAACTGTCCAACCATCTTCCTCGTCAGAGGTTTTTTCTAAGTGACCAAAAGCGATATGTGGTCCCGGATTCCTGCAGTAATCTAGATCACCGTCAACGTAATAACTTAGCACTCCCTCATCTCCATCTTCCTCTTCCTTTGGCAGTTTAGAAAGGAACCTGCAAAGGTCTTTGTAAACACCGCCTTTGAAATACTCAAATTCAGCTGAGAACATTCCTGTGGTATTTCCATTAGCTGTTACAGCCACACCTGCCTGGGGACGGTCTCCAATGCTTTCATTGACAATTGGATTCTCACCTTCGGCGTAAGGTACTTCGGTCCATGTTGTACCATCAGTACTGTAATAACCATTAAATTGATCGGCTGTTCTTGTTATGCGCAAATACACCTCGGTTGGGATATTGGGTGCTTCACCTCCTGTCCACCTTTTTGCAACTTTTACATAATTTTCTTGACTTTCCATGTAAATATTCCTGTCAAACCAGCCGAAATTAACCAACTCTAAACGGATTAAATTTCCATCACTTCCATAAACTAACAAACCAGCGCCTTGATAATCTTGAGTCGGAATAGCTGTAACTTTTGTTTCAATAGTAAAATCGCCAGTTACACCAGTCAACATTCTCGGCGCAGTGTAATTGTGCCCGGGTGGTGAATCAGGAAGACCGAAAAGATCGTCATAAGGTGCGGCAGTAATCGTCAACACTCCGCCTAAAATTGAGTAATCACTCCCGTCAGCAGGTGTTGGGTTAATAAATGTATACCAAGGATTTAACACAGCATTTCCAACAACATCTTTATAAAGAAACTCATCATTAGGAAGCGGCTTTGGTTTTTGAACTATTTTGTAATATACATCATGCGCTCTGTCCTGCTCACAAAAAGAATCGCTTAATTTAACTGTAAATTGTTTTTCTACATATTCTTGAGGAAAGACAACGCCAAAATCAATTTCTTGCGGGTCAACAGAAAGAGCATTCTCAATGTGGGCGGTGACGTTGATGACGTGGGCTTCAAAAGCTGACATCACAGCTACACCGCTTACAACTACACCAACAGTTAATAAACCGACTAATATTTTTTTTGTCATATTATTTTCTGTTAATTAATTTTTTATGTTTCGACCTTTAATTATAATCTATCGAAGTTTGACTTCGATATATTTAAAATAAAAAACCTCTCTGTGAAAAATTCACAAAGAAGTCCTAATATTCCTGAACTATTATTTTTTAGTATTAATGATTTTATAAACACTAATCATTGCTTTATTTAGTTCCTCCTCTAAATAAATTATAAGTAATATTTATATTACATCAATCCAGTATATGGTCAAACAAACTTATCCACAGTTAAATTAATTTTTTACGAACAAAAATAAAATTCAGTAAAAAGTTATTCACACTTATTCCACTTTATAGCCCTAAATTTATCTGGTCCTGTGCCTGGTTTGCTTTTCCTTGCCTTAAAATGAAATACCGGATTAAAAAAGTGGCTAATCCCAAAACAAGTAAAATCCATACTGCTATGCAGAAATAATGAATATAATAAAAGTAGAGTGCTAAAAATACAAGAAATAAAGTCAATATAAGCCAAACCCTTTCATGGTTTTTAAGCGTATTTTTTGTTGTCAAGGGAAATTCCTTTTTCTTTTCCTTTTGAATATTAATCAGTTTCATCAAAGGATAAAGCGCTAAAATCAAGATAAGCCACCAAGGGAAACACCCGTTGAATATATCGCTCAAGCTTGCTAAAAAGTTTGCCAAAGCTGATTCCTCTGGTTCTTCAACTTCTTCTTCTTCTTCAGACGGTACTTGCGCTATTGCTTCTTCTACCTCTTCAGCAGGAGGAATTTCCTCTCCTGGACCTGGGCCAATAACTATTTCTTCGCCTGGTCCAGGTCCAGCAGGAGGAGTTTCAGCAGGAGGTTCTTCTTCGCCTGGGACTTCTTCTTCATATAATTCAGAGCAAGAAGTGGTAGTAAAAGTATGCTGCATGCTGATTGTTGCAGGCGAAGCGTGAGAGACAGCCCGATAATAATAAGTAGTCAAAGGAGTTAAGCCGGAAATAGTTACTGAATGTTCCTTAACTTTTGGATCAGTATCATATTCAGGTGTCTTACGGGCATAACCATAATAAGGAGGAGTCATTGGATTTAAATAATGCGCCTCGCCTTCTTGAGCATAAATTACCTGGCTGGTAGAATTATAGCTAGTTGTCCAAGTAATTATTACTTCACAAGTTCCTGTAGTAGCAGCATAAACTGATTCATCTAAAATAGTTAAACCAGGAGGAGGAGAATAACCGCCTCCACCGCCGCCATTGCCGTCTCCGCCATTGCCATTGCCGCCATTACCGCCATTGCCGCCTTCTTCACCTTGGAAGCCGATTAAAATATCAAAACAAGTGGTTTTATTCTGCCATTCATTTTCTTTTTCAGAAGGAAAAGAAATCGTAAAATCATATTGAATTGTTTGTTCAGGGCCAATATCAGATAAATAAGTTTCACCGTCAACATAAAAATCATACAGGGTTTTATTATATAAAACTGTTGCTCCTTGGCTGATAACTATGTCTAAAGCTCGGGATAAATCATCAGTTGGAACATTGTTAGAATCTGGAAAGCCGGGATAATTTATTGCTTCAACAGCAATTGGCTTTGTCTGATCGTAATAATGATTAGTTACCTTTATCCATTTAGTGACACTATCTCCTGGCTTTATATCTGTATTAGAAAATAAAGGATCTTGTTCAAATTCAATAGTTAAAGGAGGACCAGCCAAAGTCGGCTGGACAAATAAAACTCCGGCGCCAAAGAGAGCGATTAAAGAGATTAAAATTGTTTTAGATAAAATTTTCATATTATTCTTCGTTATTTACCCCATCTTGTTCAGAAGTGGTTGTTTCAATTGGATTAATGTCTGGAACATCAATAACAGGGTCTTGTATTATAGCTGGCTCATCAGCTGGCTCATCAGCTTCTACCCCATCTTCTTCAGAACTGGTTGTATCAATAGGATCAATATCTGGAACATTAATAACAGGGTCTTGTATTATAGCTGGCTCATCAGCTGGCTCATCAGCTTCTACCCCATCTTCTTCAGAACTGGTTGTATCAACAGGACTAATATCTGGCACATCAATTGGAACGTCCTCTTCATATTCAAGTTCAAAAGGACAAGCTACTGCATTTAGATCACTTTCTGGAACAGGCGGCTCAAAAACACGAGGACCTGTATCAGAGCCCTGAACCATAAAGTTCTCTGGGCCATAAGCAATTATTTTAACCCAAACATAGCCGTAATAACAATATCCCTTACAGGAATCTATATAAAAATCATACCATCCTGAATTTCCTATTTTTTCTTCAACAAGATAAACATTATCACCATCGCTAATTGTACCATTTTTATCATTGTCTGTGATGTAAATAATATCAATCAATAATTCACTATCATCGCCATTATTATTTATTGCTATCCAATTAATAGTATAAGTGCTTCCGCAATACCATGTGCCGCTGTAATAAGTGACAGATACGGTAGGAGGTTCTAAATCTTTAAAGTCAGATGCCTGATCAGTATCATAACCATTCGGCACTCTGCCGAGCATATGCCCTTCATCAACATCAGGACAAGCAGGGTCAAAAGCGTAAGTATCAGTTCCATAACTCATCGCGTCAACTTCGTATCCACTAGCATTTTTTAAAATCAATCTATCTCCATCATTAGCCAATCCATTGCCAATTTTGCCGTCTGACAAAACAATTTTTATTACATCGCCAGGAATGCTCCAATAATCCCAAGTAGATGAACTGCCTGTGATAACAGCATAGCCATAAGCAGGAATAATAAGCGTTGAGCCGGAAAGCAGGTCTGAAGATGTGTTATCTTCAATTGTCCAATCAGCAATATCTACTGGAGAATCAGAAGCATTATAAAGTTCAACCCATTCATTTGCCGGCTCTGTTCCGTGATCAGCATCAACATCATAATAAACTTTGTTGATTTTAATTTCCTCTGCAACTGCCCATTGTCCAGAGCTTATTGTATTTTCAATCTCTTCTATGTCCATAAAACCAGCGCAGTTGCCAAGCTGGACGCCATTAAAAATAAATTTAAAATTGCAGGTTTTATTTTCTAAATCAGGAGAAGCGTCGGAAGGCAAACTTACAATAAATTCCCAATTTTCCGGCTCAACAAATTCCCCTGCATTATAAGTAAAACCAGTTAAGCTTCCAGAATATTCAGCACCACCTTCATCTAAATTAGCTGCTAATTGCAAGGCATTGCAAAGATCCATATCTCCAGAAAAATCACTTGCATATACCTGGTATTGAAAACCTAATGTGCCGTCATTTATAACATCAATGCTTCTATTTGCAGATTGGTCTGGAGTAGCTAAAGGAGAAAAATCTCCTGGCGAACTTAAGGAAAAGTCTAATGTGCCAATAGTAATGCTTGTATTGCCAGAAATTTCAGTATCATTAAAATAAGCTAAAGTTTGGCCAATAGCTGAAATCCCGGACCAGTTAAGCCCGATAATCATCAGAAGCACAACAATTCTAAAAATCGAGGTTTTTACAATTCCTTTATTCCGTTTCATTTGTTTTCTTTTTTTTAAGCTCTCCATAGATTTTTCTAATTTCGTCGCCAATGATAATCATGGCTGGAACAATAATAATTAAAGCAAATCCTAACGGCTTTTTAGCAAAATTCACAGCGTAGCCAAGATAAGGAATATCCAGCAAAACTTTTCCAATAATATCTTTTTCTCGTATTTCCCTTGTGTCAGGAACATTATTGGCATCACCCTTGGTAATATAAACAGGAACTCCTTCATTGACTTTCATATCGTAAATTCTGTGGGTAACTGATTCGTCCGGCTTCTTCGAATTTGTAAAAGTAATGATATCTTCAATCTTATAATTATCAACCGGCTTTACTACTACTACGCTCCCTGTCTTAATATCTGGTTCCATTGATCCGGAAAGAACAGTCAGCACTTTAAAATTTCCAGTAATCGGGAGAACAGAAATAATCAGTAAAAGAGCGACGGCAGCGATAAAAGCAATAAAAATGTAGTAAATTATTTTAAATATCTTCATCTTTATTCATTTGGTTTTTCGTATCCTGGCAATTCGTTTTCCGGAGATGGCGCAGTGAGCTGCTGGGCTAAAAACTCAATATCAAAATTCATTTTATCACTCTGCGCCCAGTTTTCAGTATCACCTTTCATATGATAACTTTGCGATATTTCAACTGTCTCATTGGGTTCAATCTGACCTAAATAAATATAATAATCTTTAATTTGTTCAATTGTTAAACCATTGCTTATATCTATTAAAACTTCTCCTTCAACTGTCATATCATATTCTATAACTGTATCTATATCGTTTTTCCCTTCTATTCCGATTCCATTATTGTCGTACCAAACCTGCTCTGGCTCTATTATGCCATTTTCCTCATTAACCACATTGGCAATCTTTTTCCAAAGATTAATTGGATTGGAATTGAATTCATTGGTTACATTAATTGTAATGTATTTTGTGATACAGGGCTTCATATCAACAATTTCAGCCGGCAAAGATACTGTATCACCGCCTGGCGCAATAGTAATGTCAATAGCTCCAGCAGTAAAAACATTACCAGCACTGGTTTCAGTATCGCCAAAGTAAGCTGCTGTTCCAGCAACTGTAATAGACATAACAATGAACATTAACATTATTAAAATTGTGTTTATTCTCTTCTCCATATTTCTTTAAATCCTTTATAGTCCCCTCCCTTTATTGAAGGGGACAAAAAAGATTCAATCAATTTAATCTTTTAGGGCTGACTAATAAGGATCTACCTGATTTCTGGCTTGAGTAACTTCAAATGATAAATCAGCTCCCCAAGTGTCGGTCTGGGCAATGTTTCCAAGTAATTCAGAAGCAGTCCAAGCAACACCAATGTAATAAGTAATACTGCCTTCTAAACGTCCGTCTTCAGTAATTCCTGGATAACCACCGCCAAAGCGCTGAAAAACAGCTTTAATGGCATCACTCATAGCCCAGGTTTCTCCATTTGGATCTATGTCGTTCTTGACATTAATCCATTCAGGACCTTGCGTTCCTGTACCAGTAAATAAAGCTGGCTCCCAACAATCGCCTTGCCAAACATTATCTCCTTCACAAGTATCTGCTTGACATCTTGGCTCGTCAGCAGGACATTGAAATCCTGGCACGCAGCCGTGGTCAAGCCAAACCATCACTTCAAGACCGTCGTCTAAATCACCGTCAGGAGTGCCGTCTTCGTCATCTATTAAACCATCAACCTCATCTTCTGGCTCTGTAATGTCGTTATCTAAATCAACAATATTGTCTATTGTAAACGCTCCCCATGCATCATTGTTAAAAACATGGAAGCTGATTGTTCCTTCACCGAAATCACCTGGTTTGATATCATCAAAATCAAAAAATTTCTCTGTGGTCAAACTCTTTAAATCCCAAGAAGGACAATTTGGCGTTCCGTCAGCTACTTTATTGAAGTAACAGTCATAATCAATTTTCAAGTCAATGCCTCCTGCTGTGAAGACATTGCCAGTACTGGTTTCAGTGTCGCTAAAGTAAGCAACAGTTCCGCCAATGCCAATAACGGCAACAACTGCAATTACGGTTAAACTAATTAATATTTTTTTGTTCATAATTTTTGTTCTAAATTAATCTTTTAATCTTTTTCGACCTTTTTATTTTTAAAATAAAAAACCCCTTCGCATTTCAAAAACACCTTTGAATTCTACGAAGAAGTCTTAATATTCTTAAATCATTATTGTTTAATCTTAATGATTCTAAATTCACTGATAATTTATTTAGTTCCTCCTCTAAATAATTTTTTATTCCTGTATTATCTATATTATTATTGTAATATTATCTAATAAGTATTATCCAGTTTACATATCTATAAAATCTTGTCAAGCCCCTCTGCCTACTCTGGGTATTATCCAGTTTACATATCCATAAAATCTTGTCAACCCCGCATCTAATCTAAGTATCATTCAGTTTACATATCTATAAAATCTTGTCAACCCCGCACACACATTAAAAAGAGCCATTTTTGGGCGTCGAACTAAGGAGGAAAAAAATTCATTTAGCCGACGCCCAGAGATGACTCTTTAATTTTTAGATTACAAAAAGCATAGTAATCACACTATGCTTTTTATAATGTCTTAATTATAACAGATTTAAAAAATCTGTCAAGGTTTTTATTTCAACTCTACTTTTGCGCCGGCTGCTTCAAATTTTTTCTTAATCTCTTCTGCTTCTTCTTTCTTAACATTTTCCTTAACCACTTGCGGAGAACTTGCCGCAGCGTCAACTAAATCTTTTGCGTCTTTCAAACCCTTTTCAGTAACATCCTTAACTGCTTTAATTACTTCAATTTTCTTATCACCTGTTCCAGTTAACTCAATATTGAAAACTGATTTTTCTTCAGCTGGACTAGCTCCAGGAGCAGCGCCGGCTGGAGCTGCAGCTGCTGGAGCCATTGCAGATACGCCGAATTTCTTCTCTAAAATCTTTACTAATTCTGCCAAATCCAAAACAGACATCTTTTCAACTTTCTCAACTAAATCCTTAAATTTCTCTGGAACCTCTACCTTTTTTTCCTCTTTCTGCGCCTCTTTTTCAGAAGCTTCTTTTTTTTGTTCTTCAACCATATTCATTTAAACATTTTAACATTTTAACATTTTAACATTTTTTGAATTTATCTTTTGTTAATATGTTAGTATGTTAAGATGATTTTATTGTAGTTAAAACTTGTAGTAGACCTTTAATGTTTCCTTGTAAAACATTCACAAAATTTGATATAGGAGCGCTTATGCTTCCTACTATTCTTGCCACAACTTCTTCTCTGGATGGCAGTTTAGACATAGCAACAGTTTCTTCTTGCCCTAAAAACTCATCTCCAATTAAGCCGGCTAATAATTTCAAATTCTCCTGCTCTTTAGCGCAATCGCCTAAAATTTTAAAAGGCATAACCTCGTCTTTATAGCCAAAGCCAATGCCGATTTCTCCATCCATCTCCCTTGCTTTTTTAGCTATATCTTCTTTAAAATCTTTAAGAGCTATTTCTATAAAGGTTTTTTTAGCTACTTTAAATTCGCAATCTTGCTTTCTCATTTCTTTTCTCAATTCAGTAATGGCTTTTACTTCCAAACCGGAAAAATCCACAAAAACAATGCTTTTCTGCTTTTTTATTTTTTCTTTCAGTTCTTGAATTATTTTTTGTTTTTCTTCTTTTGTCTTTGCCACGTTCGTTTTGCTTAAATTAAAAAATCTGCTTTCGCAGACAAAATAAAAATACTTTTCCTCGGCAGGTCTTACAAAAATGCCTGCTGTCTGCGGTATTTTTAATTATACAAATTACCTGCCCCCTGTCAATACTTCTACTATTGTTTGACCAAACTGGTCAGCGGATAAGGGGCCATTGCCAGTAATGATTTTCCCATCCACAACAACTGTGTCATCCTCATAAATAGCTCCGTTTTCTTTTAAAACTTTAATAGGATTTTTATTCATCGGGCTTGACCAAACAGTCGCCTTTTTGCCGTTCAAAACACCAGCTTTTGCTAAAATCATCGGAGCCACGCAAATTGCTCCCAAAATCTTGCCTTTCTCAACTGCTGCCTTAGCCACTCTATGGAATTCAGAATTATTTATATCATCTGCAACTCCAGCGCCGCCGATAAATAAAACAGCGTCAAAATCATCTACAATTAAATTATTTATAACCATATCTATTTTTGCCTCGCCTCCGTGCATACCAACAGCTTTTTCATTGAAACTGCTTACAGTAACAATTTCAAAGTTCTTGCTCATTAGAATGCGTTTAGGAATAAAATATTCCTCATCTCTGAAGTCCCTATGCGCAATAATCATTGCTATTTTATTAGTCATAAATATTTTTCTTTATTAATGCGATGCTCTTTCAGGGTTTTGCTAAAAACTGTTTCTCCTTTTGAATTAGATAAATAATACCAGTAACCGCTATCTTTAGGATAGACCGCGGCTAAAATACTGTCAAGTCCTGGATTGCAAATTGGGCCTGCAGGAAGTCCTAAATATTTATATGTATTGTAAGGCGAATCAATTTTAAGCTCTTCAATACTAATTTTTGTTGTTGCCTTGCCGGTAATATATGTAATAGTGGCATCAACCTGCAAAGGCATTTTACTTTCCAGCCGCTTCCATAAAATTCCAGAAACTAGTTTTTTATCCTCAATAGTTCTTACTTCTTTCTCAATCATTGAAGCCATAGTGATTATTTCAAAAATAGTTTTATCTTGCTTTTCAATTTCTTCTCTTAATTCCGCGCTTAACTTCTTATCAAAATTATCCTTCATTATTCTAACCACTTCTTCTCCGCTTACTCCTATAGGAAATTGATAAGTATCAGGAAATAAGAATCCTTCTAAATTTTCCTCTGGCAATTTTAAATTCAATTTTTCTTCAATTTGCGTTAAATTATATCCTTCTGGAATTGTTATTTTTATAGTATGGGTTTCGCCTGAAATTATTTTTTGTGAAATAACTGGAATATTCATTGAAGGGTTTAATAAATACTTACCTGCCTGAAGATTACCTTGCTCTCTTTGAAAAATAATATAAAGAGAAAATAGAAACCTGTTTTTAACTAAATCTTGTTTTTCCAAATTTTCAGCAATTTGAAATAAACCCTGCCCTTTTTCAATGGAGAATAATTTTTCTTCAAGAGAATTACAATTAACAGGTGAATAAATCCCATGCCATGTAAAAAAAACCGCTATTAAAAATAATATTAAAAAAACAAAAAACTTTTTCATCACAATTATTTTATCATAAAACCCGAGAAAAATCCCGGGTAAAAAGCAAATTTAAACATTACAGAAAAGATCAATATTCTAATCTGCTTTTTTTAGCGTAAGCATCAATGCTTGTTTGTAAACGAGAAAAATCCTTTCTTAAATCTTCGAAATCTCCCTTAGAAAGTACTTCGTCTTTAATTGGAAATACCTCCATTAATTTTTGAATATCCTCATCAGTTAACATAATTAATAATTTAGTTTATCTGTTTCTATTATAGATTATCAAAAAACCTTGTCAACTATTTACTGACTAACGGCACAAAAGCAAAGCCTGGGTATTCATACTGTTCAAATATGTCTTCCATTTTTCCAGTTTCTTTATTTAGAAAAGAATATTTTTTTACAAAAAGCCAAATTGAAGAACCAATCGGAATAACAATCCTGCCATGCACCTCCAACTGTTTTTTCCATGCCAAAGGAAGCTCTTTAGCGCTTGCTGAAGCAAGAATTTTATTATATGGAGCTTGTTCCATACATCCATTAGAACCATCACCGCAATTAAATTCTACAATCCCCTTCTTCAGGAAATTATATTTCTCCACATTTTTCTTGCCGAATTCCATAAGTTCAGGAATGATTTCAAAGGCAATAACTTTTCCATTGGTGCCAACAATTTCTGCCAAGAGAGCCGCTGTCCAGCCAGAGCCGGAACCTATGTCTAAAATCCTGTCTCCTCTTTTCGGTTCTAACTTCTCCAGCATAAAAGCAACAACTAAAGGCTGGGAAATCGTCTGTCCATAGCCAATAGGCAAAGCTTCATTTAATTCAGATAAATGCTTGGCGTTCTCTGGCAAAAAATCCTTTCTTTTGACTTTCCTAAATGCCTCAATTATTCTGGGCGTTTTCAGCCACCCTTGTTCAATTAAAGAATCTATTAAATTACTCATATCTCCTTAATGCTTCAACTGGTTTAAGTTTAGCTGCTGACCTGGCAGGAAAAAACCCGGCTAAACATCCTATGGAAAATGAAAAAACTAAAGCGAAAATAACCATCCAGGGAGAAATAGTTGTTGTAAAATAAAATGTGGGATTAATCTGGCCATAATAACCAATTGCCTTAGCCAGAATACTTCCAAGCAATAATCCGCCCACTCCGCCAAAAATCCCCACTATTCCTGCTTCAATTAAAAAGATTGACAGAATTGCTGAATTCTTGGCTCCAATCGCTTTCATAATTCCGATTTCTTTGGTTCTTTCTCTGACTGAAGTAAACATACTGTTTGTAATTCCAATACCGCCCACGAGAATGGCAATACTGGCAAATCCAATAATAACAACCTGAATTATACCTAAAATAGTACCTACTAACTCACCCATCTTTTCCGAAGTAATAACTGAAAAATCAGCCACATCGGTGCCAGCTCTTCTTTTTCTTGTCTTTTCAAGGCTGGATTCAATCGCTGTTTTCACCGCATTTTCGTCTGCTCCTTGTTCAAGTTTAACCATTGCATACGCGGCAGTGCCGCGTTTTTCTCCGGTTAAATCTTGATATACCTTCATATCCATATAAACCATGCTGTCATCCTGCTGGCTTCCCAAGGAATTTAATATTCCTGCCACCTCAAACTTTTTTCCTTTTATTACCATTTCTGACCCTGCTTTTATCTTTTTTGAAAAAATTTCATTAGCTATATATTGACCGATTAAAATCTGATTTCCCTTGGTAGGCCATCTTCCTTCTGATAAGCTCCAACCCTGAAAAATACTCAAAATATCCAAACCTTCTTTCCAAGGGTCATAACCACTCATTGCAATTTGTTTTGATTCATCCTTATATCTGGCAACAGTCCCTGTATAAGAATATGCTAAAACTTTATCTACGCCTTTTGCTTTTTTGATTGCCTCAATATCTTGTTTTTCTAATTTTGCGCCGCCAAACATAAAGCTGGTAAGAATATCTCCCTCGCTTCCCGGCATTACCATGAGCATTTCCCCGCCCATTGCCTGTAATTGCTTGTTAATGGTTGTTTTCAATCCTTCGCTTAAAGAAAGCAAGGAAATTATCAAAAACACGCCGATAACAATGCCTAAAACAGTCAAGAAACTTCTTAAGCGTCTGGTTCTTATATTTCTTAAGGCAATATGAAAATATTCTTTTAGTTCTTCCATAAAATTTTATCTGTTTGCTTATGATTGGCAACTATTTCACCGTCTTTAATATTAATTATTTCTTCACTATAGCCGGCAATATTTGGATCATGAGTAACAACAACAATGGTTTTTCCTTCTTTTTTGTGAAAATCAGTTAAAAATTTCATTATTTTTTTCCCAGTTGTTGAATCTAAATTTCCAGTAGGTTCATCAGCTATTACTAACTCCGGATCATTGGCAAAAGCTCGAGCTACAGCTACTCTTTGGCGCTCTCCGCCGGAAAGTTCAGCCGGCTGGTGATAAATTCTTTCTTTCAATTCTACGGCTGTCAAAAGCTCTTTTGCTTTCTCTATTCTTTTTTCCAAAGGCACTCCTTGAAAAACCATTGGCAAACTCACATTTTCTAAAGCATTTAGGTTTGGTAATAGATTAAACTCCTGAAAAACAAAACCAATTGTTTTCCCCCTAAGCTGAGACAGCTCATCTTCAGAAAGCAGAGATGTATCCTTGTTTTTTAAAAAAACCCTGCCATTAGTTGGAGAGTCTAAACAACCTATCATATTTAAGAGAGTAGATTTCCCAGACCCTGAAGCGCCCATTATAGTTACAAAAGAACCTGAAAAAACTTCCAGGTTTATTCCTTTGATAGCATTAAGGTCTACTTTTCCTAATTTATAAGTCTTCCAAACATTTTCTAATTTAATAATTGGTTTCTCCATTAGTGTAAAACAATGTTTTCACCTTCTTTTAAGCCGGATACAACTTCAACCATATAATCACTGCCTTGAAGCCCAATAACAACTTCCCTTTCTTCCACTGAACCATCTTTAAAAACTTCAACAATCTTTTTATCTTCTTTGTATTGGATTCCATCTTCAGGGATAATTAATACATTTTCCTTGAATGCAGTTTTAATAATTAAATCAGCAGTCATTCCGGGCTTAACCTGGTCTGGAATTTCTCCGGGATTGATAGTTGCCTTATAATAAACTACTCCATCAATAAGTTCTTGCGCTGGATCAATTGATATTACCTCTCCTTGAAAAGTCTGACTAGGAAAAGCAATTAAAGAAATATCCACAGGGTTGCCAATATCCATTTTTATTACATCTTCTTCATAAATATTTACCTCTATTTCAAATAAGACAAGCGGCAGCAAAGAAATCACAGGATCTTGCAATGATGGCTGAGCCATTTCTTTTACTTTTTTATGGAGCTTGGTAATCTGCGCGTCAGCAGGGCTTCTTAAAACAGCTTCGTAAATTTGATTTTCTAAAAGCCGGACTTTAGCTTTTGCCTGATTCACTTGAGCTTGATATAAATCAATATCTTCCTGACGAGGTTCAGCCGATAATACAGCTAAAGCGTCCTGCGCCGCTTTTAAAGCGCCTTGAGCCGAAGAAACAGTTGCCTCAGCAGTATTAATATTTGTAGTGTTGGTAATTTTAGCAGAAGAAATTGTTTGTTGAGAATTCACTGTATTAGTTAAGGCGGTACTAATATATCCCCTATGCGTATCCAAAGAACTCTTATCAGCAGCGGAAACAGGATTATGATAAAGCGGATTTTCAGATGTCTCTCTAATAACTGTTAAAGCGCTGTAAACATCCTCCAGCACTGTCTTCATTTTAGAAAGAGCGCTGTCAATGTTTTCGTTTGTAGAACTCGCTCTAGCGCTGTCAACGTATGTCTTTACCGCATTCATATTTGTTTCTATTGATTCTACTTTTCTTTTCACTCTAGTGCTTTCCTGGGTTTCCTTGCTGAAATATGTTTCTAAAACTGAATCAACAACATTAAAAGCATTATATATTTTTAAATAAGCATCATCTAAAACATTTAAGGCGTCTTCATATGCCTGATTCAAATCTTCATCTGCTTTAGCCCAAACATCATCTAAATTCTTTTGAGCGTTTTCCAGAGTGGTCTCAGCATTATCTACGGTTGTCTGGGAAACCTGAATTTCTTCCGGGCTTGAGCCGGCTAAAAGCTTGTCTAATGTTGCCTGATATAGATCTAATCCTGCTTTGGCTTCTATAAGCTGAATTTGGAGCTGACTGTCATCTATTTTTATTAAAACAGCGCCTTTATCAACTATATCGCCTTTATCAACATATATTTTTTCAATTATTCCCGTGCTTTTGAAATTAAGATTGATTTCTTCTCCCTTTTTTATCTCGCCGGTTTCAGAAATTTCTTGTGAAATATCTCCCCTTACAACTTCAGCCAAAGTAAAAGGCAATTCTGCCTCCTTAAAGAATTTCTGATAGCCGACCAAAACAACGACTATCAATATAACGGCTATAATAATGATGCTTTTTTTGCTCATATACTTTATTTTAACAAAAAATTGAATTTTTACAAGACAATTTTTCACAAAAAAAACCGCCATTTTGGAAATAAAGAAAATAGAGTTGGCCTCTATTTTCTTCTCTCTACTTTTATCTTCCTACATAAACTTTTCCTTGAATTATTTTGTTAGCCAGCCGATTATGATACATGGCTTTTCTTGCAAATAACTGTTTGCATTGAGGACATCTTAAATTTCCTTTTGTGTTATCTTCAATAATCCCATCTTTATAGCATTTTACTAAATGTCCCTGCCCTTCCTTTTTGTATCTATAAAGAAGAGTTTTGCATTTCATACAATAAACCTTTATTGTATAAGCTTGAGAATTTTTCTTTATCATTTTCAATTTACCTTTCCCTAGTCATTGGACTGCCGCATTTTGGACATTTTTGTTCATAACAAGGAATTCCTCTTTCATGAGGGACCCTATTTCCACATTTAGGGCAGATACATTCTCCGCTGGGTCCTAATCCGAAACCGCCTGGCTGACGACCTCTTCCCCTGCCTGGAGGAGCAAATTTACCTGGTCCTAATGGACCTTTTCCATTTGGCATAATTTTATTATATATTCTTTTATTAATTCTTTACTCTAAGTTTATCGAAGGGTTCGACCTTTTGCCGTGCCCCGTAGTTAAACAAAAGTTTATACTACTAGGATTTGGTTTCTAAAAAATAGAGTTGACACTGTTTTTCCACTTGACAAGGGGTGTGGGTTTGCTATATTGATAATAGAATACATACGAAAAAGCACCTTTTAAGGTTTTGTCCTTACGCGGTGCTTTTTCATTTTATATTCAAGTTTTTTACGCAAATTTTCTATAAAAACAATTTTTTCTTTAGCTGTTTTTTTTAACAAAACCGAACAAGTTTTAATATATGGACTTATCACGCATCTAAGTTTATCATTTTTGTATAAATATTTAACTAAAGAATAAAAATCTCCGTCGCTTGTAACAATTATGGCTTTGTTATATTTCTTATAATCAATCATTACCTGTAAAACCAAATCTGCGTCCACGTTACCCTTTACCTCTCCATTCTTATCAGGCAACGTCGGCTTAAAGACCAAAACATACCCGGCTTCTTGCAATGAAGAATATAAGTCTTGATTAGCTGGAATATAGCCGATAAACAAATAAGCTATAGATACTTTATATTTCTCTTTTAAATAAACTCTAAATCTTCTGTAATTCAATTTCCAGCCCAAGTTTTGAATTCCTAAATTAAGGTTTTGACTGTCAATAAACGCAAAATTGCTTTCTTGTTTTTCCATAATTTTATTTAATTTTAATTATTCCCGCGACCTTTTTATTTTTTTTAAAATCAGAGTTAACACTGTTTCCCTTAGTTATTTTATAACCTTCATATTTTTTACATTTGAAATAATATTTTTGATTGTCATCAATTTTCTTTTATCAATACTTCCAATAATAGGGTTAAATAGCGTTTTTTGTGCAGCTTTGTCATCTTCGCTTAATTCAATCCATGATTTTAAATAACACAAAATATCAACCGTCATTATTCCAAAAGTTTTATTGTCTGAATTAATACAAAATGGACGCTCAAAAATTATTAATTTATTTTTTAACTTTTTCAAAATTGTATCATAAATATCATCTAGACTTACAATATCACCATTATCGCAAAATACTGCTACTAGACATCTATCTCCTTTACAACTTGAAGGGGCAGGAATTTTGTTCGTTATTTTTCCTAATAAAAGCAAATAATTGTTTTTTGTTTTCTTTTTAAAATTGTATGAAAAAAGAAAACTATATCTAGCGTTTTTGGTAGCAACAGACATTTTTGAAAATTCATTTACAAAATTTATCCTTTCTTCTATTGTAATATTTTTATCTACCTTTTGCGAAAATAAATATCGTCCCTTAAATTCTATTTTTTCTGGCCATTTTAATTTTTTGAAATGTTTATTAGCTTCGTTCTTAAATTTACTATAATTTGCTGAATCAATAAGAATAGCTCCAAGACCAAAAAAATTCTTGTTTTTACTATGTTGTTCTATTTCATCAATAAAAATAAATTTCATAATTAAATTTATTTAAATAAATTCTTTTATTTTCCATTTTATTATCTTACTTGCAAAAAAGGCTCCTGACCCCTTTTTTTTCTTATCATCTTATTGATAATTCTAAATCTATAATGCCAGCAGTCGATGCTGTCACAGTAGTGGTTATCCTGATTCCTGAATTATAGTTCAGTCCTGCAGGTCCAGTTGAGAAAGGAACTTCAATTGTGTGAGGATTTTCCCTCATATGTATTAAACATCTCTCGCAAATAGGGTAAGTATTTACAAAAAAGAAAATGCTGGCCATAGAACCACAAATTGCATACTCTAAATTTTTCCTCATATTATCCATAATTTTATTTAATTTTAATTATTCACGCGACTTTTTTATTTTTTTTTGAAATCAGAATTGACACTGTTTTTCCTTCACTAGGAAAAATAATAGAAAATACACAAAATATCTTTCACTTAGTTGAAGAAAAGATTATTACAAAGGAAGAAGTGAAAAAAATACTGGGATTGAAAAAAAATACAGAAAGGAAAAAAATATACTATAAAACACAAGGAATTAAAAAAAGTCAAGAATTAATTTTCATATAATTCTTCATTTCTTTTCTCAACTTCTTTTTGTTCTGTACTTTCAACAAAAGATTTAATAGTTTCAAGCATTACCCTTAAATCTTTTGAAGTTTTAATATCTTTAACATTTCCGCCATTAAAATAAGCATCAACCAATTTTTGAGTAGGAGTATTTATCATATTGATTTAAAATAAAATTTATGAATTAACCGACCTTTATATATTATTTTAACAGTTCTTTGATAATATGTCTGCTAAGGATTTGTGAATTATTTGATAAATTTTTAATTGCATAGTTAAAATAATTTAAGATTTTTATCCAACTCTAACTGCTGACGATATGTTGGCCTGTCAGAATAGAATCCACCTCTTTTTTTTACACTTTCTATATCATTACTTAAAAATTCTTTTTTTGTGATATTACTTTTAGTTGGAAAGAATTGCAATGCATAGCGTTTATAGTAGCGACTTTTAGTATTATAAGCTTTTTTATTATTGAATCTTTCAATAACATCAAGGAAGTTGTCAATACATTTTTGTTTTCCAATATGTATATCGTTTATTTTAATAAAGCTATATTTAGTAACTCCCAACAAAACATCAGTAAATTGGATTAAATTTGACATTTCGTATAATTTTTCATTTTCTATTCGTTGTTTTTTTGGATTAGAATGGACGGATTCAGAATTTTTATAGCCCGATAAACTCTCAAGCCATCTTACTTTATTTTTTCTTTCATCATTATAATTTCCATGTTCGTAAAATATATGAGTTACTCGTAATGGTCTGTATAACTTTGGATCGTTTCTAAACCACCCCAATAAACTGTTTAAGCCGATTTCAAAAAATCTCAAATAAACATTCTTTTCAAAACGCCAAGAGTTATCCCAAAAATTCTTCAAATTATTTTTATTAACACCTAAAACATAAAATCTGATTTTCCCATTCTGCAACCATTCATCTGCTAATTTTAACCACCTAACTACTATCCTTACCCTATAATCATCTTTCCTAATTTGCTTAAATGTTATCTCTGAATCTTTACTGTTTTTACCCTTCGCCTTAAGAATATCATCTAAAATCTTTCTACCAAACTTGTTATTAACAAGTAAATATCCGTGGTAGAAAAAATTACTATCCTTACAGCCTGCTTCGTCTTGAAAAAGAGTAAAGTTTTCATATTCACTACTGATGTTACCAAATAAATCTTTCATAATCTTTATTTAAATATTCTTCTATACACTTTTAAAATTGCTTCGGGGATAGGAGACAATTTTGCATTTTCTTGATAAATTTTGAGTGGGGAAAATGGGGTCAACTCTATTTTTTATCAGAGCTTTTTCTAAAATTGATTGATTTAATTAAAATCCCTCAACTTCAGCCTAAATTTTGATTATTTTTTACAAATATAGCTATTTTTCTTCATCAATTTTATAGCTAGCTTCTCCACCCTCTATTCCTATTTTTGCTTTTTTGTAGGCCCATCTTGGAATCTGTGGAGTTTCTTGATTTAATTTATCTCTTTGTTCTGACAAATCCTTTAATTTATTTACTATCTCTTGTTCAGATTTAAGAATCCCATTGTAATCTATTCCATAAAAAATTCTAGTTTGATTCCTTAAAGCATTGTATTTATTTCCAGCATCTCTATGAATGGCTGATTTTTGATTAGGATTTAAGAACAAATTTACTGCTGTTAGAATAGTAACAATAATAGATATTATTCCCGCTAATATGGCATGATTATCAAATTTAGATAATGCAAAAACTCCAGCGGTAAAGGCTAAAACGGTTATTGGTATCCCAATCCATATATGGAAAGTCGTCCAAAAATGGCTAACAATAAAATGGCCTTTTGCTGAATAAAGACAATCTTCTTCGATTCTTTTTGTCTCTTTTAGTATATTATTTCGCATTTTTTTATTAAAAATTATCCTAATGATAAGAAGGAAATTTATCGGCATATACCTTATTCCACCAATAAAAAGCCTTAGCCGTCCTACCATTTTTATCAGCAGTTAAAGCGTGCTCTGCTCGCGTTAAGGCTCTTTTTAGTCGCGCAAGAGATTCTTTCTTTTTTTCTAAGCTAGAACAAGCGGTGATGTACCCAGAAATTCCCAAAGGATCCGTAATATTAGCTAATTTATTATCGTTTAATTTTTTAAAAATAATCTTTATATCGATTGGGTAAATAATGGTTTTCTCACTAGATGCATATTTTGTCACAAATATCTCAAGGTAAAACGATGAAATAGATACTGCTCTGTAAAATTTCCATGCTTTAATAAATCTAATGAGTGGCTTTAATTTTCCGTCTAACTTTTTATCATAACGTAAAACATAAGAATTATGAGCGTCAGGGCTAGATTTTCTCCAACCACCTTGTCCATTTGGAATATCATAAATATGTCTTTCAAATAAATTTTTTCTTATAAAATCTGCCGGAACCACTTCTGTTGTTTCTGATGGATCAGTCCCAAAGGGCACTACAACTGCCGGAGAGCTAATTCTAACACCGGTGTCTGGAAACCTTTTTACCAAAGCCTCTTTTAGTTTTACTAAGGTTGAGAAAGAATTATTTGTCAGACTTTTTCTTGGAATGCTTGCAAAGTAATCTACATCACTGTATGCAGCGATACTAGTTCCATTTCCAAATGATCCTGTTCTAAAAAAACGTTTTAAACCAAAATTAGTACTAATGCAAGCTTCAATTGATGCACGGTGTTTTTTTGCGCTTTCAGATTCGGTTTTAGTTGGTGTAAGTCGAGAGTGAAAAATTTTAAAACCCTCATCTATAGTTTTCGCCATAATTTTATTTCTTAATTATTTTTTCAACTTTTGTTTTTGCTTGTTTTAATAATTTTTTAGCGTTTATATTTTTAACTTCTTAAAATTAATTATCATATCTTATTTTTTTATAAAGATTATCAAAAATTTTTACAATCTCTTTATCCTCGCTCACATTTCGCAAACAATCATCTAAATCAGAGTATTTAATCGCAAAAAATTCATCAAATAATTTTTCCCCTCTATAAATATATTTTTCTTCGGGGACATAAATATTACCTTTCATAATTTTTCTATTAAAATAATAGAGAATCGGTTTCAGTTCGGAAATGTTTTGAATATTCAATTTTTTCACCAATCCAGCATAAGTTTTGATAAATTTTCTGTTAATATCAACAAATTTACCAGTATCATGATCGTCGTTATATTTCACCTCAACATAATAAAAGATGTTATTTTTTACGTCCTTAAATAAAACATCAACATCGTGTTTAGAGACAATAAGATTATGACTCAATTTTTGATTTCTGATAATGCCATTAAGTAATTGTTTAAATTCGTTATTAAGTTTGCTATTATTGTTAGTTTGCCTATTTGTAATAAAATGATCAATCAAAGCATCGCTTGTTTTCGCAAGAGAGAGAATAACGTCTTTTTTACCAGAAATGCCAGAAATAACCTCAAGATGTTTTTCTCTTTCAACAATGTTATTGATTAAAACTTCAATGAAATTTCCGAACTGAATATTCAAGGACTGCAAAAGTCCGCCAAATATCCTGTATTTAACAGGAATAAAATGAGTTTTTATTATATGTTTGTTAGTAATCTTTTCAATTTTTCTCTCAGAGATAGTGTTATCCAGCAGTTCAATCACAGAATTTTTAATAAGTTCCTTGATATTATTGTTTTTCATAATTGCAAATTATTACTTTTAAAATTTTTATTAAATCTTCTTAATGCCCAATCAACATAGAATTCGTTTTTTTCTATCATTGTAAAATTTCTTTTGTGCTTATAAGCTGCTACAGCAGTAGTGCAAGTTCCCGCAAATGGATCAAAAACCAAATTATTCTTTTCAGTAGAAGATAAAATTATTCGTTCTAATAAAGCAAGTGGTTTCTGTGTGGAATGAATTTTTTTTCTTTGTCTATCTCTTAATCTTTCAAGACCATTACAAATACTAAAGTACCAATCATTTCTCATTTGTTTTCCATTGTTAATTTTTTTCATTTCTTCATAATTAAAAGTATAATTTTTTACATTTTTATCTTTTACTGCCCATATTAAAGTTTCGGAGGCATTAGTAAATCTAACACCTTTAAAATTTGGCATAGGATTAGACTTAATCCAATGGACATCATTCAATATCCAAAATCCCAAATTCTGCAAGATATTTCCAACTCTAAAAATATTATGATAAGAACCAATTACCCAAAGCGTTGCATTTTTTTTCATTATTCTTTTAACTTCTTTTAGCCAAGCTATAGTAAAATCGTCATAATGTTTAAAATTTTTAAATTGATCCCATTCATCATCAACACCATCAACTTTTGTATTATTTGGACGATATAATTCGTTTTGTAATTGCATATTATAAGGCGGATCCGCAAAAATCATATCAAAACTATTGCTTTTTATTTTTTTCATTTCTGTAAAACAATCGCCGACAATAACACTATTTATAATATTGGATTTTGGATTTAATTTTTTTATTTTTCTTATAGTCATAATTTTTTAATCATTTTACCGATTATTTTCATCTCATCGGTAAAAGGAATGATGTCATATTTTGGATTTTCCGGCTTGAGATAAACATAGGGCGGTTTATCTTCTGAAATAAACCTTTTGACAGTTGTTCCATCCGATGTTTCGGCTAAAACAATATCCCCAGAGGAAAATTGCTGCATCTTCTTGAATAGTAGCAAATCTCCATCTTCAATGCCAGCCTTAATCATTGAATCTCCAATAACTCGCGTAACAATTACATCATCGGAAATAATTTCTGTTTCTTTTGATAATGGTATCCAAGCATCAACATCTTCTATCGCTTCTATAAAACTGCCTGCTGAAGTAATGCCAACTATGGGAGCTAACGGCCTAGCATTAATTGTTTTATACCCTTTCTTTAAAATTTTAATACCGCGAGCAGATCCTTCTTCACGAGTAATTAAATTTTTTCTTTCTAATACAGAAAAAAAATCCAAAAGTGATTGATTGGAAGATATGTTTAATCTTTCTTTCAATTCACTAAAAGAAGGCGGAAACCCAAAATCCTTTATGCTATCATAAATTATTTGTAAAACTTCTTTTTGTCGTTTAGTAATAACTTCTTTTATCATATTACATCATAATAACCGACTGTTTGGTCGGTGTCAATAGCTTCAATTGTGGATAACTTTTCCTGGTCTTATTTAACTCATTTTTGGGTTTTTATCAATAAAAAAAGAGAGATTTTATTTTCTCTCATTTCTTTGCTTTTTTTATTTTCTTTTTTCTTTTTTGTTTTCTTTCTTTCTTTTTGCGTCGATGCTTGTTTCCGGGATACTTTTTGTTCTTATTAGAAATTGGTCGTTTCTTTAGATTTCTGATTTTTAATTCTCCTTTCTCTTTGCCTACTTCTATGTGTATTTCGTTATTTAACAGATCTCTGGCTTCCAACATTTCATCTAAATCTAATCCAAAACTTAAAATCTCGTCTCCCTCAATACTGATTACAAGCGTATCGCCATTTTCCAAAGAAACTGTTGCTTTCTTTTTATTAAAAGCACTCTGAATTTCTCTGAAAGTCTTTGCGTCATTAGAATTACTGGAAAAAATATCAAATCCACTTTCTCCAATTCCATAATATTTTCTAAATAACATATTTTTCTCCTCCTTTTTGTGCTAAATTCAGTTTAGTGAAAATCTAAAATAAGTCAAGACTAAACAAAAACCGCCTTTTTGGCGAGTTTTATAGATTTACTTATGTGGATAAATTGGGCTTGACAGGGGGTGTCAGTTTACTATTATTAAAGTGAAGCGTGTCCCAGGTCTGGGTGCCCGCTTTTTTTGTTACCAAATTTTTACTAAAAATCGCTTTCTTTTAATTTAACTCATTTTCGGGGTTTTAGCAATAAAAAAAATGCCCATAATGGGCTTTTTTTGGTTTTTTTTCTTGATTTTTAACAGGGAATAAAAAAAAAAAGCGAAATCAAGATGATCCCGCCATTACTATTTGGGTTTCTATTTTCTTTTTGTTGCCTTCTAATCCTTTTATGTTGTCGTCCAATGCTTCTATCTCGGTTTGCAGCTTTCTTATTAATACCCGATCTTTATTTTTGTCTAATCCTGCTTTTTGGCTTTCCTTAATTCTTTTTTTCCCTTCTATTGCATCTATATCTTTGTTCAAAAATATTATATTAGTCCGTAGTTTCATTATTTCTTTTCTATTCTCCATTTTTATCACCTCCTTTGTTCTCCCTATTCTTAAATTAAAATGCTATTCGTCCTTTTTTTATTCTACCAAAAAACCGTAGCGCAGGCAAAACGAGGACTGCGATTTTATAAGCTCGCAATGAGCTTGCCGAAGTGCAGGACATCGTAAACGATGTTAGAACTATTATTCAGCGACAAATCGAGCATATCTACATCCCGGATTTAAGTCCACAAGCCTACAATCTTAATTTAACAAAATAAATTGAGAGATTTTTGTTTTTTAAATAACCTAATAAAACGCAAAAAATTATAAAAAAATTGCTGAAAAACCCAATAAAAATTTTTCAGCATTATTTTAACTTTTGTGAGTTGGGAATTTTCGTCCAATTACCGCTTTTCCTGTCAAGCAGTATATCACCGTCGATGTCTGTCCATTTGACAACCGTTTCGTCTACTTCTACATTATTATCGTCTTTATTTTTTGTGCAGATAAGTTCTTCCCCATACCAAATCTCTACAACTCGTCCGCCTTTCTTGATCTCTAGCTTCACAACATCACTAATATGCGAAAATAGATTCCCCATCGCGTTCAATACCTCAGGAGCTATTTCCGCTCCTCTATTTTTAATTTCTTTTCTATCTTTCTTTCCTTTCACTTTTTATCATCCTCCTATCTTTATAACTATTTTTCAGTTTATATATTCTAAAATATAAGTCAACACCCTTAAAAACAAAAAACCGCAACGCCGGCACAACGATGGCTGCGGTTTTGAGCTGCAGGGGCAGAGGGAGTCGAACCCCCATCAACGGTTTTGGAAACCGCTATTCTGCCATTGAACTATGCCCCTATATTAGCGCGGAGTTGAAGACAGTCGCTCTGCAAGTTGAGCTACGCCACTATTTCTTCATCTCTTTATGCGCTGTATGCTTTTTGCACCACTTGCAGAATTTCTTCAATTCAATACACGGATTTTTTAATAAGGTTAGCAGTTCCTTAATGGAATTATATTTCGTATAATCATTACCCTAAAACATAATAAATACTTCTGCCTTTTCCTACCTTTTTTATCACTTCTTCTTCAACTAAATCCTGTGATAATTTATAAGCTGTCTTGTTGCTCACTTTTAGTAAATTTCTAATCTGTATAAAAGTGTGTGTCAAGGTTTGAATGCTGTTAGCTCTACTTGGTATGGAATTCTTTCTCCTTTTAATTCGTCCCACATCTCCTTGTTTATTGTCAGAATTGGAATCTCGGTTCTTATCAATGGGAATCTTTCTTGGTAGCATTCAATTGTGTTGCCGTTGTAGGGATTTCTAATTTGAACTTTTACCGTCTTCTTGCTGGTTGGCTTTCCCACGCAATAAAGATGAGCATCTTCGCAAGCCGTTGTGCAGTAATGGATTTCTCCCTCTATCTTCTGTATCGTTGATTGTGTTTTATTCTTTGTAGTATTTCTTTTGAGGTATTGCTCAATGTTTTCCTTATGTTCCTCGTAGGTCTTGGCGAGATGGATTTGCCCGTCGCTGTCGTGCAGGTAGTAAAAGTAATCGCTGGGCTGGTCGTGAACTACTGCTTCAATTGCTGCCAGTCCTGGATTGCAGATTGGTGCTGGCGGTCTACCTTCGTGCAGGTAGGTATTGTAGGGCGATTCTATTTTGTATTCCTCTGGCGTTACTGGTCTCCACCAATTACCTTCCTCTCCCACGATGTATTGAATAGTTGCGTCTATCTGGAGAGGCATTGGCTTGAGTAACCTGTTCCAAATAATTCCCGCTATCAATGGCATTTCTTCTTGGTTGGCTGCTTCTCTTTGAATGATGGAAGCCAGTATGATTGCCGTGTCATTGCGGATGTTCTGCCCTTTGAATTCTTTGAAAATTGCTTGGCATTTCTCATTAAAAGCATTTTCCATTCTTTTGGCTACTTTCTTACCTGCATCTCTAATATTAAGCACCTCAAGTAAGTAGGTATTAGGAAATAAGTATCCTTCTTTAGCATAATTTAAGAATTCCTCTTTTGTATCATCTGACCAATAAAGTCCCCCTTGTAACATCTCGGCAATCTCTTCTTTCCTTAATCCTTCGGGTATTACTATCCAGTTTTGATATCGATAATTAACCAGTGTTTCTGCTAAATACCAAGCATTCATAGTTTTTGAAATCTTGTATCCGCCTGGCTCTATTTTGCCCTGCCACCCTTTCTTTTTTAGCACATAATTGAATGCCCACTCGCTTCTTATATACCCCTGTTCTTTTAGCTTAGGGATGAGTTCTTCTTCGGTTGTGGTCAGATTGACTACGATTCTCTCTATTTCGGCTTCTTTTTCTGGTGCTGAAAATTGGGATTGAAATGCGAAGACGGCGATTGCTGTCACCAGAATTATTCCGCCTGCGATTCCTATTGTGATTTTTTTATTTCTGGTCACGGTTTTATTTTATTTCTTCATCTCCTTATGTATTGTATGTTTCTTGCACCATTTGCAGAATTTCTTCAATTCTAACTTCTCCTCAAGCATGCCCTTTGACTTGTGGGTAAAATAATTTATTCTTTTGCAGATTTTACACTGCATTTTTACAAATGGTCTCTTTTTTGTTGCCATATTCCTTCGCTTCGCTCAGTCAAATTAAAAATTCAAAATGAAAAGTTAAAAATGACGGAACAAAAATTAAAAATAAACTTTTTGAGCCCGGAGTGAGAATTGGACTCACGGCCTTCTTCTTACCAAGAAGATGTTCTACCACTGAACTATCCGGGCAAAAATGTGGGTGGTGAGGGACTCGAACCCCCGAAGTCCGAAGACATTTGGTTTACAACCAAATGCAATTGCCGCTATGCGAACCACCCAATTTCAATGATAGCTTATCATAAAACTACTTACTTTTCAACCTGTCCTGAACCTATTGAAGGATGATTTTTCTGTGTTCTCTCCGCCATTGTTCAATTTTTTTCTGATTGCCTGATAATAAAACCTTTGGAGCTCGCCATTTTATGCCCTTTTTTGGGTTGAAAACTTCCGGCCTGGTATATTGAGGATATTCAATGAATCCCCTGCCAGTTCTGCCGCGCTTAACTGGAATTCTTTCTTTTAATAACTCTGGCTTGCCGATTACTCTAGGAATTAAGCGAGCTATTGTTTCTATCACAACCATTGCTGGCAATTCGCCTCCCATTAAAACATAATCACCAATAGATAATTCCATATCAGCAATTTTTGCCACTCTTTCGTCAAATCCCTCGTATCTGCCGCAAATTAAAATAAGCTGGTCATTTTTGGAAAGCTGATAAGCTGTTTTTTGATTGAATTTTTTCCCTCTCGGAGTAAATAAAATCGTTTTGGATTGAACAGGGTAAATTTTTTGTTTTATTTTTGTAACTGCTCTAAAGATGGGTTCTACTTTCATCACCATTCCAAAGCCGCCGCCAAAAGGCCTGTCATCAATAACATGATGCTTGTCAAAAGTAAAATCTCTTAAATTATGCACTTTAATCTTAATTAGTTTCCTTTGCTGGGCGCGCAAAAGCAGGCTCTCTTTAAAATAAGAATCAAAAATGCCTGGAAAAATTGTAATAATATCAAAACGCATAGCGATAAGGTGGCGAGGATTTTCTGCTTTCCGAGACCCCGCCTTGGCGGGGAGGAAAGAAGGAAATCCGAGCAAACCAAGAGAATTTTAAAAATTTGCTTCCGAGGCTTAAATAAAAACCGCGCTATCAAATATGATAGCACGGTTTTCTATTGTTTGTAAACAATTTTTGAGATCTCGTTTACTTTTAGAGTTTTAAATCGTCCAGGCCTTCTTTAGCGCTGGTTTCTGTTCTTTCTCGAGGAGCAGCTTTACCACCTTCGGGTTCCTCAATCTTCAAGTTCACCCTTGCATGGTTTTTAAGACCAACAATTCTGACTAAGTTTCTGATAGATCTGGCAGTGGAGCCAGCTTTCCCGATTACCTGACCCATATCTTCAGAATTAATCTTAAGAGAAAGCAATACCCCCATTTCATCTACCTTTCTGTCTACTTTAACATCGTCAGGGTGATCTACTAATCCTTTAATTATGTACTCAAGAAATTCTTTGTCATTATCTTTTGCCATAAGTCTGTACTTTCTTAACTTTATTTTTTTCATTCAGTAGCCCGACCTTTCATTTCATTAAAGCTACTATGATTGTAATTTTACTATTTAATAGAAAAAAGTCAATACCTTACTTGTTTTTATCATCATTTTTTTCTACTTCTTTTTCTGGTTTCTCATCTGTTTTTTCTGGCTCTGCCAGCTTCTCTGCTGGTTTCTCTTGTTCTGCCGGCTTTTCATCTGTTTTTTTTGGCTCTTCTGGTTTTTCTACTGGCTTTTCCTTGTCCGCCGTAGTCCCGCTACGCGGGACGGAGATCGGCTCTTTTGGTTTTTTTTCGGGTTTCTCGCCTTCTTTTTTCTTTTTCTTGGTTGTAGAATGGACAGCTATTTTTTTGCCTTTTATTACTCCTTCTGAAATTAGTAAATTATGGACCCTATCTGATGGTTTAGCTCCGTTTGAAATCCAATGTTGAATTCGCTCTGTTTTTATCTTCTTTTCTTTAGTCAAAGGATTATAGAACCCTAAAATTTCCAAAAACCGGCCCGCTTTAGGAGGGTTTCTTTTATCAGTTACGACAATTCTGAAAAATGCCTGATTCTTTTTTCCTGTTCTTAAAAAACGAATAACTAACATGCTACCATTTTTTTATATTTAATCCATTTTTGGCTGCCGCTTCTTCCGCTTCTTGCTTTGAAGAACCTTTGCCTTCAGCGACCAATTCTTGTTCAAGAAAAACACCGATGACAAAATTCTTATTATGATCCGGCCCCCATTCTTTTAAAACTTTATAGGACGGTGTAATTCCTGCTTTTTCCTGGGATTGTTCTTGAAAAGAAGATTTAGCATCCCTGAAAAGACCTTTTTTAATTATTTCAGGCAGTTCTTTTATTAAATACCTGCGAATAAAACTATCGCAGGGCTCATATCCCTGGTCTAAATACAAAGCTCCTATAAATGCTTCAAGAGTGTTTGCTAATATAAACCGACGAGCCTTGCCTGTTTCTTTTTCTTCACCTTGGGAAAGAAGAAGAAAATCATTAAAACCAATCCTTTTAGCAATTTTTGAAAGCATTTTAGAATTCACTAAAGCTGCGCGCCAATTAGTCATCATGCCTTCTTGTTTTTTCGGATAGCTTTCAAAAAGATATTTAGTAACTACTAGTTCCAGGACTGCATCGCCTAAAAATTCCAACCGTTCATTATGATGAAGATAAAATTTTGGCCTCTCGTTTAAATAGGAACGGTGGATAAACGCCTGAATCAGTAAATTTTTATTTTTGAAATTAATATCTAATTTTTTTTCAAGTGTAGAAAAGTCTTTCACAAAAACACATTAACATTATAACATGCTAACATATAAACAAAATGTTAAAATGTTTATATGCTAAAATGTTAAAATGATTTATTGTTCTATTTCTTTGTAAACAGTTCCTAATACTCCGTTTATAAATTTCCCTGCTGACTCGCCGCTAAATGTCTTTGCCAATTCAATGGCTTCGTTAATGGCTACTTTTGGAGGCACTGCCTCTTTATCGCTGTAAATAAGCTCATAAAGCCCTATCCGTAAAACATTTCTATCTATGATATTTATTTGATCAATGGGCCATTCTGGAGCCGCTTTTTCAATAACTTTATCAAGCTTGGCTAAATTATCCTTTATGCCATGCACTAATTCCCAAACTAAATCAACATTTTCTAATCCAGGGCCAAACTCTTTTATATTCCTTTCTGTTATTTCATTCAACTCGTCTGGTTTTTTGCCGGAAAAATCCCACTCATACAGGCTCTGCATTGCTATTGAACGTGATAAATGACGACTAGCCATAAAATTATTTCTTGCTTAGTCCTTCCATACTTAATGGTTTTGACTTTTTTTCTTGATCTTCTTTTGCCGCAATTTCTTTTTCTTTCTTTTTCTTTTCTTTTTTGGTTAACTTCTTCATTACATCTATAACTTCCATAGTTTTATAATATCCGCAAAAATGGCAAACACTGTGAGGTAAAATTGCTTTTCCGCATTTCGGGCACTTAACTAAAGTCAGCGCTTTGGCAAAGATATGCATTCTGCGCTTATTTCTTCTTGATTTAGTATGTCTTTGTTTTGGAACAGCCATATTCGCGAAGAAAACAAATTTTTCAGCGGAGAAAATCTTGTTTTCATAGCATAGATACTAACAAATATCCTTTTATTTGGCAAGAGTTTGTTTCTTCGTAATTATTTTGTAAACATTCTCAAGAAAGTCGCCGCCAGCGTAACCAATAATAAATGCCAAGGCAGGAGAAAAACCATCTATTCCTAAAAAATCAACACCAAATTCTTTTATGCTCACTGCGGTCAATATTCCAATCATGCCTGAAATAAACATCATAGTAAAAAAATATGGCAGGTCAAAACCAACATTTTTATATGAATACTGATGCTTGATATAGCCAACCAACCCTCTCACTGCTCCACCGCCAAACCCAGCAATTAAAATACTTAAATAAAACATATGTTTATAATAGCATAAAAATAATAAAAACAAAATAAAAAAGAGGGTCAAACTGAAATATTTTCAGATTGCCCTATGTTATTTTGCTAAATATGGACACCTGTGTGCCCATACTGATCACAAGAAATTTTCCTGCCAGTCGCAGAATAATAATACCCTCTTATGCCTGCTTCTGCTGCGTTCTTCTTATACCATTCTTCCCCGCAATTAGCGCAGTCAAAATGAAGACAAATTTTTCCTGCTCCACCAATACATGGGACCTCTTCTGCTTCAACGTATTGCTGACAGCCGCATAGACTATAGATTCTTCCCTTCTTTCCCAAAATATATTTTGGCTTTTTATTTTTATTCTTCACAATCCTCACCTCACTAACTTATACTATATCATCCTTATTATATTTGTCAATAGTTGTTGTAAAACAGGAAAGTGATATAATGAGTTAATGTCAAAATTCACTCATTTGCATGTTCACAGCCATTACTCCCTATTAGATGGTTTGTCAAAAATAGACGAGCTTTTGGACTATGTAAAAGAGTTGGGAATGGATTCAGTCGCATTGACTGACCATGGTGTTTTGTATGGAGCTGTAGAATTCTATAAAAAAGCAAAGGAAAGAGGAATCAAGCCGATTATTGGATGTGAAGTATATATGGCTTATGAAAAAATGGAGCAAAAAAGGCCGAAGATTGATGACAAAAAATATCATTTAGTCCTCTTAGCTAAAAATGAACAAGGTTATAAAAATCTGGTTCAATTAGTAACCAAAGCCCACTTAGAGGGCTTTTATTATAAGCCAAGAATTGACGAAGAGCTTTTATTAAAACACAGCCAGGGATTAATTGGCATGAGCGCTTGTCTGCATGGAAAAATTCCTACTCTTATCCTAAATAAAAAAATTGAACAAGCTGAAAAAATAGCTCTAAGATATAAGAAAATTTTTGGCAAAGACAACTTTTATTTAGAATTACAGCACCATCCTAATCTGCCCGGACAGCAAACAGTTAATGATGCCTTGATTTCTTTTTCTAAAAAACTGGATATTCCATTGGTTGCAACAAATGACTGCCACTATCTCCGGTCTGAAGACAATGAAGCCCAAGATGTTTTAATGTTGATTAATACAGATACAAAAGCTGACGATCCTAACCGCAAAACAATGAAATGGGATGACTACTCAATAAAAAATCCTAAACAGATGATAAATGATTTCAAGGAAGTTCCAGAAGCAATTGAAAATACACAAAAAATCAAAGAACTATGTAATTTTGAATTCAAATTAGGAGAAATAAAACTTCCCTATTTCCCTTTGCCAGAAAAAGAAAATTACGATGGATATTTAAAAAAATTATGCGAGCAAGGATTGGAAAAACGCAAATCCCAAATTACAAACCGCGATGAAGCTTTAAAGCGGTTAGAATACGAATTATCTATAATTAAACAAACCGGCTTTGCTTCTTATTTCTTGATTGTCCAGGACTTTGTCAACTGGGCAAAAGAAAATAGGATTGTTGTCGGCCCTGGCCGCGGAAGCGCAGCTGGCTCTATTGTTTCTTATCTTTTAAATATAACTGATATTAATCCTTTAAAATACAATCTGCTTTTTGAAAGATTTTTAAATCCTTCACGAATCTCAATGCCTGACATTGACCTTGACTTTACTGATTGGAGAAGAGACGAAGTTATAGAATATATAGCTCAAAAATACGGCAGAGACAAAGTTGCCCAAATTATTACTTTTGGAACTATGGCGGCTCGCGCTGTAATAAGAGATGTTGGAAGGGCATTGCAGTATCCTTATATTTACTGTGATAGAATTGCTAAAATGATTCCTTTTGGTTTTACTCTGAAGCAAGCATTAGAAAGAATAGATGAATTCAAGCAACTTTATCAATCAGACGAAAAAGCTGTCACACTTATTGACTTGGCTAAAAAGCTTGAGGGGGTTGTACGTCACGCTTCAACCCATGCCTGCGGCGTAGTTATTTCTGAAAAACCATTAACAGAATTAGTCCCACTTCAACATCCAACCCAGAATGACGAAACAATTATTACCCAATATGAAATGCATTCAATTGAAGATTTAGGATTATTAAAAATGGATCTTTTAGGATTAAAAAACTTGACTATTATTGAAGATACTCTCGCTCGTATTTACAAAGTCCAGAATAAAAGTATAAAAATAGAAGATATTCCCTTAGACGATAAAAAAACTTACGAAATACTGCAAAAAGCACAAAGCACAAGCGTGTTTCAACTGGAAAGCGATGGAATGAAAAGATATTTAAAACAGTTAAAACCAACAGAATTTGAAGATATTATTGCTATGGTTGCCTTATACCGTCCAGGACCTATGCAGTTTATTTCAAGTTATATTAAAGGAAAAAATAATCCCAAAAAAATAAAATATATTCATCCAAAAATAGAGCCAATTTTAAAAAATACCTATGGAATAATGGTTTATCAGGAACAATTAATGCAAGTGACCCAGCAATTAGCCGGTTTCTCTATGGCTGAAGCGGATATATTAAGAAAAGCCGTA
Organism: Candidatus Parcubacteria bacterium; assembly: GCA_023131895.1. Lineage (NCBI taxonomy): Bacteria > Candidatus Parcubacteria > Candidatus Parcubacteria bacterium. The sequence continues at coordinate 150,768 of JAGLYZ010000002.1, forward strand.
GGCAAAAAAATTAAAAAACTTCTTTTAGAGCAAAAAGAAAAATTTATTAAAGGAGCCACAAATGAAGGCGTTCAAAAAGAAATTGCTGAAAAAATCTGGGAATGGATTCTGCCTTTTGCAAGTTACGGATTTAATAGGTCCCACGCGGCTTCTTATGCAATGATCGCTTATAGGACTGCTTACCTTAAAGCTAATTATCCAGTTGAATTTATGGCTGCCGCTTTGACTTCTGAAAAAAATGATATTGAAAAAATTGCTTTTTTAATTGAAGAATGCAAAAAAATGGGAATAGAAGTTTTAGCTCCAGACATTAATGAAAGTTTTAGAAATTTCAGCGTTGTACCTGAAGAGAACAAAATAAGATTTGGCTTGCTGGCGATTAAAAATGTCGGCCATAATGTGGTAGAAGCAATTGTAAGGGAAAGAAAAGAAAAAGGACAATTTCTTTCCATTAATGATTTTATGAATAGAATCAGCTCTAAAGATATTAATAAAAAATCTTTAGAGAGCTTGATTAAAACCGGCGCTTTTGATAGGTTTGAAGAAAGAAACAAACTTTTGCAAAACATGGAAAAGCTATTGGAATTTAGCAGGGAAACACATAAAAATAAAACCAACGGGCAAAAAGGACTTTTTGATTCTTTTTCAGGAAATAGCCAAGGAAAAAATTTGAATAATAACAGCATAACCCTTGCTTCTGCTCCATTAGCCGCAAAAAAAGAAAGATTAAACTGGGAAAAAGAACTTTTAGGATTATATATTACCAGTCATCCATTAGAAGATTTTAAAAAAGCTTTTGAAAAAAAAGTTCTGCCGTTATTTAAAATCTCTCAAGATATAACTGGTAAAATAGTAAGAATCGGAGGCGTAATTTGCGGTATAAAGAAAATCATTGCTAAAAACGGCAAGCCAATGCTTTTTGTCAAATTAGAAGACCAAACAGATAAAATTGAATTAGTGGTTTTCCCTTCAATTATTGAACAAAATCCAACTATTTTTCAAGAGAATAAAATTGTAATGGTAAAAGGAAGGGTTGATAATCGCGGCGGAGTTCCTAAAATAATCTGCAACGAAATTGAGGAAGTAGTTGAAGAAAGTTAATATGGTAAAAATTGAAACAATCAGGCATTCATTAGCTCATATATTGGCAGCAGCAGTCCAGGAAATGTATCCGGGAGTTAAGTTTGGCATTGGGCCAGCAATAGAAAACGGTTTTTATTATGATTTTGATTTGCCGCAGTCCATATCCCCTACTGACTTGCCAAAAATTGAAAAAAAAATGCGAGAGATGATTAAAAAAAACATCTCTTTTAAGAAATCTAATTTATCGAAGTCCGACTTCGATAAATTATTTAAAGACCAGCCATACAAATTAGAATTGCTTAACCAGGTTAAGCAACCAACTGTTTATCAAGTTGGTGACTTTATTGATTTGTGTAAGGGACCGCATATTAAATCATTAAAAGAAATACCAATTGATGCGTTTAAACTAACAAAAATTGCTGGCGCTTATTGGAAAGGAGATGAAAAAAATCCAATGCTCACTCGGATTTATGGAATTGCTTTTCAAACAAAAAAAGAACTTCAGAATTATCTTCATCAACAAAAAGAAGCAGAGAAACGAGACCATCGTATTTTGGGTCAAAAATTAGAATTATTTATGTTCGATGAAGAAATAGGCGCTGGACTGCCAATCTGGCTTCCAAAAGGAGCAATTCTAAAAAAAATTATAGAAGATTATTTATACAAGGAGCTAACTGAACAGGGCTATGATTGGCTCTGGACTCCACATATTGGCAATTTGAATTTATGGAAAAAATCTGGGCATTGGGATTTTTACAGAGAATATATATACTCTCCTATTCAGATAGATGAAGAAAAATATCTATTAAAGCCAATGAATTGCCCTTTTCATATTAAGGCATATCAAAACAAAATCAGAAGTTATCGGAATTTACCAATAAAATATGCTGAACTTGGAACTGTTTATCGTTATGAAAAATCTGGTGTACTGCACGGTTTAACCAGAGTTCGCGGATTTACCCAAGATGATGCTCATATTTTCTGCACTAAAGAACAATTAAGCGAAGAGTTGGTGAAACTCTTAAAATATACCTTAAAAATTCTTAAAACCTTTGGCTTTAATGATTACGATGTTTATCTATCCACTCGTCCCAAGAAATATGTCGGCTCTATTAAAAATTGGCAAAAGGCCTTTAATTCTTTAAAATTTGCTTTGGATAAATCAGGTATAAAATATAAAATTGACCCTGGCGAAGGCGTGTTTTATGGACCTAAAATTGATATTAAAATAAATGACTCTTTGGCTAGGGCTTGGCAATGCACTACTATTCAAGTTGACTTTAACTTGCCGGAAAAATTTAAGATAACCTATATTGATGAAAAAGGAAAAAAACAACAACCCATTATGATTCATAGAGCGCTTTTAGGAAGCATAGAAAGGTTTATTGGCGTCTTGCTTGAACATTATGCCGGCGCTTTTCCTTTGTGGCTCTCGCCTGTTCAGGTTTGGGTTATCCCAGTGGGAACCCGGCACGAAAAATACGCTCAACTCGTCCGAGAACGGTTCTTGGACATTGGTTGCCGAGTAGAACTAAAAGATGAAAATGAGACGGTATCTAAAAAAATTCGCGAAGGAGAAATTGAAAAGATTCCTTATCTTTTAGTAGTCGGCGATAAAGAACAAAAATCTAAATCAGTTCGGGTAAGAGAAAGAGAAAAAGGAGACATCGGAATGATGAAATTAGAAAAATTTATCAAAAAAATATGTTTTCTCAAGAAACAGAAAAACTAATCCAAAAATACCAGGAATGGCATCAATCCCTCCAACCAAAAAAGGGTGTTTCTACTATTCATGTAGATGAAGTTGCTGCCAGAGTAGCCGCTTTTTATGAAAAAATAAAAGGGGTGATTGATTGGAAAGAAGAACATCTTTTAAGAAAAAGAGCTATTGAGCGGTCTCTAAAAAGAAGAATTATTTTTGGCCAAGAAAAAAGAGAAGGTATGGCTGAATCATTAATTTACGAATTGATTAGGGGCGGACATTTTCTCAATGATACTATTCCTGAATCAAAAATAACAGTTGTTGATAAACTCATTGACAAATACTTTTATATTTTAGAAAACAGACCCAATAGGCCAGAAAAAGAAAAAAAAGAACTACAAGATTGGCTCATAGAAATTGCCAGTTATGAATTAGAAAAAACTCTTTCCCCTCCTGTAAAAGAAGAAGTATTGATTGAATATATGTTTGGATTAATAAAAGAACAAATAAAAATTCGGGAAGGAACTATTAGCATGGCAGGAATAACAATAGAAAAAATGACAGAGAATGAAAAAAATATTCAAATTTATATCGCTGTCCAGAAAGCTCTTTTCAAGGTAGACGATTCCATAATTGGTTATAATCTTTTAGAAAAACAATATATAGGATGGGATGATCTTTCTCCTTCTTCTTCCCTACTTTTAGAGATTGCTCAAAATATCTATTCCACTAAAAGAAAAGTTGAAAAAGCTCTCTATCATCCTTTAGCTCAAAAATTCTATCATCTTTGCGAAAAATATGATACTCCTTATTTAATTTTAGGAGATGTTATAGAGGAAAATCCAATGAAAGTAAAAGAAAATTTTGAAAAGCCGGAAATTTTAGAAGAATTGATTAAAAAATCCTATAACAAAAGGGTAATTAAATTAAAAGGAGTAATGAGAAGAGCAGCTATTTATAGCACTCTCTCTATTTTTATAACTAAAATGGTTTTAGCTTTATCAATTGAAATACCTTTTGATAAATTTATTACTAGTGATTTTAATTATCTCAGCTTAGGGGTGAATATTCTTTTCCCTCCTTTTTTGATGTTTCTTTTGGTAGCAAGCGTTAGAGCTCCAAAAAAAGAAAATCTTCAAAGAGTGATAATAGAAGTTATGAAGCTTGTTTTTGTAAGAGAAAAAAAAGATATTTATGAAATAAAGATACCGAAAAAGAGAGGTAAAATTTTAAATAGCATAATTCTTGGCATTTACTTTCTGGCTTTTGTTCTTTCATTTGGTATAATTATATTAATACTCCAAAGATTAGATTTCGGAACTGTTTCTATGATTATATTTCTTTTATTCCTGTCAATGATTAGTTTTTTTGGAGTAAAAATCAGAGAAAGAGGCAAGGAGCTTACAATAGAAAAAGAAAAAGAAACATTTTTAGGCACTCTTTTTGATTTCTTTACTCTGCCAGTAGTAAGCACAGGAAGATGGTTTTCAAAAAAATGGGCTAAATTAAACATTGCTTTAATTATCGCTGCTCTAATTGATATGCCTTTTCTTTCTTTTGTAAAATTCTTAGAGCAATGGCGATATTTTTTAAAAGAGAAAAAAGAGGAAATACACTAATTTCATTTTAACATTCAAACATTTTAACATTTTTAATTTAAATTTTGTTCAAATGTTTATATGTTTGTCTATCTATATGATATATGAACTCAAATGAGTTTTTTATTCCCTTAATCTTAATCGCTTTTTGTTTGGGATTAGGAGTAATCTCAACGGCCTCTGCTGAGATGCCTATAACAGACGCTGCTCTTGATGAAAATATTTATGCAGAATATCTAGATATTGAAGAACCAACTTTATTACCGGATAGTTCTTTTTATTTCTTAAAAAACTGGGGTCGAGGAATCCAGTCTTTCTTTACTTTTAACCCAATAAAAAAAGCTGAATTGAAATCAAAATTTGCTAACGAGAAATTAATAGAACTAAAAAAAATAGTTGAGTTAAAGAAAAAGCCAAAAATTATCAACAAAGCCATAGATAACTATCAAGATGAAATGGATGAAATTAAGGAAGCATCTGAAAAAATAAAAGAAAAGGCGGAAGAAAATACAGATGTGGAAAAGTTTTTAAATAAATTCATCAAACATGAATTCCTGCATCAAAACCTCCTTACTAAATTAGAAACCCAGGTTCCAACTGAAGTATTTGAAAAAATAAAACAAGCTCGAGAAAGACATCTTGAAAGATTTGCTGAAGTAATGGCAAAACTGCAAGATAAAGCGAATATTAGTGAAAGATTAGAGAAAAATCTGGAAGAAATAATGGGCAGTCAATTTAAAAATTTCAAGAGTTTAGAAGTTTTATTAGAGCTTGAAGAAAAAGTTCCAGAACAGGCAAAAGAATCAATTAGAAAAGCTCAAGAAAATGTGCTCAAAAGATTGCATAGAGATTTAGAGAAGATGTCTCTTGAAGACCATAAAAGATTTGAAGATTATCTTGAAGAAATTAGCGGGAATGAAGAAAAACATTTGGAGATTTTGGAGAATTTAGAATCAGAGATACAAAAAGCGTCAAAAACATCAAAAAATATTCAATTAAAGCAAAGAATGATCGAATGGAAAGCAAAAATTTTAGAGCGGGAAAAAGAATGAATAAATTATGAAAAAATATTGGATCATTACTTATGGGTGTCAGATGAATAAATCTGACAGTGAACGGATTGCTTTAACTCTGGAAACAATGAAATACTTATCCGCCTCAAAAATAGATGAGGCGGATTTGATTGTGGTTAATATGTGTTCTGTGCGGCAATCAGCTGTTGACCGAGTTTATGGCAATATTAAAAACTTTGATAAACTCAAAAAAAAGAATAAAAAACTTAAAATTATTCTAACTGGCTGTATCACTAAATATGACTTGAAAAAACTTAAAGAAAAATTTGATTATGTTTTATCTATTAAGAGCTTGCCTCACTGGAAAAAGTTATTGAAGAAGAAAAAGTATATCTATTATCCAAACCAAATAAAAAGCCGAGAACAGTTCTCGGCAAATATGCCGAGAACTGTTCTCGGCACATTAAGTTGTAACTATTTAAAAATTAAACCAAAATACACCACTAAGTTTTCTGCCTATATCCCTGTTGTTATTGGATGTAATAATTTTTGTTCTTATTGTGTTGTCCCATATACTCGGGGGCAAGAAATTTCAAGGTCTGCAGAAGATATTGTGAAAGAAGTAAAAAATTTAGTTAAAAAAAGATACAAGGAAATATGGCTGCTTGGTGAAAATGTGAATTCTTATTCATCAAACAAGGTTAATTTTTCTAAATTGTTAAAAATGATAAATGATATTCCTGGCGACTTTTGGATAAGATTTACTTCTTCTCATCCCAAAGATTTTTCTGACGAATTAATTAAAACAATTGCTAAGTGCGAGAAAGTAACAAAATATATCAGTTTGCCTATTCAGTCAGGAGATGATGAAATTTTAAAAAAAATGAACCGGCCTTATACTGTTAGAAATTATAAAAATTTAGTTAAAAAAATCAGGAAAGAAATTCCTAATCTTACTTTATCTACTGATGTAATTGTAGGTTTCCCTGGAGAAACAAAAAAACGGTTTCAAAATACTGTCAATTTTTTCAAAGAAACAAGCTTTGATATGGCATATATCGCCCAGTACTCTCCAAGGCCAGGCACTGCCGCTTATAAGATGAAAGATACTGTTTCTCACCAAGAAAAAGAAAGAAGAGATAAGGTTTTGACTGAAGTTCTAAAAAAAACTGCTTTAAAAAACAATAAAAAATACATTGGAAAAATAGTTGAAGTTCTGTCAGAATACGAAAGAAAGAACTGGTTGATTGGAAAGACTAGAGAATATAAGACTATTAAATTTCAAAGTTTAAGAAGTCCGACTTCCTTAAGGAAGTCGGACTTCGGCAAATTTGTAAGAGTAAAAGTTACTGACGCTATCCCTTGGGGACTCAAAGGCCATTTAATATAAAGAGAACAGTTCTCCTAAAGAGAACTGTTCTCTAAAAGTTAATTCTGAAATAAAAAAGAAGGTGGTAATTAAATAATCCACCTTTATTTATTTTAATCTTTCGTATGCCCCCTGAGTGAGTCGAAGTTCTCCATTTTTCTTCTCTATATCGTTAGAAAGTATATCTTTTCCTTCCCATGAGTACAATATTTTTTTCTTCTTCCCCATTTCAGTTCTTTCTTCTTGTATTACTGCTGATATCCTTTTTTCTTCAGCCCAAGCGATTAAACACCGCCAATTACAGAAATCCGCTGGTTTTCCAAAGGTAAGATCTAATCCAAAATCTCTCTCTTTGCCTTTAGATTCTATAGTTTTATAATTCTCATCTATTTCTTCTCCGCACTCATCGCAAAATCTTTTTTCCATTTTCTTTTTCACCTCCTATTCTTCTTCTTAAACTGCTACTTTTAAATTATCACTGTCAAAAATTAAGTCAAGTTTTTTCTCAAAATCTTGCTAACTGTTTCCGGTTTTGCCTTGCCTCTGGTAGCTGCCATTACCTGGCCTATTAAAAATTGAAGGGCGTTTTCTTTTCCTTTTTTATAATCTTCAACTGGTTTTGTATTTTTAGAAATTACTTGTTTTACTGCCTTTTCAATTTCTATTTCATCGGTCACTTGGCTCAATTCCTTTTCTTTAATAATGTGCGACGGATCAGCTCCAGTTTTAAACATCTCATTTAAAACTATTTTGGCGATCTTCGAGGAAATTTCTTTTTTATAAAGCAAAGTGATAAACTCAGCAAAATTTTCTGAAGTAATTAACCCTTCACCTCCTTTTAATAATCTCTGTAAATCAGTAATAAGGTAATTAGAGCAAATTTTTGATAGCCTTAAAAATTCCTGTCTATCAACTTTTCTTTTTATATCTGCTTCTTTTATCCAGTTTCTTAGCTCTGACATTACTTTTTCAAAATATTCTCCAAGATTTTTGTTTTGAACAAAAACTTCTATCTCATTATCTGACAAATCATATTCTGCTTTAAATCTCTCTCTTTTGGCTTGAGGCAATTCTTCTATTTCATTTTTTATTTTATTAATATCTATATCCATAAAATGACGAGGATTTTCTGCTTTCCGAGACGCGTAGGGCTCTCCCCGTTCTGCTTACAGAACGAGGGATAAAGCGCAAGGAAAGAAGGAAATCCTCGTAATTTAAATTATTAATTTTTGAAGCAAAGCATTGGCAGGTCTGGTTCTGGAAAATATCTATAATCATGAGCTTCCTCTTTTTCTCTTTGGCTTATTGTTATTTGTTTTGTATCGTGCCAGCCCCGTGTTTCTTGAATAATTTTCTTACCAGTTTTTAAAATTTCTCCCTGCCTTTTAATTTCATAATCAATCCCCTTTTCTACTGCTCGAAAAGAATTCAAGTTTTTGATTTCTACTTTAGTTCCTAATTTCTTGTCTTTTCCTAATGAGATATTAGCTTCAACTCTCATTTCTCCCTTTTCCATATCTGCATCAGACACATCAAGATACCTTAATATCATTTGCAGCTCTTGAGCAAATCTTCTGGCTTCTCTTGCTGAATGAATATCTGGGTCTGTCACCAATTCCATTAGAGGAACACCTGCTCTGTTGAAATCAACTAAAGAATAATCTGCTTTAGAAGGATGAATCAGCCGTGCTGTATCTTCCTCAAGATGAATTTCCCTTATCTTTATTCTCTTATTGTTAATCTCTAAGGCACCATTTCTGCATAAAGGCGAATAAAACTGGCTAATTTGGTATGCCTTTGGCAAATCAGGATAAAAATAGTTTTTTCTGTCAAATTTTGAAGATTCTGGAATTTGACAATTCAAAGCCAAACCGGTTTTAATTACTTTTTTTATTGCTTCCTTATTTATAACCGGCAAAGTGCCTGGATGAGCCGTGCAAACAGGACAGATATTAGTGTTAGCCTGCTTTTCATCTGAATTATTAATACAGGAACAAAACATTTTTGATTTTGTTTTCAGTTCGGCATGGATTTCCAGACCGATGGTTGGGAAATAACTCATAAAATCATTTTTTAACTTCCTTTATAATTGATACTCCGGAACTAGTGCCAATAATGTCTGCGCTGGCTTTGATGGATTCTTTCACATCAGCCAGAGTTCTAATCTTTCCAGCCACTTTAATTTTCAAACCCGGCGCTCCCTTCTTCATTAATTTTAGATGAAAATATTTTTCTTTTAATTCCCGATGCTCCAAGGGATCTTTTTCAGTTGCTGTTTTAACGCAAAAGGCATCGGCTTTTTTGACAATTTGAGATGCCTTAACAATCTCTTCATCAGTTAGATAACCAGAGCCAATAATTACTTTTGTTGGTAAAATTTTACAAATTCCTTTTAAATCCTTTAAAACTTTATCATATTTCTCATATTTTAAGTCAACGATATTCATTACTATATCCAATTCATCTGCGCCGTCTTTCTTTGCCTTCTGGCACATTTTGAGCCGTTTTTGATGCAAACTCAAACCCATTGGCGGATCAATTAAAACCACCACTTTTACCCTGTTAAATAATTTCGCTTTTGGCGAAATTCCCCGATTTATCGGGGATTTAACAGGGTGAACCCCTGTTCCGCTCAATTCTTTTTTAACTAACTTCACCCATTCTGGATTTATGCAAACACTCCGAAAACCATACTGCTTTGCCTCATCACAGGTTTTTTTAATATCCTTAATAGTTGCGTCCTGCTTAATGTTTGTGTGGTCAATGCATTTAGCAATATTTTTCATATGATAAAAATTTTTTACTATTATTTTATAATACCACATTTTCGCAGATAAAAAAAGAAGGCCTCAAAAATTAGAAGCCATAAATTTTTTTATTTTTGTATATTTTGTTCTCTTATACCATAAAGGTTTCGTAATGTTCAGTCAAAGTGTCAAGTAGCTCTTCCAAAGTTCCTGTCCAGTTTCCTCCTGCTTGAAAAAATGCCTCACACATGCTCTTTTTTGTCTTAAACGTAGCAGGTTCTATGCATTTTCCTATTCGCCAACAGTTTGGACCAATTTGCGCTCGCAACTCGGGATACTTCGCCAATTTTTTTGTTATTGGAATTCCCACCTCATTTCTTATTTCCCACTACGCCACTCCTTCGCTTCTTGCTCTGGATGTCTCAATTACAGCAAAACCTTTTCCATACATCATTGCTTTGGCTTCCTGGCCAAGTAAAAGATAGTAAACAAAATTTGAGTCGCGCTTTTCTATTAACGCTATCTGCTTTTGCTTTACCTCTTTGGCTATCTCTTGGTAATCTTCCCTCGCTGCTTCAGAAAAAGTAGACGGAACAACGAATGTCCCTCTCTTGCTTATTCCCTCCAATGGCTCAATCTCACAAAGCAATAATCTCTGTCTCACTAACTGCGCATACATCGCCAAACTTCCGCTAACTTCCGTATCAATAGAAAGAGCGTAAATATCTCCCCTATATACAACAGAAGTTCTTTGTCTAATCTCTTCCTTTCCCCAAAATTTCCATTCCGAAGGCAGTGTCTCCTGCAATAATTCCAGACCGAATTCTTTCTTAACCAATGTCTCAACTTTTTCACCGATTTCTTTGAATTCCTGTAATGACGTATTTTTCAGAGCATTTGCCAGTTTTTCTAAATAGCGAGGTGTGCTAGAAAATATCATCCTTGTCAATACCCCTTCTGGCAGTAAATATCTTGCGTCTTGTTCTGGAACTCCACCGCTCACCGCTCTCTCATAAGCCTCAAAAGCCATCTCTCCAAAATTACTAACTGCCTCATTGTATCTATTTGGCTTTATCACCTTAAATGATGCTTCTATGCCAGCGCCGAAAACCAAATTATTGACATTCACCATCCGCCAGATATAAATCGCTGCCAGCCGTGAGATATCTTCTAGGATTATAGCATGGGGTAAGAAATCACCTAGTATTAGATGTCTATGCTTTGTCATTATCTCGTTCACTAATTTCTTAGATTCTTCCTTGTCTGCTCGACGTTCTTCGTAAATATCTCGGATGCTTCCTTTTTCAAACGGCGTCTGAGAGATTTTCACTCCTACTGCAGCCAATATAATCGGCTCATCTTCCAAAAAACCAACTTTTACCATTTTTTATCACCACCATTTTAAAACCACTTCTCCTTTATTTCCATCTATGATAATGTAGTCTCCGGAATTAATTATTTCTGTTGCCCTCTCTGTTCCTGCAACGCAAGGAATCCCCATCTCTCTGGCTATTATTGCTCCGTGTGAAGTACTTCCTCCTTGATTCGTCACTATTCCTATCAGATTCATTGCTCTCAAAAAATCAACTGCATCGAGAGTTAAACTTTCTGTCACCAGTATTTTCTTTTCATCTCTCAAATTCATTGGCGATTTCTCAAACTCTTTTACTGAGACGAACTGCATTACCATTGCTGTTCCTTCAGCTCTGCCGGGCGAAGCACGAATTCCCTTAAACATTGTTGTATTATCTAATTTTACAACTTCGCCCTTTTTCTTGTACCCATCTCTATCTTCCAAACGTTTTAATCCTGCTTCCAAAGCATCGAATACATTTACTTTTCTGGAAATCATCAGTGCTATCAAATGACACATTGCTTCACCATAAATTGAAATTTCGTCTTTGTGAACACCAACAACTCGAGCTTCTGGATTGTATTCCGGGTCATGGTAAATAAATTTTGCTATATCGCCAAGTTGAGACAGGAGAACCGAAACTCTGTATAATGCATCTTCTCTATACTCCTCTGCTAACCAAAGATGTACTCTTTCTTCTATCTCTTCTATTTCCATTTTCTATCATCTCCTTCTTTTTTTCTCATTTCTCTCTATATTCTTTTTTTAATATTCTGTTTTTACCTCCATTTTTATCTTATCTATATTAAATAAAATGTCAATAAATTGTAATACACAGCCAAAAAAAATAAAGAGGCATAAAAACCTCTTTGTTAAATGTGATAAAAATTAAAAGAGCTAAAAATGAAAAGAGCTAAAAAATAGAAATGAGGGATAAAAGAAAACCCTCTAAATTTATATATTGTTTATTTTTTAAAGCCGATTTACCGATTTTCTTATCGTCTCAGACTTGCTAACATAAGAGCTATTTTATGTATGTATTTAGCTCTTTCTGTCAACTCTGTGGCAATAGCTATCTTTTCTAACTGACTCATTTCTAGTACCTCCAGTTTTCATTTTACTCTTTCCAATAAATTTGTCAAGATGTCTTCTCTGTTTTTACTGTTTTATCTCTCTTTCCCAACATTGTATAGTTGTCTCTATCTCTATTTCTCTTTCTTCTAAGTATTGCTGAAAATCCGGATCGTCTTCTTCTTGTCCTTTGAGTGATAATATCAATTGGTCAATCTCTATTCCTTTCACTCTTGCTATTTTTCTGGCAAGAGTTTCCTGTCTATTCGGCTCTCTTTCTTCAGACATTTCTCTTTACTCCTTTCTTGTTATGCTGCCAGACAAGTTTAAAACCCTTGCCCTCATCACTTTTAAGAAAAGTGTCTAACTCATTCTCTGAAATGTCATCACGCACTTCAGAAGTTTCCCTGTTCCAAACTATTACATATTCTATCTCTTCTCCCATTTTTTCCCCTCTTTAATTTTATGTGTGCTGTAATTTTACACTATCAAAAATAAAAAGGGGGGTCAACCCCTATTTTAATCCTTTCCGTATTGATGCTGGTCATCTAAAATGTCTTTTTCCTGCCAGTCGTGAACCCAGTCCTGAATATTGAAAATTTTATATTTTCCCTCTTCAGTTGAGCAAATTACTCTATTTAAGCCAGCATTGATAATCATTTTTTTACAAATAAAGCAAGGTATAGCATTTTTCATTTCTCCTTTCTGATCCTCACAGTAAAGAAACATATCACCGCCGAGTAAACTCACACCAGCCCGAGCAGCGTTAATTATAGCATTTTGTTCAGCATGCACGCTTCTACAAAGTTCGTATCTCTGACCATGGGGAATTTTTAATTGGTCTCTTAAACAATTTCCCCTTTCAAGGCAGTCCTTAGTGTTTCTTGGAGCGCCAACATAACCGGTAGCGATAATCTGGTCGTCTCGGACAATAATTGCCCCAAACTTCATTCGCATACAAGTTGAACGTTGGGCAACTTCTCGGGCAATATTCAAATAATATTGGTCTTTTGATGGACGCATCATCGCTTTGCTAAATTAAAAAGTTAGAACGAAAAAAAATTATTTTAGCGAAGAAAACAGATTTTTCAAAGCAAAAAATCTACTCTACCTCAATTCCCATTTGGCGGGCTGTGCCTTCAATAATTTTCATTGCCTGCTCTATATCTAAAGCATTCAAATCAGGCAATTTCTTTTCAGCAATTTCTTGGAGCTGAGCTCTTGTAATCTTAGCCACTTTTGTTTTGTTAGGTGTTCCAGAACCCTTTTCAATAGCAGCTGCTTTTTTTAAAAGTTCAGCGGCTGTAGGTTGTTTTAATTTAAAATCATAGGTTCTGTCTTCATAAACCGTAATTTCTACCGGAATTTTAAAACCAACAAGCTCTTTAGAAGCATCATTAAATTTTTGGCAAAATTCAGCGATATTAAGCCCATACTGCGCCAAAGCCGAACCTACTGGCGGCGCAGGCGTTGCTTTGCCAGCTTCAATCTGTAATTTTACAATAGCTTTTATTTTTTTTGCCATAATTATATTTTCTTAATTTGAAGAGAATCTAACTCCACAGGTGTATCCCTGCCAAACATATTCACTAAAACCTTAATTTTCCCTTTTTCTTGGTCAATCTCTGCAACCTTTCCGTCATAATCTTTAAAAAGACCATCTGTAATTTTTACAGTATCACCCACATTAACATCAATTTTATACTGCGGCTCTTCCACACCCATTCTCTTTTTTAAAACATCAATCTCGTTTTTAGAAACAGGAACTGGCGTGGTGCCAGCGCCTACAAAACCAGTAACATTCGGCGTATTTCTTACTACGTACCAAGAATCGTCTGTAACAATCATCTGCACTAAAACATACCCTGGGTAAATTTTTTCTTCTATTATTTTTCTTTTATTATTCTTAATTTTAATTTTTTTTTCTTTTGGCACTATAACATCAAAAATCTTGTCTTCCATGCCTAAAGACTCAATCCGCTGCTTCAAACTTTTAGCAACTGCATCTTCATAACCAGAATATGTATGCAGGACATACCAACTTTTCTCTTGAGAAATTTGTTGTTTTGGCATATTAAAGTAAGAATCTATTCAATAAATCACTAAATATAACATCTAATCCGCCTAAAAATATAGCTACAGCTATGGAAATACCAACAACAATCAAAGTATACCTTACTGTTTCTTTACGAGTAGGCCAATTAACTTTTTTCAATTCAAGCTTTGCTTCTTTAAGGAATGTAATGATTTGATTTGGAAGATTTTTTATATTCATAGTTTTTTAAAACAGCCCTAAAGGGCTTCATCTTTATCTTATGAAAAAATAGTTAAATGTCAAGGTTTTTTACTTTTTTCGCATGTGTTTGAATAAACTTCTTGCGAGGCAAAACCTCCTCACCCATTAGAGTATCAAAAATTCTATCTGCTTCTTTAGCGTTCTCAATATTAACTTTTAACAAAACCCTGTTTTTAGGATCCATAGTTGTCTCCCATAATTGATTTGGATTCATTTCTCCTAAACCTTTATAACGTTGAATGTTTACACCAGAAATTTTCTCTTCTTCAATAATCTCTTTTTGAGCTTTAATTTTAGTTTGAGTTTTAGCTTTTCTCTGCTTCTTCTTCTCTTCTTTTATTGAGCTTAAAATTTCAACTTTATCTGAATCAGTATAAGCATACTCAATCCTTGAACCTATTTGAATTTTATAAAGCGGAGGCTGGGCGATATAAAGATAGCCAGCTTCAATAATTGGTTTAAAATATCTAAAGAAAAGAGTTAAAAGCAATGTACGGATATGGTTTCCGTCAGAATCCGCATCGCACATTATTATTACCCTATGATATCTAATTTTCTCAAGATTAAAATCTTCAGCAATCGCAGTGCCTAAAGCAATAATTAATGATTTGATTTCTTTTGAATCCAAAATTTTATCTAAACGCGCCCTTTCGGTATTTAAAATTTTCCCTCTCAACGGCAAAATTGCTTGGAATCTCCTGTCTCTGCCTCCTTTCGCGCTTCCGCCGGCACTCTCACCTTCTACAATATAAAGCTCTGATTCTTCTGGATCCTTGGAAGAACAATCAGCTAACTTGCCAGGCAAAGCCAAACCGTCTAAAGCGCCTTTTCTTAAAACTGTCTGTCTGGCTGCTCTAGCTGCTTTTCTGGCTTTAGCAGATAAAAGGCAGCTTCCAATAATAGCCCTGGCGTCTTGAGGATTTCTTTCTAAAAAATCGGCTAATCCCTCTAAAACAACTGTTTCTACTGCTACTTTTGCTTCTGGATTTCCTAGCTTTGCTTTGGTTTGTCCCTCAAACTGCGGCTCTTTTATCTTTACAGAAACCACAGCTGTCAACCCTTCCCTTACATCCTCCCCGGAAAGATTGTCATCTCCCTCTTTAATTAAACTGTTTTTCCGAGCATAATCATTCAAGCCCCTTGTTAAAGCAGCTCTAAAACCAGTAAGATGGGTGCCGCCTTCTCCAGTATAAATGTTGTTGGTAAAACTCTCTTCGTATACCTCGTATTCCTGGGTATATTGGAAAGCAGTTTCTACTAAAATCTCGTCTTTTTCTCCTGAGACGTAAAAAATATTATCATTTTTTGGTTCTACTCCCCTAATTAAATGCTTAACATAAGCAGTTAATCCGCCTTCAAAATAAAAATTATAGATTTTTTTCTTTTCTTCTCTTTCATCTTTAATTTTTATTTTTATGCCTTTTGTTAGATATGCCTGCTGGCGCAAGTGATTTATTATTTTTTTTAAATCAAATGTAATGTCTTTGAAAATCTCTGGATCTGGCTCAAAAATGACTGTGGTCCCAGTGTGCCTGCATTTTCCATCTTTTTTGACTTTAGTAATTGGCTTGCCTTTAGAATATTCCTGCGTATACTTTATGCCATTTCGGCAAATCTCTGCTTTCATGGATTTAGAAAGAGCGCAGACGACTGATATTCCAACACCGTGAAGGCCTCCAGCTACTTGATATGCCTTGCCTCCAAACTTTGCTCCAGCATGTAGAGTAGTCATTACTGTTTCTAATGCTGATTTTTTTGTTTGTGGATGAATATCTACTGGAATGCCTCTGCCATTGTCTTTAGTTGAAACTTTGTTTCCAGGTGAAAGGATAATCTCTACTTCACTGCAAAAGCCAGCTATTGCTTCATCAATATTATTATCAACACATTCCCAAACCAAATGATGCAGTCCCTCAGAACCAGTTGAACCAATATACATTCCAGGCCTTCGCCTAACCGGCTCAAGACCCTCAAGTACATATATATCCTTCGCTCCGTAACTCTCCTTTGTTTTTTTTGTTTCTGTTTTTGTTTTTTTCATTTTCTTACTTCCCAAGTCGGGTTTTTTTCTAATGCTTTAATAATTCTATTATGAACCTCATCTATTTCTTTTGAAAGCAATGTCCTGTCTTTCGCCTGATAAATTATATGAAAAGCTAAATTCTTTTTGCCATCTGGAAGCTCTTTGCCTTCATACATATCAAACAAATCAACATCCCTTACTAAGGTTCCTCCAGAAGCATTTATTGTATTTAAAACATCCACTACCTTTACTTCTCTTGGCGCTAAAAGGGCTAAATCTCTTATAGCGCTTGGATAAGCAGAAATCGGCTGATATTCTTGTTCCTCTAAACAAAGCTTTTTTAATTTCTCAAAATCAATTTCAAAAGCGCAAACATTTTTCTTTATCTTAAAACTCTCCAAAATATTGGGAGAAATTTCTCCTAAAAATCCGATTTTTTCTCCGCTGATTTTGATTTCAGCGCATTTTTCCAAATGCCAAAGTTTAATATCCTCAAAAGATACTTTGTGTTCATTATACCAGATATCACTAATTCCTAATTTATTTAACAACAAGCCAATTATTCCTTTTAATTCATAAAACAATTCTTTTTTATCTTTTTTGATAATTATTCCAGAAAGCATTGTTCTTTCGTCTATCCCTCGTACTGAATCTTTTGTATGCCTCTTTCCGATTTCAAAAAGCTTCATCTCTTCATAATTTTTAATGTTGCTCTTAATGTTCTTTAACAAATTAATGAGCAATGTTGGCCTTAAATATTTCTGCTCAACACTCATTGGATTTTCTATTTCTACGAGAACAGTTCTCGTAGAGTTTATGAAAATCTCTTTGTCTTTTTCACTGATAAAGGAATAATTATAAACCTCTGTGAAGCAAAGCTCTTTTAAAATATTTTTAATAAAATTCTGCCAAAAGATATCTTCATTTTTTTCTGGGGGGATTAAACTGCTTAACGGTATTACTGGCTCAATCTTTTTATAACCGTAAATCCTGCCAATTTCTTCAATTAAATCCTCTGGAATAGAAATGTCTAATCTGAAGGTTGGAACTTCAACCATAACCCATCGAGAACCGTTCTCACTACATTGAAAATTTAAACTTTTGAGAATTCGTATTATTTCTTTTTGTGGAATCTTTGCTCCTAATAGCTTTTCAACATAATTTAAATCTAATTTAATTTTTTTAGGAAGAACTTTTTTGGGATAAAAATCTTTTAATCCTTTTGCCGCTTTCCCTTTTGCTATTCCTTGAATCAAATCTGCTGCTCTATTTATGGCTTCTTCAGTTAAATTTGGGTCAAGACCATGTTCAAAACGCCAAGAAGCATCTGTTTTTAGGGTTAATAATTTTGACGCCTTGCGGATAATCCTATGCTCAAAATTAGCTGATTCTAAAACTATTGTTTTTGTATTTTTATCAATTTCCGCTTTTTTCCCGCCCTTTATCCCAGCAATAGCCAACGGCTCTTTAGAATCCGCAATTATCAAAATATTATTATTTAAATCAAATTTTTGATTATCTAAAGTTGTGATTTTTTCTTCTTTTTTTGCTCTTCTAATAATGATTGTTTTGAATTTTGAATTTACACTTTCGATTTTTCCAAAATCAAAAGCATGCAGGGGCTGGCCAAGCTCTAACATAACATAATTAGCAATATCAACAATATTATTGATTGGCTGCAAGCCGCAGGCCTCTAATCTTTCCTTAATCCATTTAGGCGAATCCCCTACTTTAACATCAGTAATAACTCTGGCAGTATATCTTGGACAAGAATTTTTATCTTTAACTTCAATTTTTATAAAATCGTTGGATTTTAGTTTTTCATCCTCTTTAATAACCGAGAACGGTTCTCGGCAATTAAGATTAGCTATTGCTCCTATTTCTCTGGCAATTCCTAAATGAGAAAAACAATCACCTGCCCTATTAGGAGTAACATCAATATCTAAGAGCCAATCCTTGCCTTTCCTTGCCAAACTTTCCACTTCAAAGCTGTGCATAGTCAAAACCTCTGCCAATTTCTCTGGCTTAGGTAATTTTTCCTTGTCCGCCGAAGCTTTAGCGGAGGTCAGGTTGAAAAACGATTGTAACCAGTTGTAAGAAAATATCATAATTAAAATTGTTCTAAGAATCGCAAATCGCTTGAATAGAAAAGACGAATATCATTTATTTTATACTTCATCATTGCTAATCTGTCCAAACCTATTCCAAAGGCAAAACCCTGCCAGAATTTTGGATTTAATCCCACGGCTTTCAACACATTGGGATGAACCATGCCAGATCCTAATGTTTCTACCCAGCCAGTTTTTTTACAAACACTACATCCCTTACCCTGGCAATTAACACAGCTTATATCTATTTCAAAACTTGGTTCAGTAAAAGGAAAAAAGCTTGGTCTTAATCGTATTTTAATGTCTCTATTGAAAAATCTCTGAAAAAATTCTTTTGCTATTGCTTTAAAACTAGCCACTGAAACATCTTTACCAATCATCAATCCCTCTAATTGATAAAATTGAACATCATGGGAAGCATCAGTGGCTTCATGTCGGAAAACCCTGCCAGGAACAATAATTCTCAAAGGCGGCTGGTGTTTTTTCATATATCTAATTTGTACTGGCGATGTATGCGTTCTTAATAATAATTTTTTGTTTTCTGGCTTTAGCCATAAAGTATCCCAAGCGTCTCGAGCAGGATGGTCTTTTGGAATATTTAACGCGTCAAAATTATACCATTCTGTTTCTACTTCAGGACCCTCAATAACGGAAAAACCCATTTGCTGAAAAATTTCTTCAACTTTTCGCCTTACAATAGTAATAGGATGAAGATGACCAACTAATGGCTTTTTGCCTGGAACAGAAATATCAAAAATATCATGGAATTTATTTGCCAGCCAGTCAGCAGATTGAAACACATATTTTTTTTCTTTTATATCTATTTCTAATTCTTTCTTGATTTTATTAGCCAGCATTCCTGTTTCTTTTTTTTGTCTTTCAGGAAGATCTTTTAAAGAACGCAAAACCTGGGTAATTTCTCCTTTTTTACCCAGATATTTCTTATAAACATCATCTAATTCCTTTAAATTTTTAGACAAATCTATATCTTTTTTCGCCTCTTTTTTTATTGTTTTTATATCCATTATTATATTCATTTTAACTTATTTTAAACTTAAAATCAACTGTGGAAAACAAAAAAATACTGGATTATAAATCCAGCATATTCTTGCGGTCGCGATGGGATTTGAACCCACGATCTTCGCCGTGACAGGGCGACATGTTAACCGCTACACCACGCGACCGTAAAATTAAATTAGTACCGAGGGCGGGAGTTGAACCCACATTGGCCGCTTATGAGACGGTCTTAGACGCCGGTCTACTCCTCGGCACTTTAGGATTTCCATGCTCTATTAAATTTTCTTTCTTTTCTCTTCGCCATCCTTTAATTTGTCTTTCGCGTTTCAGTGCTTCCTTTTTATTAAAATATCTCTCATAATATACAAGTTTATCTACCTTGAATAATTTTGTATATCTTCCCCCTCGTCCTTCTTTATGCTCTTGAAATCGTCTTTTGATGTCAGGAGTTACGCCAATATAAAAACTTCTATCTTTACACTGAATAATATAAACAAACTACTTTTTAATATTTGCTTGCACTGAGCGAAGCGGAGACAGAAAAATAAAATGTCCTTCGGCTCGCCACTCATTTATATTCGGGGCTTGCTCAGGACACTTCTCCTCCGCTTCGCGTAGTCGAAGTGTTGCGGCGCCAGGAATTGCACCTGGGTCCCAAGCTTATGAGGCTTGTAAGATACTACTTCTCCACGCCGCTATAATAAAAACAAAATCTATTATAAATTTTACCTTGTTTTCATTTTAAAGTCAATGACTAATGATCACAAAATCCCCAAATCAGAAAGCGCTTTTTTATAAATTTCTAATATTCTTTCTGCCTCTTCAAACTCTACTTTATAATTAGGATTATAAACAATGCTGTTTCTAATCTTATGCGCTTCTAAAATTTCTTCTTTATTAGAAATAACAACTGGGCTTACTTTATCTATTTTATCTTCAAATTTTTCTCCTTTATATCCCACTTCTTCTAAAATATCATCTAATGTTGTATCTGCTTCAATGATAGCCAGTTTATACTCTGGCTCTTCGCGGGTTTTTAATTTTTTAGAAATTCTCTGCCAGGATTTAGTAAATTTTTTAGCTCCATAAGGTCTAAAAGTAAAGAAATGAACAGTATCCTCTAAAAAAGCATATTTTTTCCAATTAGTTCTAAGAAAAAGAATGATGATAATAATAACAAAGAAAAAAGAAAAAAGAAAAAAGCCATTTCGAAAAACAAGTAGTGTTTCTCTTGATTCAGCTGAAGTCAAGTATGAAATTATATTATAAATATCATTCATAGTTTTCTAATGCCTTGCCTGTCTCTAAAATTTTTTCTTCTTCAAAGCTGTTGCCAATAATCTGCAAGCCGACTGGCAATCTGCCAGCCATACCGCATGGCAAAGACAAAGCAGGCAAGCCAGCTAAATTGACTGAAATGGTAAAAATATCAGAAAGATACATTTGTAAAGGGTCATCAATTTTTTCGCCTATTTTAAAAGCCGTAGTAGGAGAAACCGGAGTTAAAAGAATATCAGTTTTTTTAAAAGCATTATCAAAATCCTGTTTAATTAAAGTTCTAACTTTTTGAGCTTTTAAGTAATAAGCATCATAATAACCAGCAGATAAAGTATATGTTCCAAGCATTATTCTTCTTTTTACTTCATCTCCAAAACCATGGCTCCTGCTTCTTAGGTAAACGTCTATTAAGTTCTGGATTTTCGAATTTGCGGAGAAGCCGTACTTTATTCCATCAAAACGAGCCAGATTAGCGCTTGCTTCTGAATTGCTGATAATATAATAAACAGCTAAAGCATGCTTCGTATTAGGCAGAGATATTTCCACAATCTTGGCACCCATGTCTTCGTATTTTTTAATTGCTTTTTTAATTATTTTTTCAACTTCTGGATCCATTCCCTTTATAAAATACTCCTTTGGCACACCAATTTTTAAGTCTTTTAAAGACTTAGTCACTAAGTGACTTAATGACTTAGTTTCTATGCTTGTGCTATCCATCTCATCCCAACCCTTGATAACATCAAAAACTATCTGGGCGTCCTCTACTGTTCTGGCGAGCGGTCCAATTTGGTCCAAGGAAGAAGCAAAAGCAATCAGGCCATAACGGGATACAGCTCCATAAGTCGGTTTTAAACCAACTACTCCGCAAAATGATGCAGGCAAGCGGATAGATCCGCCAGTATCAGAGCCCAAAGCGTAACCGCATAGCTCAGCTGCTGCTGCAGCAGCTGAACCGCCGGAAGAACCGCCCGTGACCCTCTTTAAATCACAAGGATTTTTCGTCGCTCCAAAAGCAGAATTTTCACAGGAAGAACCCATAGCAAACTCATCTAAATTTGTTTTTCCTAAAATCACTGCTCCTGATTCTTTTAGCCTTCTTATTACTGTAGCATCATAACAAGCGATATAATCTTCTAAAATCTTTGAAGCAGCTGTACATTTAATATCCTCTATCATTATATTATCTTTAACAGCGCAAGGAATTCCAGCTAATAAACCTATTTTTTCTTTTCTTGAAATTTTCTTATCTATTTCTTTAGCTTGAGAAAGAGCTAAATTATTACAAACTGTTAAAAAAGAATTGATTTTTTTATCTTGTTTTTTTATTTTATCTAAATAGACCTTAGCTAATTCTAATGCTGAAAATTCTTTTTTAATCAATCTTTGATGCGTTTCTTTAATGTTAAAAGAAGTTATATCCATAGTATAAATTTACAACACGCTTTTTACTTTTAGGTATCTTTCTTTTTTCTTTGGCATTGCCTTTAATAATTTATCATTTTTTTCTTTTGGCTGTTTTTCAGCCAAATCCTCTCTCATTACATTCTCAATTGAAAAAGAATAACTGAAAGACGCAACTTTCTCAACATCTATTTTTTTTAATAAATCAAAGTAATCCAAAATAGAAGAAAGCTCCTTCTCCATTTTTTTTATTTCTTTCGTGTTCAAACTCAACCGAGCAAGTTTTGCAATGTGTTTTACTTCTTTCTCAGAAATCATAAATTCATTTTAATATTCTGAATTTAAATTATGTTAATATGTTTGAATGATTTTTATTTCGGCGGTTCCATTTCTTCTGTTTCTATTAAAACCTCTTGTAGTTCATCTAATTTTTCTAAAACCATTCCTGCCCCCCGAGCCACTGCTGTTAAAGGGTCATCAATAATTTTAGCCGGAATTTTGGTCTCTTTGGTAATAAGAGTGTCTAAATCTCTAAGCAATGAACCTCCTCCAGCAAGATATATTCCTTTTGACATAACATCGGCTAAAAGTTCTGGCGGTGTTTCCTCTACAGTAGCCTTTATCTCATCTACAATTTGTTTTACTGATTTCTCCAATGCTTTGCGAACATCCTCGTCAGAAACAGTAATCTCTTCAGGCAAGCCAGTGACTAAATTTCTTCCCCTCATCGGCATTTCTTTTTTTTCTTTTGAAGGATAAGCAGAACCAATGCCAATTTTAATTTCTTCTGCTGTTCTTTCTCCGATTAATAATTTATATTCCTCTTGGGCATAATAAATTATGTCCTCATTAAGTTTATCGCCAGCTATTCTCAAACTTTTAGCTATGACCATTCCTCCTAAAGAGATGACTGCTATTTCGGTTGTTCCGCCACCAATATCAACAATAAAATTTCCTCCTGCCTCCTGGACCGCCAATCTTGCTCCAATAGCAGCTGCCATTGGCTGTTCAATTAAATAAACTTTTCTCGCTCCAGCTGATTTCGCAGCATCTTGGACAGCTTTCTTTTCTACTTCAGTAACACCGCATGGAATACCAATAATTATTCTTGGCTGAGCAATAAAACTAATCCTGCTTTTACTAACCTTTTCAAGAAAGTACTTCAGCATTTGTTCCGTTACTTCAAAATCAGAAATTACTCCTTTTACTAAAGGTCTGCTTGCTATAATATAAGCAGGAGTTCTGCCTACCATTTTTTTTGCTTCATCTCCAATAGCTAGAATCTGACCAGTTTTCTGGTTTAAAGCGACAACTGAAGGTTCAGAGATAACAATTCCTTGGCCCCTTACATAAACTAAAGAATTAGCAGTCCCAAGGTCAATAGCAATATCCTGAGATAAATATGAAAATATTTTATTGAACACCAAAATAAGTTAAAAGTATAAAGTTAGAAGTTAAAAGTTATGAATAATTTAATTAAAAAAACTTTTAACTTAAAACTTTAACTTTTCATTTTTCACTTTTAATTTTTAACTCTGAAAAAATATTCTTGATTTTTATTAATCGTATTTGTTTCTCATTTCGTTTTTTAAATTCTACACAGTCACTTTTAAGGGTTCGTTCGCTTATCACAATTCTTATTGGTATTCCAATTAAATCAGCATCAGCGAATTTTTCGCCAGCAGATTTATTTTGCCTGTCATCATATAATACTTCAATTCCTTTGCCTTGTCCGCCGAAGCCTTTGGCGAAGGCGGATAAATTTTTATATATCTTCTCTGACGCTGCGAGGACAGACCTCGTAGTATCTGACAATGATATCAAATGGATATCAAACGGCGCTACCTCTTTAGGCCAGATAATTCCATTTTTATCATTATAAATTTCTACTATTGTCCCCATTAAACGACTAAGACCAATACCATAACATCCCATTATTACTAATCTCTTAGTACTATTTTTGTCAATAAATTTAAAATCAAACGGCTCAGTATACCTTGTGCCTAATTTAAAAATATTGCCTACTTCTATAGCTTTTTCTTTTTTGAATTTACTTTTTCCGCAATCTGGACATTTTGAATAATCTTTTTTAATTTCCTGGTTAATAGCTAAACCGCAGTTTTGGCAAATATAAATAATATCTTCACCAGCTGAAGTTATGGTCTGGAACTCATGGGAAAATTTAGAAAAAGTGCTACCTGAAGCCAATGTTAAATAAGTTTTATTTTCTAAACCCACTCTTCTTAAAATTTTAAAATAGAGCTTTTTTACTTTTTCATAATATCCATCTAAATCTTTTTCATCTCTGTGAAAAGAATAAAGGTCTTTCATGTGAAATTCTCTGGTCCTTAAAATGCCTGATTTTGCTCTAATTTCATCTCTGAATTTTGCTTGAATCTGATAAACATAACAAGGCAAATCCTTATAAGAAGAAACGTATTTCTGGACTAAAGGTACTACTACTTCTTCATGAGTTGAACCTAATCCATATTCTTGATCACTTTTCCCCTTAATCTTGAAAAGTTCTTTAAAACTTTTCCATCTGCCTGTTCGGTGCCAATTTTCTTTTGGAATAAGAACTGGCATTAAAATCCTTTTGCCGTCTATTTCTTCTATTTCTTCAGAAATTATTTTTTCAATTTTTTCTAAAACCCGGAAGCCTAAAGGCAAGAAAGTGTATACACCGGCACTTAGTTTATCAATAAAGCCAGCTCTAATTAAAAACTGAACGCTAATGCTTTTTTCATCTTTAGGCGCTTCTCTTAATGTTTTAGTAAAAAGTTGCGATTGCCTCATTCTCTTATGGTATCCCAAAAAGCAAAAATAATCAACAAAAAACCGAGAACGGTTCTCGGTGAAAATCATTCTTAATTATTGAACCTCATTTAATAAAAAATCTTTGGACATCATTGATAGTGACAACAATCATTAGAAGAATTAATAAGGCAAAGAAAAAAATAGTCAGTTTTTCTTCTATTTTTTGAGGAAATGGTTTTCTAGTGATTGCTTCAATTCCTAAAAAAACTAGTTTTCCGCCATCCAAAGCTGGAATGGGCAGGATATTAAATAAAGCCAAAGCTAAAGAAATCACAGCTAAAAGAGTTATAACAGCAGTAATACCTGCCTCTATGGTTAGTTCAGTAAAATGCAAAATACCAACTGGACCTGCCACTGAAGAACTTAATGGTTTAATATCTTTTTGCTGAAAAGATATTTTTATAATATGGCCAAGACCAAAAAAAGAATAATGCAGAATATTAAAAGAATGTAAAAATCCTGAAGAGGATTTTTCTAATAAGCTAGGATAGCTTATTTCAGCAATATTGCCTAAAGCGACGCCTAAAGCGCCTTCTCCTGCAGGCGGATCAATACGGGGAACTACAGTTATATTTTTTGTTTTTTGAGTAGAAAAATTTTCTAAATACAGGCTTATTTCCTTGCCTTTGTTCTCTTCTATAAACTTTATAAATTCTTTTGAATTTTCAAATTGCATTCGATTGGCTTCAATTATAATATCCCCTGCTTCAATGCCTTGTTCTTCTGCTGGTGAGTTTTGGGCAATATCTCCGATGATGACAAAATTCTCTTGTTTGCCAAAAGGAAACTCATAATCAAAAATTAAGGACTGATGAGATTGAAACCCGCTAAATCCTAATAAAAAGTAAAAAATAATCGCTGCCAAAAGCACATTCATTGCTACTCCGCCAATAGTTATCAAAGCCCTTATTCTAATTGGCTTACTGGAAAAACTTTTGGGGTCTTTAATTTTTTGGGTATCTATCTCGCCATAAATTTTATTAAAACCGCCAAAAGGAATAGCACCGATTGCATAAAGGGTATCACCTTTTTTCTTTTGCCATATCCTTGGGGGAAAACCAATACAAAATTCTTCCACCTTTACCCCAGTAGCTTTAGCACAAATAAAATGGCCCAACTCATGGACAAATATTAGAAAACTTAGTATTAAAATGAAAACAATAACAGCAAAAATCATAAAAGTTCTAAAATGTCTAATATCTAATTAACTTATTTTTATTTAATAATTATTGCGAAGAAAACAGATTTTTCAAAGCAATAATTGGTTGTTAGAAATTTATTTTATAGTTCTATTTCTTTTTTCTTCCTTTCACCTATCTCTTCAATTTTTTTATTATATTCATCAATTAAATCTTGTAATTCGTCTTTTGCGCGGAATTTATCATCTTCCCTAATTTCTCCATTTTTAAACTCTTCTTGAACCTCGTCCCATGCCTTCTCACGCCAATGCCTAATTGTTTTTTTTGCCTCTTCTTGCTTTTCAGAAATAAATCTTAAAAAATTTTTTCTGTATTCCTCGTTCATAGCTGGCAGACTAATACGAATTATATCTTTATCAACAATAGGAGCAGCTCCTAAGGAAGATTTAGAAACAGCTCTTTCTATCGGCTCTATATATGATTTATCCCATGGCTGGATAGTAATTTTTCTTGGTTCTGGCACTGATATTGCCGCTAATTGCTTTAAAGGAAGTTTCTGGCTAAAACAATCTACTATTATATCTTCTACTAAAGAAATAGAAGCGCGGCCTGTCCGAACTTTAATCATTTCTCTTTCTAAAAAATCAATTGTTCTTTCCATCTCCGGTTTAATTTGATTAATAATTTCTTTAAAATTCATATGTTTATATAATAACAAAAATAAAATTAAATTCAATTATAAGTCTAACATTATGGTTTCTAAAGATAGCCTTGGATTGACATTGGTAGTAGAAATTAAAAGCTGTATTTTAGAAATATTCTCAATAGTTATTTTTATACTGGTTAATGAGTCAATATTTTGGGACTTAATAGCGGCCAATAACTTTTTTCTAAAATATCTCAACCAAATATCTAATACTTCTTTTAAATCATTATTTTTTTCAGTTAAATCCTTGACATACTGAAAACGATAAGACAAATCTGATTTAGTAAGCTTATCAATTTCTCTTATTCTATTTTTAAACTCTTCTAGCCTATGAGGGTTTCTTATAAGGTCTATTATTTCACCTATCCTGCCCAAAGAAAGCTCAACAACCTCTCTGAATTTCTCATTAGAGATATTTTTTGATTTAATATAATCTCCAATTTCCTCTTGTTTTGCCGGATGAAAATTAATTCTTTGAACTCTTGATAAAATAGTTGGCAAAAGCATTTCTGGATACTCGCTGATCAAAATAAAAAGAGTATTTCCTTTTGGCTCTTCCAAGGTTTTTAAAAAAGAATTTTGCGCTTCTTTAGTCATAGAATGAGCTTTATCTATAATTGCTATTTTAAATGAGGATAAAGAAGGATAAAGAGAAAAGACATTCTCCATTTTTCTTATTTGGCTAATTTTAATTTCTTTTTCCGGTTCCACTAATAAAAAATCAGGATAAGCTTTTTTTTCAATATCTTTACAGGACCGGCAAACTTGACAAGGTTTAAGAGAAGGCTTTTCCGCTTCACAGTTTAAAAATTTAACAAATTCAACAGCTAGTGTTTTTTTTCCAATATGTTCCGGGCCGGAAAATAAATAAGCATGAGAAAGCTTTTGCATCTCATAACAACTTTTTAAAAACTGCCATTGTTTTTTATGACCAATAATCATTAAAACATATTAACATATTAACATTTAAACATAAACTTAAAATACAAAATGTTAAAATGTTTGAATGCTTAAATGTTAAAATGGTTACTTCTTGCTCATTATGCTCTTTTTATAAACGTCTAAATTCTCAAGCACTACTCCAGTGCCTTTAGCTACACACAATAACGGTTCTTCTGCTATAAAACAAGGAATACCTATATTTTGAGTAATAAGCTCGTCAATGTTTCTTAAAAGAGCTCCGCCTCCAGAAACAATCATTCCTTTATCCATAATATCAGCTGAAATCTCTGGCGGCGTATCCCTTAAAACTAATTTGACTACTTGAATTATTTCTTCTAAAACACTGAAAGTGGCATTGCAAACTTCATTTGAGGAAATTTTAATAGTCCGAGGAAGGCCTAATACTAAATCCCTGCCGCGGATTTCTAAATATTTTTGTTCTTTTTCCGGCAAGGCAGTGCCAATTTTCATTTTTATTTCTTCAGCAGTCTGCTCTCCTACTGCTAAATTATATTTCTTTTTAATATAATCAGATATAGCTGTATTCATCTTATCGCCTGCCACTCTCATTGAAGAAGAATTAACAATCCCGCCTAAAGAAATAGTTGCAACTTCAGAAGTTCCTCCTCCTATATCTAAAATTAAGTTGCCAGAGCAGGAATTTATTGGAATACCGGCGCCAATAGCTGCTAAAATCGGTTCTTTAGCTACATAAACTGCTTTTGCGCCAGCATTCATACCTGCCTCAATTACAGCTCTTTTCTCAGTGGAAGTAACTCCTGCTGGCACAGAAATCATTAATTCTGGTTTTAGAAATCTGAAAGAACCTGCTGTTTTTTTGATAAAATATGCGAGCATTGCCTGTGTTACCCGAAAATCAGCAATAACGCCATCTTTCAAAGGGCGATAAACTCTAATTGTATCAGGGGTGCGCCCAGTCATTTCTTTGGCTTCCTCGCCTACAGCTAAAATTCTATTTTCATCAAGAGAAACAGCAACCACTGACGGCTCTTGCAAAACAATACCTTGCCTTGGCAAGAAAACCAATGAATTGCATGTTCCTAAGTCAATACCGATTTTTTTTATAAACACGTTCCTTCGCCCTCGCTCCCCTTCGCTTTGTTCAGGGTTCACTCGAGCTTAGTCAAGTTAAAAGTTAAAAATTAAAAATTAGAATTTAAGAAAAAAATTAAATTAATTAAACTTTTAACTTAAAACTTTAACTTTTCATTTTTAACTTTTAACTAAAGTCCAGTAATTTATTAAACCCTCACTCTTTTGATGTCCGCCCCTAACTTCTGTAGTCGTTCTTCAATCCGTTCGTATCCTCTGTCAATTTGATAAATATTATTTATAGTTGTAGTGCCTTTAGCTAAAAGTCCAGCAATAATCAAAGAAGCGCCTCCTCTAATATCCCAGCTTTCAATATTCAAACCATGCAATGGCGTCTTGCCGAAAATAATAGCTCGATGAGGATCAACTATTTCAATATCTGCTCCCATTTTTTTTAATTCTTCAAGATAACTAAAACGGGATTCATATAAAGGATCATGGATTAGAGTTTTGCCATTCGCTTGAGTTGACAAAACAGAAGTAAAAGGCAAAAAATCAGTAGGAAATCCAGGATAGAAAAATGTCTGAATTCTCGCCGGCTTCAAATCAGGAGAATAGTCAACAGTAATAGAATTATTTCCTTTTTTGAACCTCACTCCTATCTCTTCTAATTTATCTAAAAAAAGATCTAAGTGATCAAGCCGAATATTTTTTAAAACAACTTGACCGGGAGTCATGCAGCCAGCTATTATAAAAGTTGCTGTTACTATTGGATCAGGAATAATTTTATGTGAAGCACCATTCAACTTTTCTTTGCCCTTAATAATAATTGTATGCGATCCTAATCCTTGAATTTCCGCTCCCATTTTTTGAAGCATTTCTCCCAAATCCTGGACTTGCGGCTCGCAAGCTGCGCCTTTAATAGTCGTTTCACCATCTAATAAAGAAGCAGCCATCATCACATTTTCTGTAGCTGTAACACTAAATTCTTTTAAAATAATCTCTGCAGGAAAAAGATTTTCTGATTTAAAATCATAAAAATTTTCTCTTTCTTCAATCTGAACGCCAAATCTTTTTAAAGCTTCTAAATGAGTAGTAATAGGCCTTAAACCAATCCTATCACCGCCAGGACGAAAGAATTTAAAATCTCTAAAACGAACCAATAAAGGCCCTATTAGAAGAACTGAAACTCTTGTTTTATAAATTTTTTCTGGATCTAATTTACTGATATCCACTTGTTCTGCCTTTATTCTTATTTTTCTTTTATCAATCCAATCTACTCGCACTCCCATATCTTTTAAAATATCAATCATTGTAAAAACATCTTCCATTAAAGGAAGATTATCAATAATGACTTCTTCTTTAGTCAAAAGAGAAGCAGCTAAAACTGCTCCAGCAGAGTTTTTATATCCCTCAATTTCTACTTCGCCGTTTAACGGTTTCCCGCCTTGAATAATAAATTTCTCTGGCATATCAGTAATTTTATCCTATTAAAAAACTTGACCTTTGTCAAACTAAAGTTTCAAGAGGTCGTTTTTAAAAAAAGAACGCTCAAATGGAGCGTTTATTACAATTTATTTTTTACTTTAAAAACAGCGAACCGCGCCGCAATTCCCGGGTTGCTGAAAAGCAATGTTGTTACCAAAGAGATAGCAGAGGCCTCCGATGAAAAATTTACATCTTTTAAGGAATGGCCCAAGTCATTATAGTCTTTGTCTGTTAAGGTCTGGGAAAACCTTCTCATTGTAAGGAACTGCTCATTATCTTTCCCGAATGCCACAAAAATTCTTCTCCTGTAATCAGCCAATCCTTTTTTGGAAGTGTCTCCTTTTGAAATAGCTGCGGCTGCTATCTCGCCTGCAATCTTCCCTGATTCCATTCCGGTTCTTAATCCTCCTCCTGATATATAATTAACAGCTCCTGCGGCATCCCCTGCTAACATTACATCATCTGCGACTATATCAGATGGCGGCGCTCCTGGAATTATTCCTGCTGTTTTTTCTATAATCTGGTATTCCTTGAATACTCTTCCAACAAAACCGTTCAAAAAGTAATCAGGAACAGAAATATCAAACTCCTTAAGTTTGTCTTCAAACATTCCTATTCCCACATTGGCAGTACTGTTTCCTTTCGAAAAAATCCAAGCATAACCGCCACCAGGGGCAATCTTGGGACCCAAAAAACACCTAACTCTATCTAAATCTTCAAGTTCGGGCGAGTATACTAAATACTGCTGACCAAGTATTTTATCAGAAGGATTTAGTTTTGTGTCTACTCCTGCACATTTACCTATCCTGGATTCAGGACCGTCTGCTCCGATTACAATCTTAGCAGGAAAAGAATAATCGTGCCCAGATGAAACCACCCTAACTACCACACAATCTGCTTCTTTGTTTCTTGTAAACCCAACTGCTGTGCCCTTAACTATTTCAGCTCCCGCTCTCAGCGCGCTTATTGCCAAATCTTTGTCTAAAATTCTTCTCTCTAAAACATATCCCTTCCTATCCACTGTTATTGTAGTTCCGTCTGGAGTAATAATTTCAGCTATTTTTGCCTGCTTAGCTACCCAACGCGGAACTGCCTTTTCTCCTAAAAGAGCTTTTAATATTTCTAACCCCTCTTCACTTATTCCTTCCGCGCATTGGACCGGAATACCTATTCCGTGATGTTTTTCTACCATCAAAACATCTAATCCCTGTTCCGCTGCTGTTTTCGCCGCTACTGATCCGGACGGCCCTGCTCCAACTACTACCACGTCAAATATTCCTTTTTCCCCCATTTTACATCATCCTCCTTTTTCAATTTTTCGTGTACTTTTAATGGCTTATTTCTTCGCCATCTAATAAACCTTATTATACATTCAAATTTTTGTCAAATGTTAAATGTGCACTTTAATAATCTTGCGACCGCAAGAAAAGTCAAGTAGACAAGTGTTAAACATTCAATGCATAACAAACCAGCACGATCGTATCAGTTTGTTATAAAGATTATCCAAATATAAATCTTTAAAAAATCGCATAGATAAAAAAAGAACGTTCAGTCATTTTAACCAAACGCGTTTTTGTTTTTTCAGCCAAACGCTAATTAAGCAAATGTTTGCGATTATAGCACTACTCCCAGCCGAATATATCTTTCACTTGCTTTATTCTCTCGACATCGCCTGTTCTTTTGAAATATCCCAATGCTCTGCTGCCGAAACTCATAGCTAAATCACCTCTGCCTTCCATTTTCCAATATTCTTCTGCCAATCTTGCTTCTGTCAAAGCGAGCCCCCTCTCGTCCTGCGCTTCTCTTCGCGCGGCCAAAGTCATTTTATAAAACAAAATGGCTTTCTCTGTATCCCCTCTCACTTGCTTAATATACGCAAGGTTTTGCATCATATTTCCAATATCTGCGATAGTCGCCGCGTCATCTGCCATTGCCTCTATGAGCACCATTTTTGTTTGCCGTATTTCCTCGTCAAAAATTGTAATCTTGCCGTATATCTTGCAGATGAATCGCTGGAATACAGAATACGCTTTTGCTATTGGGTCATTTTCTCTGAACGCAATTGCCATTTCTATCGCTTCGACAGCTATATCATATTTGCCCATTCTCTGCAAAGTACTCCCTCGATAATGCCATGTCAATCCCAACAAAGATTGTTGCATCTCGACTTCAGGCAAAAGATTTATCTCATCAAAAGCCATGTTCAACTGGGCTAACGCCTCTTCGTTCTTACCAACTTTCGAAAGCCGATTCGCTTCATTCACCATTTCCCTTATCTTCTTTTCTTCCATTTTTCTCTTTTTTTCACCTCCTGTTCTTTTTTCTATATTAAACTCTTATGTGCTGATGGTTTATTTTCTTACCATCAAATAAACAATATCACTTTTTTAAAGTTTGTCAAATTTTTAAGCCGATGAATGAAGCAAACCTGGGCTTTTTTTCTTTGTAAATTTTTGGAAATTGTTCCTGTTTTCGGGCTGAAAAATATTTTTTGTATTTACAAAAAGTGCAAACTTTACAATCTTCTATATTTTTTCTTTTTATCCCAGACTTTAAAAGTTCGTCAAAAGCTAACTTGGTTAAATCAAAAAATATTTTTTCTTTTCTTTTCACAAAATATTTCTTGAATTTAGTATTTTTAAGATTTTGATAACTTTTTCCTTTTAACCAATAATGACAAACCCTTATATGCGGACCAATTCCCACTAAAACATCTTTTGGATTTGTTTTAAAATTCCTAACCATTTTATCAATAGTATTTTTAATAATTCCCTTAACTAAACAATTCCTGCCGCTGTGTAAAGCGGCAATTACTTTTTGTTTTGGATCGTATATTAAAATTGGCACACAATCAGCAGAAATTGTGGCTAAAATCTGGCCGGGTATATTGGAAATTAAACCATCAACATTTTTTACGGTTTTTCCTAAGTCTTTCTGTTTGCAGATATGAACTCTTGAACTAAAAACCTGCTGCGCCCAAATCAAATTTTTGGAATTAATATTTTTGTAAGCTAAAAATTCTAAAAATTTTATTGCTTGCTTATTAGTTCTCATTGAACCAAAAGAATTATCTGAAACTCCATGAATTAAGTTTTTATTTTTAAAAATTTTAAACTGCATAGATTTATTTTACAATAAACCTCAAAATTTTCCAAAAAAACAAGCAGAGATATAAATATAATTCTCTGCATAAAACTTTTTTATATTTGTGCTATCTTTCACAACTTTTCCATTACTTCTCTTAATCTGTTCCTGAGTCCGCCAAGATGTCCTCTTGATGGTTCTTCTTCCTGCAAATAATAGTCCGCTGCTAACAGCAAATCTCTCGCTCCATCTATGATATCTATGTTTCCTCTGATCCTCGCCGCTCCTCTGTTGTTGACAATATTCCCGGCGTGCCTGAAATCTTCTCTTGAAATTTCCTCGAAATCATTTATCTCATTAAAAACCTTTACTGCTCCACTGAAGTCACTTTCTTTCATCTTGCGTAGTCCTCTGGCATTTATTTCTCTGAAAATCGACGCTGTATTTCCCGTCTTACTTGCTATCTCACGGATTTCTTTTTCTATCCTTCTGGCCTCGTCAAAGTTCTCTTCAAGCTCGCTAACAATCACTGTCAACAAATAGCCATATTTCACCTTAAGCGACGGCTCCTTTATTTGTTGATAATACTCTCCTACGCTTTCCTTAAGCATAGATATGTGCCGGTCGGTTGTGAAAAACTTTCTAACCCAGTAATACTCTCCGAAAAAGCCATTATATATCCCCTCCGCGATCTCCTCTACTGATTTACCGCCTTCCTTCATGTCTTCCTCTAGTTTATTTGTCTTTTCCATTATTGACACGTATTCCTCTCCTCCAACAGCCTTTGCATAAAGACTGTTAATTTCCTCTATCCTATTTTCAAATTCTCCCATTTTTTCCTTTTTACCTCCTTTTTTACAATCACCTTTTATATATTCTCCCAACGATTTCCGTCGCCATCGTAACCATCAATCTCTCCATTCGGACAAATGACAGCTGTTACTATTCCTACTCCATGATTAAAGACGTTTTGGCATTCTCCAGTTATTCTAGCCTTCTCTTTCACCCTTCTAAATTGTTCTTCTATTTCTATTTCTTCCATTTTTTTTCTTTTCACCTCTTTTTACTTTTTCTCCTTTTTTACTTCTAAATGTGCAGGTCATCGGGCTTGCTCACACACCTAAAATTAGGTGATAATAAAAACAGCAAGCCCTCACTGAATTATAAGCATAGCAAACTCTTTCCTTTTTGTCAATATTTGGATATAATTAGATTATGACTAATAAATTCAGGGCTATATCAATTTTTGTTTTAATATCTTCATTTTTTCTGATTACTCCTATTTTGGTTTTACACTCGCAGGGATATCGTTTTGATTTTAATCCGCCAAGCGGCGGAATAAAAATTACCCAAACAGGGGGTTTGTTTGTGAAGGTTTTTCCTAAAAATGCTGATGTTTTTTTAGATGGAAAGATAGAAGAAAAAACAAGCTTTTTCTTTGGCTCGGTTTATATTGATAACTTGCTGCCAAAAAAATACAATATTCGGGTAGAAAAAAATGATTATAATATCTGGGAAAAAAATTTAGAAATAAAAGAAAAACAAGTTGCTGAAGCGAAAAACATTACTTTAATTCCAAAAAATTTAGAGATTAAAACTTTAACTAAAAAAGTAGAAAACTTTTGGGTTTTATCTCAAGAAAAATTAATTTTTGAAGAATCCGCTTCCGCCTTCGCTAAAGCTTCGGCGGATGAAAAAGCTACGACGGACGAGGATGAATGGGCTTTGAAAATATTTGATTTAGAAAACAATCTTAAGAACCACTTAATTAGTGAAAAAGAAATTTCTAAAAAAGAATCAGAGCTATTAAAATTAAATATTTCTTCAGACAATAAAAAAATCCTCTTGAAACTCGGGATTAAAGAACAGCTTCAATACTATATCTTAGATTTAGAACAAAGCCCGCCTGAAATTATTCCTCTTGATTTTTTAGAATCAGACGCAGAAAGAGTTGATTTTCATCCTCAAGAGCTAAATATAATATTTTATTTTAAAGATGGTAATTTATTTGAAGTTGATTTACTAAAACACATCGAGAATTGTTCTCGATGTGTTTTAGAAGAAATATTGACTTATAAAATTTTAGACAATAATATTTATTATATTAATCAGCGCGGTTATATTTTTAAAAATAATTTATCTTTTGATTCTGAAGAAAAAATCAATATTGTTCCTTTTTCTTTAAAAAAGGAAACTAAATATGAATTAAAAGTTGAGAATAGCCTTATTTTTATTTTAGAAAACCAAAGTTTATTTTTATTTAACTCAAAAGATAAAAACTTTGAAAAAATCTTTGAGCCAGTAAAAGAAATTAAACTCTCTCCTGACGGCAAAAAAATCCTTTATTTTAATGAACACGAAATCTGGATTTTATTCCTGGAAAAACAAGAAAAACAGCCAAAAAAAGAAGCAATGACCAAGCAATTTCTAAGCCGTTTTTCAGAAAAAATCAATGATGTTTCCTGGTTTAATTCTCATTATTTAATATTTGATTTAGAAAGTAAAATAAGAGTCATGGAAATCGATGACCGTGACAAAATAAATAATTATGAATTGTGTTCAGAAATAAAAAAATTCACTTGGGGTAATGAATTTAAACAACTTTACATTCTTACTAAAAAAAACGTTTTGAATTTTATTCCTCTATCTTCTTTTTAAAATCATTCCAATCAATCTCTCCATCTCCAGCTGTTGAACAAACATCTTTAAACTGGCAATAGTTGCACTGCCAGTTATTTGGCGATTCTGCCAATTTTGGAGGAATAAGATTATTGTCAATTTTTGTTTTTAGCGATTCAAATCCTTGTAAAAGAGATTTCACAAGATTTTCATCATAATCAAACACAAATTCTTTAATGTTTTGCTGGTCTTTATCAATATAAAGCAATATGCCTTTTTTAATTTTAAAATAATGAAGATAAAGCTGGACTTGTTGGAGATTCTCTGGCTTTGGCTCAGTTAGGTTTCTAAAAATCATACTGTTCATACTTTTAATATCTAAAACATAAAGCTCATTATTTAAAGAAAGAATAGCATCTGCTCTGCCGGAAATTATTTCTTGTTCAGGGATTTTTATTTCTGCCGCTACCACAATACCTAATCTAATTAAGGTATTAATAGTGTTCATATGCATTGACTCTCCACGTTCAAATATTCTTAGAATGCGCGCATCCATCTTTTCCCTGGGTACATTTTTAAATTTAAAAAATACTGCCCGGGGACATTTGCCCGCATCAGTAATATAAAAATGATTCTGCTCTCTATTGCTTTGCTGTTCCAAATAAAATTTATCTATAAGTTCTGTTAGCATATTATCTCTTTCTCCACTGCGGAGCGCGCACCGCACTGGCACTCGCCACACTTGACAAATTACGTGGGATTGCTATAATAAAAACAGGAGGTAAAAAATGATAAACGACAGTGGTATTCTATACATTGAACCATCGGCTCGTGTATCTCTTCATCCAATCGTCGATCAGTTGACCCGCAAGATGACTGCAGCATTTCGTCGAAGTATTCCTGGCCCTGGATATCGTGGATTCCATGTATGTAGCTGTGGTGTATTTAGTTCTAACTGCGACTACAAGTTACCGAACGACCAGATAACTAATTCTCTATGTATTCACTATCTGGCATTTCATCGAGAAGAAATTCCCGAAACAGAACTAAAGAAAGCGGGACGATTGGACTACGGCGAAGAAGAGCCAACCGCGGAGGAACTCAAAGCTCCACGCAGGTAACATTTTTTACATAAGGGCTTCGGCTCAAGGTTCACTTCAATGTGAACCCTTTTTATTTTCCTCAAAATCCATGCCGTTATCTTCCTATCCATGCACGGCGCACACTTCCTTATCTCTTTCTCCACTGCGGAGCGCGGCGGGCTCGCTTAAGTCCGAATTTCTTCCTTTCCCTCATTCTAGGATCCCTAGTTAAATGGCCTGCTTTCTTTAAACGTTTTCTAAAATCCGAATTAAATTTAACTAACGCGCGCGCTATCCCGTGTCTTACTGCTTCAGCTTGGGAATGAAAACCGCCTCCTTTTACTAAAACCTGAATCTTAAACTTGTCCTCACTTTTCATTTTATCTAAACTTTCACCAGCAATTTTTTGCGTTTCAAAATCAGGGAAATAATCTTTTAATGCTTTATTATTAACAAAAAACTCTTTCTCGCCTCTTGTCCAAACCCTCACTCGAGCAACTGATGTTTTTCTTCTTCCAATGGCCTCTATATAGGAGGAAGAGACCTTTTTAGGTTTTTTTTCAATTATTTTAGAAGCGCTTTTTTCCTTCTTTTTGACTTCTTTCTGCTTTTTTGGTTCTTTAGTTATTTTTTTAGGTTTGATTTTCTCCATAAAAATTATTGAATTTTTAAACGTTTTATTATCTTAGCGCGTAATCTATTTTTAGGCAGCATTCCGAAAACTGCTTTTTTTAAAACTTCTCCAGGACTTTGTTCAAAAAGATCTTTTAAGGGCGTTTCTTTTAAACCACCCATAAAACCTGTATGATGATAGTAAACTTTCTGCTCTATCTTCTTACCTGTAAATTTAATTTTATCAACATTTTTTACAATAACAAAATCTCCTATATCTTTATTATATGTAAAATCAGGTTTGTGCTTGCCACGCAAGAAAACTGCGATCTCAGTCGCTAAACGACCGAGAACCTTATTAGTGGCATCGATTGTATGAGTATTTCTCTTCATAAATTAAAAACTAAAAAGTATTTCTGCGAAGAAAACAAATTTTTCAAATTCTACTTAACTAATTCTATTATCGCCATCTTTGTTCCGTCTGATTTTCTAATTCCTAATTTTATAATTCGAGTATAGCCACCATTCCTCCCCTTATATCTTGGTCCAATATCATCTATAAGTTTCTTAACTATTTTAGGAGCAAAAAACTTGGCTAATAATCTTCTTGCAGCCATTGTTCCTTTTTTTGCTTTGGTAATATTTTTCTCAACAAATTTGGAAACTTCCTTGCTTTTTACTTCAGTTGTTTTTATTTTCTCATTCAAAATAAGAGCACTTGCTAAAGTTTTTAAAAGCGCTTTCCGCTGATCTTTTTGCCTATGAAATTTTCTACCTTCTTTTCGTTTTCGCATTATACTTTTTCTTTTTTATGGCTGGTTTCTTTGCCTTTGTAGGTTTCTCTTTTTTCGCTGGCTTTTCGGTTTCTAATGGCTTCGGCTTTTCTTTTTCTTGAAAAATATCTGTAAGTAAGGAAAAATGTTTCTTTAAAATTTCAGAGGACTGGAATAGGGCTTGCTCCGGAGTAATAGTCCCATCTGTCTCAATCTCTATTTTTAAACTGTCAAAATCCGTCCTTTCCTCTACCATAACATTTTCTATATGGAAGGACACTTTTCTCACTGGTGTAAAAATTGCATCAAGAGGCATTTCACCTATTTCCAATTTCTCTTTTTTTCTCCATTCTACCGGCTCATAACCAAATCCTCTCTCAACTAAAATTTCCATTTCTAATTCTGCTTTCTTATCTGTTAAAGTAGCCATAAAAGCATCTTTATTTATTAAATCTAATTGAGCCGGCAATTTAAAGTCAGAACCTTTTACTTTTTTCTCGCCCTTTATAGAAAGAACTGCTCTTTGCGGCTCATCACTATGAATCTTAAACCTTAATTGTTTTAAATTTAATAAAATTGAAACCACATCCTCTAAAACACCTGGGATAGTTGAAAACTCGTGGGAAATTCCTCTAATTTTTACTTGAGTAACCGCAGCACCAGGCAAAGAAGAAAGTAAAACTCTCCTTAAAGCATTTCCAACAGTAACACCGTAACCAGGATAAAGAGCTTCTATTTGAAAACGAGCCCAGTTGTCTTTTTTTTCAATAATTTTTATTTTATTAGGTAAAGAAATCATAAAATCATTTTAACATCTAAACATTTAAGCATCTTAACATATAAACATAATTTAAATTCAGAATGTTAAAATGTTAGAATGTTTGAGTGTTAGTATGCTATTTATCTTGAATAATACTCAAAAATTACAGAAATCTCGGCAGGAAAATCTGACTCATCCATTAATGGTTCTTCCTTAACTTTTGCTTCTAGCTTTTCTAAATTGAGTTCTAACCAGGCAGGAAGCTGATATTTTTTCAAAGCAGCAGGAAGTTTCTGAAAAATGTTTAGTTTCAAAGAAGAAGGATGAATAGTGATTTTGTCTCCTTTCTTTAATTTGTAAGAAGGTATATTAACTTTCTTTCCATTAATTAAAAAATGTTGATGGGAAACCATTTGTCGAGCTTGAGAACGGGAAGAAGCCCATCCTAATTTAAAAATTACATTATCAAAACGGCTCTCTAACTCTTTCATAAGAAAGGTTCCTGCATCCTCTACTTTCCCTCTTTTTCCTAATGCTTTTTTTACGTATTTGCTGAATTGCTCTTCTTTTAGATTATACCAATTTTTAAGTTTTTGTTTTTCTTTTAATTCCTTGCCGTATTCAGAAATAGATTTTCTTCTTTTAATTCTTTTGCCAGGCGGATAAGGCCTTTTTATCATAGCGCATTTAGTAGAGAAACATCGCTCTCCTCTTAAAAAAAGCTTGACTTCAGCTCTTCTACAAATTTTACATTTTGCGTTAATCATTTTAACATTTATGATTTTATACTCTTCTTGCCTTTCTAGGCCTGCACCCATTATGAGGTATAGGTGTAACATCCTTAATAGATAAAATATCAAAACCTCTGCTTGCTAAGGCTCTTATTGCTGAATCTCTGCCACTGCCAACGCCTTTTACTATTATTTGAATTCTTTCTATTCCTATTTTTTGAGCCCGTTGGATTAATGCTTCAGCGACTTTTGAAGCGGCAAAAGGGGTAGCTTTTTTTGTTCCCCTAAAACCGATATTGCCAGCGCTTGCCCAGCTTAATATATTTCCCTGCAAATCAGTCAGTGTAATAATAGTATTATTATAAGAAGAATAAATACAAACTCTGCCTTCGTTTATTTTTCTGGAAGGTTGAATCTTTGTCTCTTTTTTTACAGCAGCATCTACTTTTTCCTTTTCTTGAATCAGCTCTTTTTCTGTTTTTTGAATAATACGTTTCTTACCCACAGAAGCATACTAACATATTAACATACTAACATATTAACAAAATGTAAATTCAAAATGTTAAAATGCTTAAATGTTAGAATGTTAGAATGATTATTTTGCTGTTGGAGGCGGTTTTCTTCCGCTACCAACTGTTTTTCTTACATTGCCGCGAACAGTCCTATTATTGCTTTTAGTTCTTTGGCCTCTAACTGGTAAATTTTTAATATGACGGATACCCTTTAAGCAACCAATGTCTTTTAAGCGCTTTATGGCAACTATTCTTTCGCGCCTAAGGTCTCCCTCAATTTTATATTTCTTTTCAATGGCTTCTCTAAGCGCGTTAATCTGCTCTGGACTCAATTTAGAAGCAGGAATATAATGGTCAATCTCTGTTTCTGTCAAAATTTCTTTAGCCAAAGAACGGCCTATTCCATAAATATAGGTTAAAGCAATTTCTATTTGTTTGTTTTCCGGGATATTTATCCCTGCTATACGTGGCATGTTTCTACCCTTGGCGTTGTTTATGCTTCGGATTTTTAGAACAAATAATATAAACTCGCCCTTTTCTTCGGACGACTTTACAATCTTTACACATTTTTTTCACCGATGACCTAACTTTCATATCTTATAAATAAACACTAATTAAAACCACTAATTCTCACGAATAAGTATTTGGATATATCCGCGATTTTTATTCGTGATTCTATTAGTGGTTGCTATTTCCCTCTGTATACAATCCTGCCTCTATTTTCGTCATAAGGACCCATTTCTATTGTTACCTTATCACCAGCTAAAATTTTAATTCTATACATACGCAACCGGCCGGCAAGATAAGCAATTATTTCCCTTCCGTCATCTAACTTTACTTTAAATTTTAAACTAGGTAAAGTTTCTAAAACTATTCCCTCTATTTTTGTTTTATTTGAATTTTTGTTATTTAAATTCCCCATCTGGTATTAAGATTAACAAATTTTATAAAGCTAGTCAAGTTTAATTTCAATATCAATTTTTTCTGTATCTTTTGGAATTTTTTTAAGCCAAAAAGGCCAAAGTTCAATCTGAAAAGCGGTAATCTCTTGCTGATTTTCTAAAAGCACCTTTGCTTCATCAAATAATTTATCGCTTAAAGCATCTTTAAAAGCTAAAATATCAAGAGCAGGATAAATATTAGCTGAAAAATCTAAGGAAAGATTAACTTTACTGGCTTCTGAATTAATCGTTTGAATAGAATAACTGATTTGCACGCTTTCATTGTGCAACTTTTTATCTGCTGAAATCTGAGAAGAAATTGTATTTTTAACAAAATCCCTAAGATTTTGCTTTTTGAATGTTAATGCCTTTGACTTTAATTTCACTTTATAATTAAATCTTTCTGCTTCTGTTTCTGCTTGAATTGATGAAGATGATTCTATGATCTCTTGCTTTAAGGTTTTCTCTAATAAATAGTATTCTGGTTCCGCCTTGAGTAATAATGTCTTTTTAGTTTCTTTTTTTAAGCTGTCCAACAAGGCCTTTTCTGCATTTTCTAAATCTGCTTCAGTAACCTGAGCAACTATCCCTCCGCCTGCCATTGGAGAAAATGATTTAGCGTAAAAAAAAGTAAATTTGGAGGAACCGGCAAACCCAGGAATAGAGAAAGTTGTCGGCTCAATATTATAATCTTCACCAGGCTGGTCAGCAATAATTTCAACATCAATCTGGCCAGGAACCAGCTTGCCTTTTTCGTAATGGCCTCCTGGTATTACTATTTTCTTAGGCGTGCGAAACAGCTTTCCAGACGCAGAAACAAATCTTGTTGTTGCCACTAAAACCTGTGAAGAAGTAGAATAAGCATTATAAACACGGGCTATGCCTTTTGCTTTTTTAGAAACAGAACCAGTCGCAGAAAATTCCTGAACTATTTCTTTTTCTTCTTCCATTATTTCTCCTGAGATAATCTTATTAGAAAAATCGCTATCTTTAGTATTTAAATTTATGGTAATATTATCTTCAAAACTTAATAATTCTTTTTCCGGCCATATTTCTATTTCTGCTTTAGAAAAAGTGATGTGTATGAAAACACCTAAAAAAATAAAAGCAATTAGCAGAAATATAAGTTTTTTTGGAGACAAAAAAGCAATCTTCTCTCTCTTTTTAGATAAGCCATCTTTTTTCTTAATCAAAATGCTGTCTATACTTTCTTTTTTTGGAGGAATAATATCAAATATCTTTTTAGACATAAAAATATAATTTTTTCAGCGAAGAAAACAGATTTTTCGAAGCAATAAATTATTTAAACAAACATTTATTTCTCAAGAATGGCTTTTATTCTCCTGATGCCAGCGCTGCTTGATTCTTCTTTTATAATTTTAAATTTTCCCAATTCTCCAGTTCTCTTGACATGAGGGCCAGCGCAAATTTCTTTAGAAAAAACTTGTATTGAATAAACAAACACTTTTTCTGGATACTTTTCTTTAAAAAACGCTAAAGCGCCTGATTTTAATGCTTTTTCCAGCGGCATTTCTTGTTTTTTAACTTCTAAATCCTGCTTTATCTTTTGATTGACTAAATCCTCAACTTTTTTTATTTCTTCTTTGGCCAGCTTTCTATCAAAAGAAAAATCAAATCTTAATCTTTCTGAAGTAATATCAGAGCCCATCTGCTTAACCTTATCTCCTAAAACTTGTCTTAAAGCGCTATGAAGAAGATGAGTAGCAGTATGAAGTTTTGAAGAAAATTTTCCGCCGCCGCCAAATTTCTTTTCTTTGCCAGCCCGGGAAATCTCCTGGTGGTCCTTAAGCGCTTTTTCAAAACCTTGTTTGTCAACTTTTTTATTATGCTCTTTTGCTATTTCCTCTATCATTTCAATTGGAAAGCCATAATTTTGGTATAAATCAAAAGCTTGTTTTCCTGTAATGTCTCCTTTGACAATGATTATATTAGTTTCTTTAATACCAACTTCTAAGGCTTTTTCAAATTTCTCTTCCTCTTTTTGGATAACAGTTAAAATATCTGGTTGCTTGGAAAAAACTTCGGGATAAATGTCTTTATAAATCTCAATTGTTTTATTTGCTAAAGGAATTAAAAATCCTGGTCCTGCTTCTATTATCTTACCATAACGGATAGCTCTTCTCAAAATCCGCCTTAAAACATATCCTTGTTCTATATTGGAAGGAAAAACACCTTCGCTTATTAAAAATACAGAACCACGGATATGATCTGCTATAATTCTAA
The DNA here is from genome assembly GCA_023131895.1 of Candidatus Parcubacteria bacterium. Classification (NCBI taxonomy): domain Bacteria; phylum Candidatus Parcubacteria; species Candidatus Parcubacteria bacterium. The sequence continues at coordinate 194,331 of JAGLYZ010000002.1, forward strand.
AATATTTTTTATTGTTTTCGTATTTTTTTGAAGATTGCCTTTCTATTTCTTGAATAATCGGCAGAAATAAATCTGTTTCATAAGCTGAATGTTTATTTTCTAAAATTGCCAGAACTCTTTCAAGACCCATTCCAGTATCTACATTTTTCTGAGAAAGTTTCTGATAATTGCCATTTTTGTTTTTTAAATATTCTATAAAAACAAGATTCCATATTTCTATAAAACGCTGGCATTTAGAACAATTAGGACCGCAATCTGTGTCTCCACAGCCAAATTCTTTTCCTCTGTCATAATGAATCTCTGAACAGGGTCCGCAAATTCCTGTCTCTCCTACTGGGCCCCAAAGATTGTCTTCTTCGCTAAATTCTTTTATTCTTTCTCCTGGAATACCTTGTTTTTTCCAAATCTTTATAGATTCCTCGTCTTTAGGAATTTCTTCGTTTCCTTTAAATATAGTAATATAAAATTTGTTTTTATCTAATTTAAGTTCATTGATTAAAAATTCCAAAGCATATTTAATTGTTCCTTGTTTAAAATAATGTCCTTTTTCATCCTGGCCAATTGACCAGTTTCCCAACATCTCAAAAAAAGTATTATGCGTATCATCGCCTATTTCTTCAATATCATCACTGCGAAAGCATTTTTGGCAATTAGCTAAGTGTCTTGTTTTAAAATCTTTTAGAACATCTTTTTCGCCAGATAAATACAAAGAAAACTGCTGCATTCCAGCAGTAGTGAATAAAACAGTAGAATCAGAAGGCAGCAAAGAAGAAGACGATACGATTTTATGCTTTCTTTTTTTAAAAAAATCTAAAAAATTCTTGCGCAGTTTATCAGAATTCATAGCTTTATTTTATCAAATTTTACCAAAAATAAAAGACCTTACTGGCCTTAATTTTTTTGGTTTCTTAGAGTTGTCCCGGGTCGATCTTTAAGATGTTCGACCAATACCTTTAAAGTTAAAGAGAGAATTCTCACCCTTCAACTTTAGTCAACACTTTTAAAATGTAATGATCCACGCACAGCTTCCGCTACGCGTGCCTTGTTACGACTTCACCCATATTACTGACCTTACCTTAGACCCCGTCAAGACGGGAGTTTCGGGCATTGCCAGCTCTCTTGGTGTGACGGGCGGTGAGTACAAGACTCAGGAACGTATTCATCGCCACATAGCTGATTGGCGATTACTAGCGATTCCAGCTTCATGAGGTCGAATTACAGACCTCAATCCGAACTGAGACCGGTTTTAAGGGATTAGCTTCACCTTGCGGCTAAGCAGCCCATTGTACCGGCCATTGTATCATGTGTGCAGCCCAGGGCATCAAAGGGCCATGCTGATTTGGCGTCATCCTCACCTTCCTCCCCGTTGTCCGAGGCAGTCCCCTATGACAAGTAAAACATAGGGCAAGGGTTGCGCAGGTTTCCCTATTAAAAGGAGCGTCTCACGACACCTGCTGACGACAACCATGCAGCACCTGTGCTAGTGTCCTTGTGGGTAGTTCCGATTTTCATCGGAATTTCACTAGCATGTCAAGCCCTGGTGAGGTTCTTCGTTTATCGTCGAATTAAGCCACATGATCCACCGCTTGTGTGAGTCCCCGTCTATTCCTTTGAGTTTTAGCCTTGCGGCCGTACTTCCCAGGCGGGATACTTAACGCGTTAGCTTCGCCACTGATAGGGTCGACACTACCAATAGCTAGTATCCATCGTTTACAGCGTGGACTACTGGGGTATCTAATCCCATTCGATACCCACGCTTTCGTCTCTCAGCGTCAGGGTTGCCCCAGCTGAATGCCTTCGCTTTCGGTGTTCCGGTCGATATCAACGGATTTCACCCCTACACCGACCGTTCCATCAGCCTCTAACACCCTCTAGTCTGAAAGTATCTTTGGCAATCTAAAGGTTAAGCCATTAGCTTTAACCAAAGACTTTTCAAACCGCCTACAGACGCTTTACGCCCAATAAATCCGGATAACGCTTGAAGCTTACGTATTACCGACGCTTCTGGCACGTAATTAGCGGCTCCTTATTCCTGGAGTACTGTCACCCGAAGGTTCATCCTCCAGAAAAGCAGTTTACAACCCGAAGGCCTTCTTCCTGCACGCGACGTCGCTGGGTCAGACTTTCGTCCATTGCCCAATATTCTCGACTGCTGCCTCCCGTAGGAGTTAGGCCCGTGTCTCAGTGCCTATGTTGGGGGCCGTGCTCTCACACCCCCTACTCGTCATTGCCTTGGTAAGCCATTACCTTACCAACAAGCTGATAAGCCGCAGACCATTCATTAAGCGGAATCGATTACTCAAAACCTTTACCCTTCGATTACTCTCAGGGACTATTGGGTATTAGTTCCGCTTTCGCGAAATTATTCCCAACTTAACGGTATGTATCTACGTGTTACTAACCCGTTCGCCACTCCCCCGATAAATCGGGAGCGTTCGACTTGCATGCCTTATCCACGTCGCCAGCGTTCATCCTGAGCCAGGATCAAACTCTCAAAAAATTTGATTCGGGACAACTCTAAAAAACCAATTTTATTATTCAATTATCAACGAACTTTCCTTGTTCCTTCTATTTTCATTGTATCAATTAATAAAATCTTTGTCAATTAAATAATCATACTCTAAATCTGCTTTGTTCTTTCCTATTCCGCAATATCGGGGTGAAAATCAACTTGATATTCTGGTATGCCAAGCGAAATACCGTAACGTTTCGCTTCGTCATGTTGTTCTTTGCTTGTTCGGTCAATGTAGAAAATTTTGTTCCGGAAAATAATATAGGCGTAAGTTTTATTTTTGAAATCGGCATACCACGAGCCGCCATGATCACGATCTAATGATTGGCTAATTTCTTCGGCTATATCTCTTGCCTCATTTTCCGGTATCTCAACAGTGTGTAAAGTCCATTGCGAAAGCCATGGTGTTTTATGTTTGGTCGTAACTTGTTCAACTTTCGTTGAGATAATCTTTACTTTTTTAAGAACCTTCTTATTTTCAAGAGATTCTTCAATGATAACGCCTTTATAATCTGTCATAATTTTTATACTACTTGAAATTTTATTCTATAGGAAATGGACTATTCCTATATTCCCAGTTTTTTATAAATTGTGAATATTCCCTCTCAAGCTCTAAATAATCTTTTTTTATTAGAAATTTTCAAAAAGCCTCCTGTCAGAATTGGACTGACGTCTATGGTTTACAAAACCATTGCTCTGCCACTAAGCTAAGGAGGCGAAACTTTGGTAAAATTATTCTACCGCTGAGCTACACCGGCATTTTTTTACTCCTGACTTTTGACTTTTAGTTTTTTTTGAGTTTTGCGTTTTGAGCTGCTCGCATCGCTTCGCGGGCGAAGCGGGTGGTTTTGAACTTTGAGTTTTGAGTTTTGCGTTTGCTTTATCTCTTCCCAATAATTATCTTTCTTATAATGATCTTCATTGTCCTTCTGACGCAATCCATCTAATGTCTTACTAATTCTGTTTTCCATTTTTAAAGTTAAAATGCGAATCCGCATAAGAAGTTTCTGTAAAAAATTTTTAGAATCAAAAATTTCAGAAAAATTTAATCCTTTAATTTCTCTTTTTGCTTTTAAAAATAGGCTTTCTTCTCCACTAGTCAATGGTAAATCAACCAAAACTGGAATCTTTCGGAATACAATAATCGCCATACCAGACAAACTACCAAATAAAATTATTGTTGCGATTAGTCCTGCCATAATAAAAACAAGTTAAAAGTAGAAAGTCAAAAGTCATAGTTAAAAATTAAAAGTTAGAATTCAAGAAAAAATTTAATAAATTAAACTTTTAACTTAAAACTTTAACTTTACACTTTTCATTTTTAACTTTTAACTATTAAATTTCGTATCTCTTAAATTCTGATACAACGATATTTTCACCAATCCTGGCAATATATTCGTCAATCAAATCCTTTACTGTCTTTGCTTCGTCTTTTATCCAGGACTGGGATAATAATGAAATTTCTTTCTTGTATTTTGTCAGCTTTCCTTCTATTATTTCATCTATAATCTTTTTAGGCTTGCCAGAATCCTTAAATTGTTCTTGATAAATCTTTGTTTCTCCATGTAAAAATTCTTCAGGAATGTCTTCTTCTTTTAAAAATAATGGCTTGGAAGCGGCTATCTGCAGGCAAATTTCATGAGCCAGCATCTGAAATTGCTCTGATTTTGCGACAAAATCAGTTTCGCAAAGAATCTTTAATATAACGCCAATTTTTTTATTTGAATGAATATAACTTTCAATTATTCCCTGCTTAACTTGTCTTTCTGATTTCTTACCAGCTAAATCCTTGCCCCATTTTCTTAAAATTTCTTTGGCTGTGTTAATATCCCCATTAGCTTGCTCTAATGCCTTTTTGCATTCTGAAACAGAAACATCAGTCTCTTCCCGAAGTTGTTTGATTTGGTCAATAGAAACCATATTATTTCTTTGTTTTTAGTATTGTCTCTTTAACTTTTTCTAATATATATTTTACAGATGATATTGCATCGTCATTGCCAGGAATAGGATAATCAACTAATGTTGGATCAACATTAGTATCACAAATAGCAATTACTTTTATTCCTTTCATTCTCGCCTCTTTCACTGCTAAATCATCCTTTCTTATATCTAAAACAAAAATGGCATCAGGGACCCATTCAAGTTTTTTAAGTCCTTCAAATTTGGTTTTCATATTTTGAAGCTCTCTGTTCATTTTAATCCTTTCTTTTTTCGTATACTTTTCCCATCCGCCGCCTGCTTTTTTCTTTTCTATCTCTTTTAAATATTCCACTCGTTTAGAAAGCACTCCAAAATTAGTTAATGTCCCGCCGAGCCATCTTTCATTAACATAAGGCAACGCGCATTCTTCAGCAATTTCTTTAACTAAATCCTTAATCTGAATTTTAGTGCCAGTCAAAAGTAAAACCTTGTTTTCAGAAATAAGTTCTTGAATAAATTTCAATGCTTCTTCAAATTTCTTCACGGTTTTTTCTAAATCAATAATATGAACTGTGTTTTTAACACCAGCTAAATAAGGCTCCATTTTTGGATGAAGGCGAGATGTCCGATGGCCGAAATGAACACCGGCCGCCAACATTTCATCTACGTCAATTTTAAAATTAGTTTCCTTTTTAGAAACTTTTTTATCTTCAACTTTTTTTTCTTCCTTGCCAGCCGTAGCTTTAGCGGAGGCGGGCTTCGGCTTCTCTTTTTTAGTTTCCTTTTCCTCTTTTTGTTTCTCTTTGGTTTCTTTTTTATCCGTCATAATAGTTTTAATATATCATCACTTTGAAAAATAATCAAGACATTGACTTTTTTGTCTGGTTTGGTAGAAAGGATATACGATTTGATGATAGGTTTCGCACCTTGAAAATTTGGTGGTATAAAAAAGAAAAGGAGGTGAAAAAAATGGTAGATATCGTAGATGCATTAAAGTATGTTGAAAAAATTAGTAAAAAAAGCGGTTATATTGGAATAGAAAACACAGAAGAAGAGGGATTGCATATTATTGGATTAGACCCTACAATGACACTTCTCTATGATATGGAAATAGATAATATAATCTTGAATGGAAAAACAGACAATATTAGTGGAGAATTAAAAATTGCTATTGAGATACCGCCAACGATTAAAAAGGGCTCTATATTAGAAATTAGAAACAGAATGTGGCCAAGAATTATCGCTGAACAATATGATGGCAAACTAAAGATAAAGGAAGGCATTGACATAATACCCAATAAACATTCTTCTGCATTAAGAAAAGCTATGAAAAACATAAAACGCCAACTTCCAGACCCTACAGAGATAATCATTGACGCCCAGATACTCAAGAGAATACTAAGGTTAACAAGTAGAAAGTGGAAGATAAAAATAAAAACAGAAAACGGTATTAGCATGGTTTTCTATAAACTAACTGGCATGAATTGGAAGACAGCAACCACTATTGGAGAAGAGATAGAATTAAAGTGTCAAACCAAAATCAAAGGTAAGATAAACGAAGATGTCGCAATAGAGTATAGATACCTAAAAAAGATAGTGCCATTATTGTCAAATCATTTATATTTGGCAACAAAACCAAACTTTTCAACATATATAGGGACAGAAACAGGAATAGATCTTTTAATAGCACCTATAACATAATTTTTTGGGATAATATACTTTATCCCTTTTTTATTTTCAATTTTGATTTCCGATTACTTGACTTTTTATCCATATGGATATTTTTTCAAGTTTTATTGTAAAGACATTGACTTTTTTATCTGGTTTGGTAGAAAGAAAATAATAAAGCAAATTTCAAAAAAATAAGGAGGTGATAAAAATGGGTTCGGAAACAGAGCAAGAAATTTTACAAGTAATAGCTCAACTGAAAGAACTAAGCCAAAAAAAGGATTTTGAAAAAGCGATAGAATCATTAGAAGAACAACGCATAATTCTCGACATTAATCCACAGGCATTTTGTTCAAGAATAAATTCACTCTGTGGGAAATATGTTTTAACATAAAAAGAAAAGCTATGAGGCATCTATTATTTGCCTCTTTTTTTTGGACTCGCCCTGAGCTTGCCGAAGGGTTGATTTCTTAAAATATTTTTGTTACTATAATATTATGAAGAAAGACATCCATCCAAAATACTACCCAAATGCACAAGTGCGGTGCGCGTGCGGCAATAGTTTTACTATTGGCTCAACAAAAGAACTCATTGAAATTGAGATTTGTTCTCAATGCCATCCTTTTTATACTGGCAAAGAAAAAATTATAGATACTGCTGGAAGAGTTGAAAAATTTAGAAAACGGCTTGCCAAAAAAGAAACGAAAAAAAGAAAAAAATAAAATATGACTGATGAGAACGAATCAAAAATTGACTCAGTAATTATAGAAATCAGGGCTGGGGCTGGAGGAGAAGAAGCTGCTTTATTTGCAGCTAATTTATTTAGAATGTATACAAGATATGCTCAAAATAAAGAATGGAAACAAAAAATTTTAGATTCCCAAAGAACAGAACTTGGCGGATATAAACAAATAACATTTGAATTAAAAAATGAAGAGGCCTGGCCTCAAATGAAATATGAAGGAGGAGTTCATAGAGTTCAAAGAATTCCAGAAACAGAAAAAGGGGGGAGAACGCACACTTCCACGGCAACTGTAGCTGTTCTGCCAAAATCAAAAAAAACTCAAATTAAAATAGATTCAAAAGATTTAAAAATTGATATTTACAAATCTTCCGGGCCAGGAGGACAAAACGTCAACAAAAGAGAAACAGCAATTAGAGTAACCCACTTGCCTACTGGAATAATAGTCACATCTCAAACAGAAAGAAACCAGTTAGAAAATAAAGAAAATGCTTTAAGCATTCTGGAGGCACGGCTTTTAGAAAAAAAACAAAGAGAAGAAGAAGAGAAAATTAAAGGAACAAGAAATGCCCAGATTCATGCGGCGCAAAGGGCAGAGAAAATTAGAACTTATAATTTTCCTCAAGACCGTATTACTGACCATCGCATAAAAAAATCCTGGCATCATATTGAAAAAATTATGGATGGAGAATTAGACAAAATGGTTAAAACTTTAGAAAAAAATCTAAAAAATTAAATTTTTACTTCTCGCTTTCAAGCTTAGCAATGTCTTTTTCGTATCTATCAGCTAAGGACACTACAGACCTTCCGTAAAATTCTTCATATTTAGTCCAAGCGCTTCCAGAGAAATAATGCATGGCTGCTTTAAATTCATTTTTTGTACAGCCTAATTCTGTCAGGTAAATACCAGACGCTAAAAAAGCGTCTTTTATATTCCAAGGATCAGCAGTTTTTCCAGTCACTGCTTTTATTTTATCTTTATATAAAACCCAAGTAGAAGGAATAAACTGGGCTGGACCCATTGCCCCTCCCCAGCCATAAGGTTTGCCTTTATAATACATACAGCAGGAAACAGGCGTGCTATAAGGATCTCTTCCTAACGATTTAGTAATCTCTAAAAACTTAGGAATACTTTTAGGCCCCATTGTCTTAGGCGCTGTTCTACCAGTTTTTATGTAAATTCCATCACCGGTCTTTGTATTTTTTAAATAGCACTGTCCAACATTCTTACCAATATTTGATTCTTGAGTTAAAATCGCCAGTAAAAATGCAGGACGAATTCCAGTGACTCCCTCAACATATTTAGCTAATTCATATGCTTCGCCAAAAGTTGGTGCTTTAGCGACACCAACTAACTCAAAAATACGAGCTCTTATTTCAGAAGCAGTTTTATCTGTTGCCTCCTTGTCTTTAATATACTTTTGATATTCTTTTTCTGTTAATTTAAGAAAATATTCCTTCTCTGTTTTTATTTCTGCATTTTCTTGTTTTTGTAAATTATAAACAGCAAGAGTCTTTTCTCTGTCTTCTTTTTCTCCATCTAATGATTGTTTTTGATTTTCCAAATATGTCTTCAAACTTTTAATATTTTTTAAAATTTCTTGGTTTTCAGAGTTAAGTATTTCTAATGCCACTAAATTATCAAAAAAATCAGAAAGCTCTTTTTCTGAAAGAAAAATCTCAATTAATGATTTTTGGTCTTCTTCATAAATAAGACGCAAAAGCTCTGCCATGTTTTCTTTTAAATCTTCAATTCCTAATGTGGTTTCATCTATTGATGATTCAGTGTCTGTAATTTGCAAGCCAAGGTCTTTTATTATTAAACTGCTCTGATTAATTTTATAATTTAAGTTTTGAATTTTCTTTCTTAAACTATAAATTTTGTTTTCCAGGCTTTTTTTCTCTGTTTCGGTTTTATTAATATCCTTTTCTATTTCCTCGCTTTTTTCTACAAAATATGCTTCACACTTTCTTAAAAAACTTTCATAGTCATTCTTTGAAAGCTCGCTTTCCCTTTTTTCAATATTTTCTATCTGGCATTCTTTTTCTAAGTTTTCTTCAGCCAATAGAAAAAAATTTGGCAAAGCTAAAGCCAAAATAAGTAAAATTAAAAGTATTAATTTATAAAAACGAAAAAACATATTATTTTGTTTCTCCAAATTATTTTTCTTCCTTGCCCGCCGAAGCTTCAGCAGAAGCAGGTTCTTCTTTCTCCGCCTCTTTCTCCTCTTTCTCCTTCTCTCCTACTTTTTCAACTTCCTCAACTTTTTCTTCAACTGGCTTTTCTAATTCTTCTTCTACTTTTTCAGGCGGAGTCACTAAAACTATAACTTCCTCCTGTTCTTTTAAAACTTTTACTCCTTCTGGAACTTGCAAATCTTTTACCATAATACTATCTTCAAAAGTTTTTAAACTTTCAACATTAACCTTAATACTGTGAGGAAGATTTTGTGGAAGGGCTTTTACTTCTATCTCTTTAATATTTTTCACTAATGTTCCTCCTAATTCTTTTACAGCTGGTGCTTCTCCTAAAAATTCTAAAGATACTGTTGCTTCTGTTTCTTCATCTAAAACAGGCTGGTAGAAATCAATATGGATAAAACTACCTTTTAAGGGATCTTTTTGGAAATCGTGAATTAAAACCAAGAACTCATTTTCACCAACTTTTAACTTGATTAAAGAACTCTCGCCTGCTTCTTTAAAAACTTTTTCAAATTCTTTTTCATTAACTTGTAAAGAAAAGTTTTTAATTTTCGGACCATACAAAACCGCAGGTAAAAAACCCTCTTGCCGGAGAGTGTCTGTCTTCTCTTTTTCATCTCTAATTTCGGCTGATAAACTAAGCATAATCGCTTCGCTTTCATTTTAACATTTAAACATATTAACAAAAAATAAATTTAAAAATGTTAAAATGTTAGTATGTTAATATGCTAAAATGATTATTCTTTAATATGGATACACTGCGCCGGGCATCCTTCAGCTGCTTCTTTGGCGCAATCAATTTCTTTAATTTCTAATTCTTGTTCTTCTGAATCATCTTCAGTACCCTTAAGATGCGGTTTATTATCTTCTCCAATCTCAAAATATCTCGGGCATACTGCCTGGCATGCCCCGCATCCAACACATTTTGATTTATCTAAAATAATCTTTGGCATAATGCTTGTGTATTGTATCAGAATATAAGCAGAAAAGTCAAGAAAATTCTTAAATGCTTTGATTGTAAATCTTTAAAGAATCATCAACTGTTTTGTTTTCAACAGTGATAGCGTAAATTGCATTGCACATTGCTACTGCTTCTTTAAATCCTTTTTGATGAATGTTTCTTCCAGTGGCATTTCCGCATGCTCCAACCTCAATTTGATCATACAACCGTTGTAAAAACACTTTAACATCTACTGAAGAACCGCCTGCACATACAACTCCTGTTCTGCCTGCTGACTGAATCGCTTCCTTTAATAATTCCTTTGATTCTTCTCCTTCCATTTTTGGATAATTAATCTTGACAAAATCACTACCCAAACAAGCAGCCACACCTGTTGCGCCTGCAATTAAATGCGGATCTTTTTCATCCTTTACTGCTTTTCCTCGCGGGTATATCCAAAGAACTGTTAAAAGACCATTTTTATGCGCCTCATAAACCATTCTCGATGCTTCCCTCAACATTTCTACTTCATATTCACTCCCTAAATAAATTGTATATCCAACAGCAACTATCTTTAAACCAGAATTTTTCTGAAATTCAATAACTTCATTAATATGAGTAATTTTTCCACTATACGGATCTCTCTGTTCTGTTTTAATAAGATTCGTCTTTGAATTAAGTTTTACAAGATACTGAATATTTTTATAATCAGCACCATATTTAGCAATAAGTCCAAGCTGTGTAGCAAAGACTCCGATTTTTGCCTTGCTTGCAATTCGGAAAAGATGCTCTGGATTAGCATCATCAGGATGTATCCCTTCACCACAAAAATCTTTGTTCAAATGCTCTATTTTCTGATCTCCGGCAAAAAGCATTATCCTGCCGGAATTATGTGTTATATCCAAATAATTTTGAATATATTTTTTTTGCATTGCTTTTGGAACATCCAAAGGCGCTTTAATTGTTTTTTTCATATAATATTTTTTCTAAATTTTTAATGAGACCTTTGTTGCCAACATAAGTTGGAACTCTTTGATTAATGCTTTCTGGCTGAATATCTAATATTGACCCTGCACCATTAGTTGAAGAGCCACCTGCTTGCTTTATAATAAACGACATTGGATTGCTTTCAGCTAATAATCTTAATTTTCCATTTGGTTTGGTACTAAGCGCTGGATAAGCAAAAATCCCGCCATAATGAAGAATTTGATTAAAATCACCAACAAACGCGCCGCCATATCTTAATTTATATCCCTCTGCTTCTAATCCTTTAATATATTTTCTAAACCTAGGAAGCCAATCTTTGCGCAAACCGCCGATTCCATATAACTTACCTGGCTCTGGAAGTTTTATATTTTTTTTCTTAAGTATAAATCCTTTTCTGGTATGTAAAAATTCATTAACTCCATTTCTTGTTGCATAAACTAAAGTCATCACAGGACCGTATAAAATATACAGCGCACCCATCTGGTATTTTCCTTTAACTGGCAGGTCTTTTTTATATATGCCAAAAATTGTACCGACCAAATTATTGCTTTCAATGTTTGAAGAACCGTCTAATGGATCCAGGGTAATACTAAATGTCCCTTTGTTATCAAGTTTTACCACATCTTCCTGTTCTTCTGATGTCATCATCTTGATCAATCCTGATTTTTTTAATTCATCAGTTATAAATTCATCTGCCCATTTGTCTGCAACTAATTGTGTTTCGCCAAATACATTTTTTGTATCTGCCTTGCCTCGCCTGTACGGAAGCTCTTGGCTTATCCTTTCTGCGATATCAGCTATCTTTACAATCAAATCTGCCAGCTCTTTATCGTTTTTTTTCACATATTCTTTTAATGTAAATGTTTTTTCCATATTTATATCATTATATCACTTGTTTTTCTTTTTTGCCAAATTTAAAATTGTTTTGATTACTGTATCTGGATTTAAAGAAATGCTTTCAATCCCCTCTTGAACTAAAAATTCGGCAAATTCTGGAAAGTCGCTCGGTGATTGGCCGCAAATTCCACAGTATTTTTTCTTTTGGCAGCAAAGAGTAATTACTTTTGAGAGCATTTTTTTTATAGTCTGGTCTCTTTCATCAGTAATATGAGCAATGCGTGCGTTGTCCCTATCCATTCCTAAAGAAAGTTGAGTTAAATCATTTGAGCCAATTGACATTCCATCAAAAATCTCTAAAAACTCTTCTGCTAAAATAACATTGGAAGGAATCTCGCACATTATTATTACTTTTAAGCCGTCTTTTCCTTTTTCTAATCCAAACTTTTTCATTAAATCTAAAACTTTCTTCCCCTCTTCTACTGTCCGGCAAAAAGGAACCATTAAAGTAATATTTTTTAAGCCAAAAACATCTCTGGCTTTTTTTATCGCCTGGCATTCCATTTTAAAAGCTGGCTGAAACTCTTTATCTAAATAACGGCAAGCGCCCCTAAATCCCATCATTGGATTTGCTTCTTCTTGTTCAAAAAGTTCGCCGCCAATTAGATTTTTATATTCATTGGTTTTAAAATCAGAAAATCTTAAAATCACTTCTTTTGGATAAAACGCTGCCGCGATAATAGCTATCCCCTCAGCTAACTTATCAACAAAATACTGCTTTTTATCTTTATACCCAATGGTTATTTTCTCAATTTTTTTCTTTAATATTTTGTCTTTTAATTTTTTATAGTGATACAAAGCCAATGGGTGTATTCTAATTTTTTCAGCGATAATAAACTCTTGTCTGGCCAGGCCTACTCCGTCATTAGGCAAAAAAGATGATTTAAAAGCAATATCCGGAGTACCAATATTAAGCATAATTTTTGTTTTCAGTTCAGGAATCTTTTTTAAATCATATTTTTTAACTTTAAAGCCAATCTTTCCTTGATAAATCTTACCGTCTAATCCTTGTGTGCAATCAACTGTTATTTCCTCGCCTGTTTTTAAAACCTTTGTTCCGTTTAATGTTCCTACTATGCAAGGAATCCCTAATTCCCTTGAAACAATTGCTGCATGACAAACCTTAGAACCCTCATTAGTAATAACTGCTGAAGCATTTCTAATAATCGGAACCCAATCAGGATCAGTCATTTGCGTTACTAAAACTTCTCCTTTTTTAAAATCTGAAATTCTTGCAATATCTTTAATAATATGCACTTTCCCCTGCCCGATTTTATTTCCAACAGCAATACCTGTCAAAATAGGATTTTTTGATGTTTTTATTTGATATTCTTCATAAAATTGAATTTTTTTAGGAATATGCACTGTTTCTGGTCTTGCCTGAACAATAAATAACTCTCCTGTTTTTCCATCTTTTGCCCATTCAATATCTTGAGCCATCTTATAATGTTCTTCAATTAAACAAGCCCATTTTGCCAAAGTAAGAATTTCTTTGTCATTTAAACTAAATTTTGTTTGCTGTTTCTCTGCGACACTAATTTCTTTTAATCCTCCATTTTTATTATAGATGTATTTTTTATTCTTTCTTCCTAAATTTTTAGAGATAATTGACTTACACCCTTGTTCCAAAGTTGGCTTGAAAACATAAAATTCATCAGGAGTAATCTTTCCTTTAACGAGCATCTCACCTATTCCAAAAATAGAGTTAATTAAAACTATATCTTTAAAACCTGTCTCAGTGTCCATGGTGAATATTACTCCAGCTGTGCCTAAATCCGATCTAACCATTTTTTGAACACCAACAGAAAGAGCAATTTTTAAGTGATCAAAACCTTTCTCCTCACGATAAGCAATAGCTCTATCAGTAAATAAAGAAGCCATGCATTTTTTAATGGCTTTTAATAATTCTTCCTCGCTGGAAATATTCAAGTATGTTTCGTGCTGTCCGGCAAAACTCGCGCTTGGCAGGTCTTCCGCAGTAGCCGAACTTCTAACAGCTACATCAGTATTCTCCTCTCCATATTTTTGAGATAGTTTTTTATAATTTTCTAAAATCTCTTTTTTTAAATCCTGTGGAAACTCGGCTTTTGAAATAAATTGCCGAGCCATTTTCCCGGTTTCTTGAAGCGACTTTATGCTTTTTGGATTGAATTTTTGAAAAATCTCTTTTATTTTTTTGTCTATTTTATTTGCTTTCAAAAAATACCAATAGGCTTTTGAGGTTAATACAAAACCATCAGGAATATTAATTCCCTTTTTAGTTAATTGCGAAAACATCTCACCCAAAGAAGCATTTTTGCCGCCAACCAAAGCAACATCATCTTTAGAGATGTCCTTATACCATAAAATATATTTTTCTGACTTTTTCATAAAATTTTAAACAAACACCCGGTGTTTGTATAAATGATTTAAATTAAAAAAATTGGAATATGCCTAAAGTTAATAATGTAACTAATAAACCGGCTATGAGTATTCCGATAAAGATTAAAGGCAGGGCTGTTTTAAAAGGAATTCTGAAAATAAATGCGCAGATTGAACCAGTCCAGGCGCCAGTAAAAGGAAGAGGAATAGCTACTAAAATCACCAAAGCCAGCTCTTTCCAGTTTTTAAACTTATTACTGTGATTTTTTCTATTTCTCTCAAAAAGCCAGGCGAAAAAACGGTTAAAAGAATAAAAATGATGACTCAAATATTTTGAAATCGGTCCTAAAAACCAAAGCAGAAAAATAGCTGGAATTAAGTTGCCAATAACAGAAAAAAAATAAGCTGACCAAACTGATAAATCATACACTTCTAATGCATAAGGGATAGATATCCGAAGTTCGCCTATCGGCGCCATTGCCAATAAAAATGTTTTTAATTCTAATATCATTGTTTTCTTAAATACTCTGCTGCTTTTTCCGGCTCAATAGTAGAAATCTCCATTCTGGTCCCTATTTCAAATCCGGCCCAAGTTGAAGTTTTTGGCAAGATGGTCCAATGCCAGTGATAATGATCGTAATTTCTTCCATCGCAAGGAGCAGTGTGGAGATAAAAATTGTAAGCTGGATCATTTAAACCTTTATAAAGCTTGCTTAATGCTTTTTGAAATGCCTCTGCTAAATGCTGTTTTTCTTTTTCAGTAATTCTTTCAAAATAAGAAAGGTGTTTTTTAGGAGTAATAATAACTTCAAAAGCCATTTTAGAGGCAAAAGGACAAATAACTAAAAAATCATTGTTTTCAAAAACTACTCTCTTTTTATTTTTCCTTTCCCAATCGCCCATTAAACAATAAAGGCATTTTTTATGAGCTCTGAAATATTTTTTAGAATTACGGATTGCTTTCTTTAAATCAGTATCAATAAGAGGCGTAGTTATAATTTGAGAATGAGGATGAGCAATTGAAGCGCCTGATTCTATACCATGGTTATGAAAAATTGAGATATAATTGACAAACTTTTCTTTCATTAAACTTAAATATCTTTCTTGATAAATATCTATTACTTCTTTAATCTGTTTTATTGAAAATTGAGTCATTTGTTTATTATGGTCTCGAGTAATCACTACTTCGTGAAAACCCACTGCGTTCATCTTCTCATATAAGCCCCCTTCAATATGTTTATCTATTTTTGAATTAGGAATAAAGGCAGGATATTTATTTGGTACAGAAATTGTTGTCCAATTTTTTGGAATCTTGCTCCCGGGTTTAAATTTTATTTTTTTACCATTGGAAAATAAAATTGTTGGCATCTCCTGAGTATGAATTTGGCAAAAAGGACAATCTTTTTTAGAAACCTTTTCTATTTTTCTTCTTTCTTTTTTAAAAGTTTCCGGCCTCCGCGCCCTGCCAGTCGCAATAACAACCCAATCCTTTGAAGCGAGATCAAAACGTAATTCGGAAGGAAATTTCAGTTTTTGGTTTTTAGACATATTTTTTACTAATTAAATTCCATCTAATTTGAAATACTTCAATTAACATTTTTACCATTGACTTGAATCCTACTGTACTTGCTTGATCGTTTATCCAAACAACTGGAATTTCTTTTATTTTATAACCAAGTTTTTTAACTAAAACTAAAACTTCCACATCAAAAGCAAAACGGTTGATTTTACATTTCGGAAAAATATCTTCCACTGCTTTTTTAGTAAAACCCTTAAATCCGCACTGGGTATCCCATATTCCAAAAAGTCCGGAAATAATCTGGACAATTAAATTAAAGATATTACCAAGCATTATTCTCCACCAGGTCTGAGGGACAGTAATAACTGCTCCCTTAATATCCCGCGAACCAATTACAACTTCATAACCATTTTGAAATTCTGGCCACATTTTTTCTATTTGGTCAATTGAGGTAGAATTATCAGCGTCAGTAAAAACTCTGTATTTCCCCTTTGCTTCTAATAATCCCTGTCTAACAACATAACCTTTGCCGTGGTTTGTTTTATTGTTAATTATTCGTAAATTCTTAATTTCAGGGATTACTTTTCTTACAACCTCTGCAGTTCTATCTGGAGAACCGTCATTAACTACAATAATTTCATAAGCATATGTCTGTTTTGACAAATACTTGTCAATTTCTTTTAATGTCTTAACAATCCTTTTTTCCTCTTTATAAGCAGGGACTATAACTGAAAGGTAAATTTCATTGAGCATTAAATTATTTTAGCACAAAATTGAAAATAAAAACAGAAAAACTACGAGAAATGTTCTCGCGTAGTTGCGTGCTGGACATACAGCACTGACGGCCGTCAGTAATATATGTCCAGACTATATTTCTGTCAATACTCGACAGCCGTGTTCGGTGACTGCCATTTGGTGTTCAAAATGAGCTGATAGAGAGCCATCTATAGCTTCAAAACCATTGCCATCTTCTGATTTTCTAATCTTCCAATCACCTGCTGTCACCATTGGTTCAAGGCAAAAAACCATGCCTTGTTTTATTTTTGGACCGGCATGGCGTTTGCCATAATTCAAAATTTGAGGATCTTCATGCAATTCTTTGCCAATGCCGTGTCCGCAAAGCTCGCGCACAACATTAAAACCTTGCGACTCAACATATCTTTGAATCGTATTCCCAATATCTCCAAATGTATTTCCAGGCCTGACTTTTTTAATTCCCCTTTTCAAAGCTTTTTTGGTTACTCTAATTAAACGTTGAGCTTCTAAAGAAATCTCTCCTACTGGAACAGTAACTGCCATATCAGCAAAATACCCTTTCCATCTTAATCCTAAATCCAAAGACAAAATATCGCCTTGTTTTAATTTGTAATAAGAAGGAACTCCATGAACAATTACCTGATTAATAGAAGTGCATAAAGCCGTAGGAAAACCGCCATAGCCCTTAGAAATTGGACCTTTAAATCCCGGCTCTGCCCCATATTTAAAAATATGGCTTTCGGCAGCCATATTTAATTCTTTAGTAGTAATCCCTGGCTTAATCATGTCCACTAATTGTTTCATAATCTTTGCCAGGATTTTACAACCTTCAGCCATTATCCTAATTTCTTCCGGAGTTTTTATTGAAATCATTAACTTTTGGAGAACTGTTCTCGGCTCTGCCGAGAACAGTTCTCGGTATTTTTGCCAGTCACAAAGTAGCACGATCGTGTTAGTTTGTGACGCTAATTTTTATTTTGATTTTGAATTTATGGCTTTTAGAATATCTTTAAAAACATCTTCAATTGGTTGCTGACCATTGATTTTTATAAGACGGTTTTGGTTTTTATAAAATTTAGCTGTTTGAGCTACTCTATTATCATAAAAATCTAATCTACTGTTTATTGCTTCTGGACTATCGTCAGCCCGAGTAATCAATTCTCCGCCGCATTTGTCGCAAACTTTTAATTTTTTAAATTCGCCAACCCATGGAATTAAATGCCCGCACTTTTTACAAATTCTTCTTTTTGATAAACGGCCAAATGCTTCTTCTCTGGAAATATCAATCAATAAATTAAAACAGGTTTCTTTTCTTTCTAAAAAATCTAAATATCTGTCTAATGTTTGAGCTTCATTAACTCGGCGAGGAGCGCCATCAAGAATAAATCCATGGTTTTCTTTAAGATTATAAGCAAGTTCATGCATCCATAAAGCAGCTGCTAAATCATCAAACGGCAGACCTCCTTCTTTTATTATTTTTTGAACTCTTATGCTCGTATCTGTATTAGCTTTGGATAAATCTCTAAACAAATCACCAGTAGAAACATAAAATAGATTTCCAAAATGCTTCATCAAAAGTTTTGCTTGTGTCCCCTTTCCTGAACCAGATCTCCCTATTAAAGTAAAATTTAATGGCTTAGACATATTTAAAATGTATCGTAATCTCTCATTTGTAGTTGGGAATTTATTTGTTTTATAGTTTCTAAGACAACGCTCACAATAATCAACAAAGATGTTCCTCCTATTAAAAAGGAAAATGTTTGAACGCTGGTTATACCGCTTACTATAAAAGGCATTACTGCAATTAAACCTAAGAACAAAGCTCCGAAAAGCAAGACTCTGTTTAAAATATATTTCAAAAAGTTTGCAGTGGAAGAACCTGGCCTGATACCAGGCACAAATCCGCCCATTTTCTGCAAATTAGTAGCAATCGCTTTAGGGTCAAATGTTACTGCTGTATAAAAAAATGTAAATAAGACCACTAGAATAAAATAGAACATTCCATAAACTAAAAGATTTCTTTGCGGATCAAAAAGATTACCAAGAGTTTGGGCGATATTGCCCACCATTCCTCCTACACCTCCTAAAAAACTGGCAATCATTCCAGGAAAAAGCATAATAGCAAGAGCAAAAATAATAGGAATAACACCAGCAGGATTAAGATTCAATGGCAAATAAGTAGATACGCCGCCATACATCTTCATCCCCCTTACTCTTTTAGCATAAGAGACAGGAATATTCCTGCGCGCCTCATTAACTAAAACAACGCTGAAAATTATAACCAAAGCTAAAACAAAGAACAAGACATAAGAAAGAGTTTTCTCAGGGCTTGATTCAACGTCAAAATAACTTTGATAAATAGACATTGGAAAAGCTGCAATAATACCGGCAAAAATTAAAAGAGAAACACCATTACCAATTCCTCTTTCAGTAATTAATTCTCCCAGCCACATTAAAAAGACCGCTCCTGCTGTAATGCTTAAAACAGCAGCCAGCAGCAAAACTGGAGAAGCAAATTCAACTACTGGCGGACTCTGGCGCTGAAGCAGACTCAACATTGCAAATCCCTGTAAAGCGGCAAAAGGAACAGTTAATATTCTTCCGTATTGATTGAATTTCCTGCGGCCTGCCTCTCCTTCTTCTTTATACATTTTTTCCAACTGCGGAAAAATCATTGTCAAAAGCTGAAGAATAATGACTGAAGTAATATACGGGCCCAATCCCAGCATGACAATAGAAGACCTTTCCAATGCGCCGCCTGTGAATAAATTTAATAAACTTAAACTTTCATTGCTGGCAAAGAACATCTTTAGATTCTCAAGATTTACTCCAGGAACAGGAATATTTGCCATTAATCGAAAAACAGCAAAAATAAACAGAACAAAAAAAAGTTTGTTCCGCAAATCATGAATTTTAAATATTTGGATAAGCTTATTAAACCACATGTTCGCTTACGCTCAAGTTAAAAATTAAAAGTGAAAAAGTAAAAAGTTGCGAAGAAAACAGATTTTTCAAATTCTGGGGCGTGGGCGCGGCGAAGCCCGAAGGAGGGCTGAATTTGAAAAATTTTGTTTTCATAGCAAATGATTTAGTTTCTCATATAATTGTGCCGCCGGCTTTCTCTATCTTCTCTTTTGCTGATTTTGAAACATCACATCCTTCAATCGTCAATGACTTGGTTAGTTTTCCATTGCCTAAAATTTTTACTTTCAGCGCCTTCCCTTTTATTCTACGAATTATTTCCTTTTTAAACAAGACAGAAGGACTAATTTTGTCTCCGTCTTTAAACTGCTCTAAACTGCTAATATTAACTATTGTCGGTTTTACTTTCCATTTATTAAATTTATATCCCCTAAGTTTGGGGTATCTCTTAATTAATCCGCGGATAATCGGCTCTGAAGTTCTTCCAGCGCGCGATCTCTGACCTTTCATTCCTCGACCAGAATAAGTACCGCGTTTACCGCCGCGGCCTATCCGTTTTTTTTGTTTTGCTTTATGTTTTGGCTTAATTTGATTTATCTGCATGTTTTCGAAGCAATAAATTTAGCTTTTTGGTTTTAATTTTTCTAATGCTTGAATAGTTGCTTTGGCATTGTTAAGTTTGTTTCCAGTCCTTCCAAGAATCTTTGAAGATATATTCTTTATACCGGCTAAATCACAAATTACACGGACTGTACCGCCAGCAACTAACCCCCTTGTTTTTCTTTGGGGTCTAAGTAAAACCTTAGCTGCTCCGAATTTAGAAATAATCTCATAAGGAACAGTGCCTTCTACAATAGGAATTTCAATTAAATTTTTCTTTGCTAAACGTGTAGCCTTTTCAATCGCTTGGGCCACATCCTTGCCTTTGGAAACACCTAATCCAACCTTTCCTTTTCTATTGCCAACAACCATAACAGCGCGAAATCTCATCCGGCGTCCGCCGGCTGTCATCCTGCTTACTCGAGTTAAATCTAATAATTTAGAATCAAACTCATCTTTTGGTTTTTCTTTTCTTATAAATCTTTCCATATAATTTAAAAATTTAGTCCTCCTTTTCTTGCTCCCTCGGCTAACGCTTTGACTCTTCCATGATATTTATATCCGCCCCTGTCAAAAACCACTTTTTTAATTTTCTTCTCAACGGCCTTTTTAGCAATCAGTTCCCCAATTTGATTAGCAATAAAGATTTTAGTGGTTTCTTTATTTTTTGCTTTTTTAATTTCAAACTCACTTGAACTTAAAATTGTCTTACCTTTTTCATCGTCAATTAGCTGGGCATAAATATATTTATTTGAACGAAAAATACAAAGCCGCGGAATTTTAGCTGTCCCAGATATTTTAACTCTTACTTTTTTATGCCGTCTATATCTTTTTTCTTGTTTTTTTAACATATTATTCTGCGGCTACTGCCTTTTTACCTACCTTTTTCCTGACTATTTCATTAATATATCTAATTCCTTTTCCCTTATACGGCTCCGGCGGTTTTACTTTTCTTATTTTAGCAGCGACCATGCCAACTAATTCTTTATCAATACCTGAAATAGTAATAATATTTTTTTCTACTGATAATTTTATGCCATCTAAAGATTTAATTTTCACTGGATGGCTAAAACCGATGTTTAATATTAAATCATTTCCATCTAAAGAGGCCTTGTATCCCAAACCTTCTATTTGAAGCTTTTTCTCATAACCATCTTTAACGCCTTGTATCATATTGGCTAAAAAAGCTCTAGTCAACCCCCAAAAAGCATTAATCTCTTTTGCTTGCTTTCCTGATTCTTTTCTTGAAGTCGTTTTCTGGTTTTCTTTTTTAGGAAAAACGTAAACTTCTTGAGTTTTAATTTCAATATCAATTTCAGGCCGAACCTCTTTAGAAAGTTCGCCTTTAGGACCCTTAACTGTAACTTTCTGACCATCAATTTTTAGTTCGACACCATCTGGTATTTCAATTGGTTTTTTGCCTATACGACTCATAAATCATTTTAACATTTTAGCATTTAAGCATTTTAACATAATAAATTAAAATTTTGTTTAAATGTTAGCATGTTTGTATGTTTAGATGAACTTTACCATATTTCACATATTACCTCTCCTCCTAATCTATTTTTTCTTGCTTCTCCATCAGCCATCAATCCTTTTGATGTGGAAATAATAGCTGTTCCAAATCCTCCTTTTATCTTCCTTATTTTCTGATAAGGAATATAAATTCTCTGTCCTGGCTTTGAAATCCTTTTTAACTCAGTGATAGCCGAAATATCTTTATTATATTTAAGAGAAAGTTCTATTATTTTTTCTGTCTTTCTTTTCTTTTTTTCCGTTTTTTTAATGTATCCTGTCTTTTCTAAAATCTTTGCAATTTCATATTTGAAAGCTGAAAAAGGAATATCAACCGTAGGCTTTAATACGGCTTGAGCATTTTTTATTCTATTAAACATATCAGTTACTGGATCAGTCATAAAAATTCATTTTAACATTTTAACATTCAAACATTTTAACATAATAAATTAAAATTTTGTTTAAATGTTAGCATGTTTGTATGTTTAGATGCAAACTACCAGCTTGATTTCTTTACTCCTGGGATTTGCCCTTTATTCGCCATTTCCCTGAAACAAATTCGGCATAGTCCAAATTCTCTTAAATAGCCTCTCTTTCTGCCGCATCTAAAACATCTCCTTACAATACGAGTTGAAAATTTGGGTTTTTTATTTGATTTTGCTATTTGTGATTTAGTAGCCATCTTATTTCTTTATTGGGAAACCTAATAATCTTAATAATTCTAATCCTTGCTCTCTTTTTTTTGCTGTGGTTACAATAGTAATCTCAAAGCTAAAAAGGAATCTTGTTTTCTCCGGGGATATTTCTGGAAAAGATATATGTTCTTTTATAGCAATAGTTAAATTTCCTTTTTGATCAATTGATTTAAGCTCAATACCTTGAAAATCACGTGAACGAGGAAGCGCGATATGAATTAATCTATCTAAAAAATCATGCATTTTTTGTTTTCTTAGAGTCACTTTGGCTCCAATCTCCATACCCTCACGGATTTTAAATGTAGAAATAGATTTCTTTGCTTTAGTTAAAACTGGACGTTGTCCGCATATTAAAGCTAAATCATGGACAATTGCTGCCTTAATTTTCTTTTTTTCATCAGATGTTTTATCTGTTATCATTCTGCCAAAACCAATATTAACCACTACCTTTTCAACATTAGGAACAGCCATACTGTTTTTGTATCCGAACTTTTTTTTCATAGCCGGCACAACCTCTTTAATATATTTGTCTTTTAGTTTGACAACACTCATTTTAACATTTTAACATTTAAGCATTTTAACATTTCTGATTTTATTTTTTGTTAATATGTTAGTATGCTTAAATGTTAGTATGATTTAAATTTCTCCTCCGCACTTTTTACAAATTCTTATTTTAATCTTCTTCGATTTGCTGGCAGATCCTGCTTTTGGCTTTACTATTTTATATTCTATCCTTGCCGCTTTTTTACATTTAGTGCAAATCAGCTTCACATTTGAGACAGAGATTGAACCAGGCATTTCTACTATCTGTCCTTTTTCACCAGTTTTTTTAGGCCTAACACTTTTTTTTCTTATGTTTATGCCTTCAACTAAAATTCTTTGCCCTTTAGGCAAAGCTTCAAGAACCTTGCCTTTTCTGGTTCGGTCCTTGCCTGAAATTATTAATACTGTATCGCCTTTTTTTATCTTCATGTTTTATACAAGATCCTTTGCCATTCCAGCTATTTTATCAAATCCTTTTTCTTTTAACTCTCTGGCAACAGGGCCTAAAATTCTTCCTCCTTTTGGTTCTTTAGTTTTACCCTCAAGAATTACTCCTGCATTATCATCAAAACGAATATAAGAACCATCTGAACGCCTATATTCTTTTTTCTGCCTGATGATTACTACTCTAACTTTATCATGTTTTTTAACAATTTTCCTTGGCTCTGCTTTTTTCACTGCTGCTACTACTATATCTCCAATTTGAGCATATCTTCTCCTGGTGCCGCCGAGCACCTTAAAACACTGAGCAAGTTTGGCTCCGGTATTATCTGTTATTTTTAACATTGTTTGCGGCTGAATCATATCTTTTTAATTACTACCCATCGTTTGTCTTTTGATATTGGCCTTGTTTCTTCAATTATAACCCTGTCGCCGACATTAAATTCTCCATTTTCATTATGGGCTTTATATTTTTTATGCATTTTATATCTTCTCTTATATTTAGGATGGACTTTTATCCTTTCTACCTCTACCACTATTGTCTTTAACATTTTATTAGAAACAACTATTCCTTTTAATTTTTTCTTCATACTAATTTTGCTTTAAAATTGTTAATATTTGAGCAATTTCTTTTTTAATTTTTCTAATCTCTCTAACATTTTTCACTTTACCAGAGACTAAATCAAAACGCAACTGTCGTAATTTCTCACGATTTTTTATTAAAATACCATGAAGCTCTGATTTTGATTTACGTTGTAATTCTGTTGCCTGCATAAATTATAGATTATCTTTTAATAAATTTTGTCTTTATCGGCAGCTTATCTGCCGCTCTGCTAAAAGCTTCTTTGGCCATTTCCTCTTTTATTCCTTCTAACTCAAAAATGATTCTACCTGGTTTTATTGGAAAAGCATAATATTCAACAGTTCCCTTTCCTCCGCCCATAGGAACTTCTGTTCCTTTTTTAGTTATAGGTTTATCTGGAAAAATTCTTATCCAAAGCTTCCCACCTTTTTTTAAATATCTAATAATAGCTCTGCGGCTTGCCTCAATTTGGCGGGCTGTAATCCATTTTTTCTCCAATGCTTTTAAACCATAACTGCCAAAAGACAGATCAGCTGCCCGCCTCTCTATCCCTCTTGAACGGCCTTTATGCCATTTTCTATGTTTAATTTTTTTTGGCATCAACATGTTCCTTTATAAAGTTAAAATTTTTCGCCTTTGTATAACCATACCTTTATTCCTATCACACCATAAGTACAATAAGCTCTTGCTGTTCCATAATCAATATCTGCTCTTAATGTTTGTCTTGGAAGACGGCCATTTTTTATCCATTCTCTACGCGCGATTTGCGCTCCATTCAAACGACCGGAAACCTCTACTCTTGCCCCTTTTATTTCTTTATTGACCATAATCTTGCTCAATGCTTGTTTTAATACCCTGCGATAAGGCATTCTCCTTTCTATCTGCTGGGCAATCCATTGAGCAATAATATTCGAATATGTCCAAGGATTTCTAATTTCTCTAATTTCAATTCTGATTTCTTCTTTTACTTTGTTTAATGCTGTTAATTTTTGATTAATAAGTGGCTTATAGCTCTTAATGATTTTTTTCTCTAACTCTTTTTTAAGTTCTTCTGCTCCTTTGCCTCCGCGGCCTATAATAAAACCTGGCTTTGAAGTATTAATAATAATATTGACTTTACCGGGAAATCTCTCAATTTCAATATTTTGAACCCCAGAATCCTTTAGCCTTTCTTCTAAAAAGTCTCTTATCACAAAATCTTCCTTTAAATATTTAGGAATACTCTTTTTAAACTGCCATCGAGAATCCCAATCACTTGTTTCTCTCAATCTATATGCTTTTGGATGCACTCTATGACTCATGTTCGCTATCGCTCAAGTTAAAAATTAAAAGTGAAAAATTAAAAATTATTTATTAAAACTTTTAACTTCTAACTTTGACTTTTAACTTCTAACTTTAAACTTTTAATTTAGAAGGCTTTTCGCCTAAATACTCTTTTCATGCCTTGTGTTATTTTTGGCACATATTTCTCTTTCGTATCCTTTGGCTTTGGTTGTTCTGGTTTGACAGTTGTTTTTTCTTCCTTCTCTATTTTCTCATCTACAACTTTCTTTTCTGTTTTCTTAACCTTTTTAACTTTTTTCTTTTTAATCTCGCTTAATTCTAAAGAAATATGAGAACTCTTTTTCTGAATTTCAGCAGCTCTTCCTCTTGACTGAGCATGCCATCTTTTTAGCTTCGGTCCTTCATCAACAAAAATCTTTGAGATATAAAGATTATCTTCTTCAAGCTGAAGATTATCTTTAGCATTAGCTATACTTGACTTCAAGAGTTTTAATAACGGCTCAGACGATCTATTCGGCGTGAAATTTAAAATCCTTTGAGCTTGCTCAACTGATTTTCCCCTAATCAAATCAACCATTAAACGAACCTTTCGCGGCGCAATATGAAGATATCTTAGTTTGGCTGTAATGTTCATATAAACAAAATATTAAGATGATTTATCTTTTTCGGTTTCTTGCTGTTTTGTTTTTATTTCCTGCTCTTTCTGTATTTTTCCCCCATGCCTTACAAATTTTTTTGTTGGAGCAAATTCACCTAACTTATGCCCCACCATATCCTCTGCAACTAATACTGGAATATGCTCCTTGCCGTTATGAACGCCAAATGTAAAACCAACCATTTCTGGAGATATAGTGCAAGCTCTCGCCCAAGTCTTAATAATTACTCTGTCGCCTTTCTTGAACTTGCTTATTTTTTTTAATAATTTTTCGTCCACATATGGACCTTTTTTCAGAGATCTAGCCATGTTCCTTCGCTTCGCTCAGTCAAGTTAAAAGTGAAAAATTAAAAATTATTTATTAAAACTTTTAACTTAAAACTTTGACTTTTAACTTCTAACTTTAAACTTTTAATTTTTTAGGTTTTTTTCTTCTTCTTTCGTCTCTTGATAATAAGCTTGTCTGTCCATTTTTTCTTTCTTGTTTTTACCCCTAATGCAGGTTTCCCCCAAGGCGTTTTCGGATGCTTCATTCCAATTCCGGTTCTTCCCTCTCCGCCTCCATGAGGATGGTCAACAGGATTCATTGCTGATCCTCTAACATGCGGCCTTCTGTCCTTATAACGGCTCCTGCCTGCTTTTCCTATTTTAACATATTTATATTCAGGATTTGAAACCATTCCTATTGAAGCAAAACATTCCATTGATACTTTTCTAATTTCAGAAGAAGGAAGAACAAGATGAGTATATCCTCCTTCTTGAGCCAAAACTCTCGCTGTGGTGCCTGCTCCTTTTACAATAAGCCCTCCTTTGCCTGGCTCAAACTCAATATTATAAACTAAGGTTCCTATTGGAATGTTTTTTAATTTCATTCTGTTTCCCGGCTTAAACTCTCCTTTCTCTGAAATAACAATCGTATCATCTACTTTTAATCCCTGAGGAGCGAGAATATATCTTTTCTCCTTATCTTCATATTCTAAAAGAGCGATAAAAGCAGAGCGATTAGGATCATATTCTAAAGCAACAACTTTTGCTGGAATATTAATTTTTTCCTGGCTGAAATCAATGTGGCGATACATTCTTTTTGCGCCGCCGCCTCTATGCCTTATAGTAATTCTCCCTTGTAAATTCCTTCCTCCTCTTTTTTTTAATATTGAAATTAAACCTTTTTCAGGTTTTTTCTTGTTTAATTGAGGAGATTCAATTTTGGTCATGCCTCTCCTTCCCGGTGTCGTTGGTTTATACTTCTTCATATATTTTATCTTGGCAATAATTCTATCTTTTGGCCTTTTTTTATTTTTACAATTGCTTTTTTATATCCTTTTTTCCAACCAAGAATTCTACCTCTCATCTTTTTTTTCCTAGGGATACTAACAGTCCTAACATCTAAAACATCAACTCCATAAATACCTTCTACTGCTTTTTTAATCTCTTTTTTGTTTGATTTGGGGAAAACTCTAAAAATATATTTATTTTCTTTAGTTAAATCAGTCGCTTTTTCAGAAATATGAGGTTGCTCTAAAACCCTCCAAGCCTGCCCGACTCCGTCTGAACGAGGTCTTGGCGGACGGGCTAAATCTACTTTCTTTTTCGGTTTTTCTTCCTTTTTTTCTTTTTCAACAACTTTAGGTTCAACTTCTTTTTTCTCTTTAACTTCCTTTTTTTCAGCAATCTTAGGTTTTTCTTCAATTTTTTTCTTCTCTTTTTTAAAAAAATCAAATAATTTCATATTAAGATTTTACAAATGTTTCTTTTATTACTTTTATTGACTCTTTCGGCATAATCAAATATTTATAATTTAAAATATCAAGGCAATTTAATTCTTTTGCTTGAATCGTCGCTAATTTAGGAATATTTCTTGCTGATAAAATTACATTTTTATCCATCTTTGGCAAAGCGATTAAAACGCTCTTTATTTTTTTCTTATCTGGCTTGACTAAATTATCTCTTATGACTTTCATCTCTCTTGTTTTCGCCTTATCAATTTTTAATTCATCTAAAATAATTAATCCTTTTACTTTTACTTTTTGGCTCAAAACCATAAAAAGAGCTTTTCTTTTCATTTTCTTGGGAATTATTTTTTTAAAATCTCTCTCTTTAACAGGACCAAAAGTAATGCCTCCTCCTCTCCATAAAGGCGAACGGATAGAGCCTACTCTTGCCCTGCCAGTGCCTTTCTGCCTCCACGGCTTTCTGCCGCCTCCTTTAACCTCGCTTCTGTCTTTAGCGTGCGCGCTATTCTGCCGCCTGTTTGCCATTTGCGAAACAACCACCTGATGAACCAAATCAGAATTAAAAGCAACCTCAAAAATCTCTTTTGGCAATTCAACTTCTTCTTTCTTCTCGCCTTTTTGATTGTAAAGATTAATTTTCATAAATAACTGTTCTCGAACTATACTCGGATTTCCAGCAAGGTGCCGCGATGACCTGGTATTGCGCCTTTCACTGCTAATAGATTATTATCTTTATCAATTTTGACTATTTTTAAATTCTTAACTGTAACTCTTTCAGCTCCCATTCTGCCAGGCATTTTTCTTCCCTTAATAACCCTTTCCGGGAAAGAACTTCCTACTGAACCTAATGTTCTTTGTTCATGCTTCACTCCATGAGTGGCATTTCTTCCATGGAAACCCCATCTTTTCACTGCTCCTTGAAAACCTTTTCCCTTGGAAATACCGGAAATTCTTACTTTATCTCCTTGTTCAAAAATTGAAACATCTATCTTATCACCTATTTTTAATTCCTGTTTGTTATCTAAAGATTTAGCGAAAGCGGGCTTAAACTCTCTGATATATTTAAACTCTTTTCCTTTCATAGTTTTCTTAATTTTTTTTTGCTTGGTAATTTTTTCAAAACCAATCTGAATCGCTTCATATTTATCCTTTTCTTGCATTTTTATCTGTGTAATATAACAAGGTCCAGCCTCAATTAAAGTTATTGGAACCTGCTTGCCTTTTTCGTCAAAAAACTGACTCATCTCCAATTTTTTTCCTAAAATAAATTTCATATTTTACTTAGATTTAATTAAAAACCGGGTATAGCCCGGTTTTCTGCCTTGGCCGATATTTTTATTTTATATTACATCTTGATTTCAATTTCTACACCAGCTGGAAGAGTCAAACTAGTTAAAGCATCAACAATTTTGGGATTTGGATTAAGAATATCAATCAAACGTTTATGAACCCTCATTTCAAACTGCTCTCTGCTATCTTTATGAATAAAAGAAGATCTATTCACTGTATATTTATGAATTTCAGTAGGTAAAGGAATGGGACCATAAACTTCAACACCATAGCGCTCGACTGTTTCAACAATCTGCCTAGCGCTATTATCAATAACTTTATGATCATAAGCCCGCAACTTAATACGAAGTTTGGACTTAATCTCTTCTTCAACTGCTTTCTTTTTTGTAGCCACGTTTATTTTAAACTTTTAAGTTCCTGCTTTTGATTTACTTAATAATCTTTGTTACTACTCCAGCACCAACAGTTTTACCTCCCTCCCTAATAGCAAATCTTTGCTTTTCTTCAAGAGCAACTGGAGCAATTAATTTAATCTTTAAGGTAACCGTATCTCCTGGCATAACCATTTCTGTCCCTTCTGGCAGAACAACATCACCAGTAACATCAGTGGTTCGAATATAGAATTGAGGCTTATAGCCAGTGAAGAAAGGAGAATGCCTTCCGCCTTCTTCTTTGCTTAAAATATAAACCTCGCCTTCAAATTCAGTATGAGGTGTTATACTGCCTGGCTTAGCCAAAACCTGCCCCCTTTCAACTTCTTCCTTTTTTAAACCCCTAAGCAAAATACCAACATTGTCACCTGCCCTTCCTTCATCCAGCATTTTATTAAACATTTCAACGCTTACTACGACTGTTTTCTGAGTAGGTTTAAAACCAATAAGTTCTACCTCCTCATTTGGATGCACTACACCTCTTTCAATCCTGCCAGTAGCAACAGTTCCTCTTCCAGCAATAGAAAAAACATCCTCAATAGCCATTAAAACTGGCTTATCAATATCCCGGACTGGTTCAGGGAAATAATCATCTACTGCTTTGACTAAATCTAAGATGGGTTTTGCTGCCTCTTCATCAACTGACTTTACCTCTAATGATTTAATAGCTGAACCGCGAATCACTGGAACTTCATCACCAGGAAACTTATATTTCTTTAAAAGCTCCCTTACTTCTGATTCCACTAAATCAATTATTTCAGGGTCGTCTACAGTGTCGCATTTATTTAAAAACACTACTATATTTGATAATCCTACCTGACGGGCAAGTAAAATATGCTCTCTGGTTTGAGGCATAACGCCGTCAGCCGCAGAAACAACCAAAATAGCGCCATCCATCTGCGCGGCTCCGGTAACCATATTCTTAATATAGTCAGCGTGGCCAGGACAATCAATATGGGCATAATGCCTCTTCTCTGTTTCATACTCCAAATGAGAAATATTAATAGTTAAGCCGCGCGCTTTTTCCTCTGGAGCAGAATCAATCTGATCTACTGCTTTTTCTGAGGCCTTGAATCCCTTTAATCTTAAAATGTGCAGTATAGCTGCAGTAAGAGTGGTCTTGCCATGGTCTACATGACCAATGGTGCCAATATTAAGATGAGTTTTTCCTCTTTCAAATTTTTCTTTCTCAGCCATAAATCATTTTAACATCTAAGCATTTTAACATTTTAACATTAATTTTTGTTAATATGTTAACGTGTTAGTATGTTGTTATAAGATTATATTATATATAATATTAAAAATTAAAAAAAAGTCAACCCCCTTTATTGAAAAAAGAGTTAAACCGGCAAATCTTCAATCTTTAATGATTCTTCTGATTGCGGAGTTTTCTCAACTGCCTCTGTATATTCGTTATCGCTCTCTGAATTAAATTCTTGAGCTTCTGGGATTTTTTCTATAGAACTCGGATTTGATTGCCGGGAAGAAATTCTTTCAGAATTCTCCTCTATTATTTTTTTATAATCTTGAAAACTCATCACCATTAGCACTGGCTCTCCATTTTCCACAATAATAAACTTTCCTCCATCAATTTTTATTAAATTTTTGATTTCATCTAAATCCATAATGGTTTTATATTAGCAAACTTCTCCCAAAAAATCAACTTATTTTCTCTTTCCTTCAATGATTTCTTGGGCAATGTTTTCCGGAACTGGCTCATAATGGTCAAATTCCATTGTGAAAGTTCCCCTGCCTTCTGTTAAGGAACGAAGAGAGGTGGCATATCCAAACATTCCAGCCAATGGCACCTTAGTGTTAATAACTTTCATATTTAACCTTTCCTGTGTTTCTTCAATCTTTCCTCGTCTTGAACTTAAATCTCCAATAACTTCTCCTAGGAAATCTTCAGGGATAACTACTTCTAGCTTCATAATCGGCTCAAGAAGCATTGGTTTTGCCCTTTTAGCTCCTTCTTGAAACGCAGTAGAAGCGGCAATTTTAAAAGCTATTTCTGAAGAATCAACTTCATGGAAAGAACCGTCATAAAGGGTAACCGAAACATCTACTACTGGATAGCCGGCTATCACACCTTTATCTACTGCCTCTTTTACTCCTTTTTCTACTGCAGGGATAAACTCTCTTGGAATCGTTCCTCCTTTAATCTCATTAATAAATTCAAAACCTTTTCCTCTTTCTTTCGGAGCTAAACGAAGCCAAACATGGCCATACTGTCCGCGGCCGCCAGACTGCCGAATATATTTGCCTTCTGCTTCTGCTTCCGTCATGATTGTTTCTTTATAAGCAACTTGTGGCCTGCCCATTGCTGCATCAACCTTAAATTCTCTTTTCATTCGGTCGCAAAGTATATCAAGATGCAGTTCGCCCATTCCAGAAATAATCGTTTCCCCTGTTTCTGCATCTGTTTTTATTTTAAAAGTAGGGTCCTCTTCTGATAATTTCTTTAAAGCCAAACTCATCTTTTCCTGATCATCTTTTGTTTTTGGTTCAATCCTAATGCCAATAACCGGCTCTGGAAAGGTAATCTCTTCTAATATAATCGGGCTGGACTCATCGCATAGGGTATGGCCTGTACTCGTGTTTTTTAAACCAACTGTAGCGGCAATATCACCGGCGAAAAGTTCATCAACTTCTTCTCTTTCGGCAGCATGCATTCTTAAAATCCTGCCTAATCGTTCTTTTTCTCCAGTAAAGGTATTTAAAACATAGGAACCCTTTTTTAAAGTTCCTGAATAAACTCTGAAATAAGTCAAAGTGCCTACATAGGGATCAGTAGCAATTTTAAAAGCCAAAGCAGTAAATGGTTCGTTGTCATCAGATTTTCTTTCTACTTCTTCATTTGTTTTTGGATTCTTGCCAATTATTGGAGGAATATCTACAGGAGAAGGAAGATAATAAATAATAGCGTCTAAAACCTGCTGAACACCTTTATTTTTCAAGGCAGAACCGCAAAATACTGGAATCAGCTTATAGTCTATTGTAGCCCTTCTCAACACCTCTCTTAATTCCTGCTCTGAAATCTCTTGCTCAGCTAAATATTTTTCCAAAAGTTTTTCATCTTCACCAGCGATTTTTTCCAGCATTTTCTTTCGCCATTCCTCTGCCTCTTTTTTTATACCATCTGGTATTTCTTCTTCTACCACTTTCTCGCCAAGATCGCCTTCAAATTTTAACGCTTTCATTTTCAACAAATCAATCACTCCTTCAAGCCTATCCTCAATACCAATTGGAATCTGCATTGCGCAGGCATTAGGAGAAAGCTTCTGAATAATAGAATAAAAGCTTTTCTCAAAATTTGCGCCCATTCTATCTAACTTGTTTATAAAACAAATTCTCGGAACTTTGAACTTATCTGCCTGGCGCCAAACTGTCTCTGACTGCGGCTCAACACCAGCCACACCGTCAAAAACAACTACAGCCCCGTCTAAAACGCGAAGAGAGCGCTGAACTTCAGCTGTAAAGTCAATATGGCCTGGCGTATCAATGATATTAATTCTATGCCCTAACCAAAAACAAGTTGTGGCCGCTGAAGTAATAGTAATCCCTCTTTCTCTTTCCTGCTCCATCCAATCCATAATAGCTTCACCTTCATGGACTTCGCCGATTTTATGTGAAATACCAGTATAAAAAAGCACCCGTTCTGAAACGGTTGTTTTGCCGGCGTCAATATGGGCAATAATCCCTATATCTCTTGTTTTTTCTATTGGATACTTTCGCATAATTTGCAATTATCAATTTTCAATTATCAATGAATTTTCAATGTCTTAATTTTCAAAATAAAAAATTCCTTATATATCATTTATCAAGGAATTCCCTTGACAAAATTTTGATGGTATGTTATGCTAATTTTGAGGTGATAGAAATGGAAGATGAATACGAAAGCAACAAAAACATAACGTCAGGAATACTGTGGACATCAATCGGAAGTGCATCCTCTTTATGCTCCACAATAATAGCACTATTGCTATCGAGTATATTTTTAGGGATATTAGCATCGATAATCTTTGGAGCAACGATAGCCATTTTCCTTACAACAATAGTAGGGATAATAGCGACATTAGAAGAATCATTGAAAGAGGATGGATAGAATAGTTCTTTCAAAAAACCAAAAAATATAAAATAGGTAGCAATCATCGTATTGCTGCCGATTTTTTTTATTTAATTTTGAATTTTGTGCTTAGATTATTGATAATGGTCGTTCACATCAATAATTTCAATTGTATCTTTTTCTCTAAAAACAAAAATCGCCCGATATTTCTGATTAACTCTAAAACTCCAGATTCTCATTTTTCTTGGTTCAAGAAGTTCTGTTTTTAAACTTGGATGAAATGGATTAACCTCAAAGAGGTACTTTTGTTTTTCAAATTTTTTCTCTAGTTTTCTTTTTCTAAGATATTCTTTAATTTCAGAATGAAGGGCAATTATTTTCATAAATTATTTAAAGTATGAAGAGCGCTTTAATCCTTTTTCCAAACTCTTTAGAAATTTATCATTATATTTTCCTGTCTCTTTAAAACTCTTAATAATTTCTTTTGTATCACGAACAGAAGGAGAAGCAAATAAATTCTCTTTCATAATTTCTCGAATATATTCATAACGAAGAGCTTTTTCTAAAAGACTCTGATATTGTTTTTTTTGAATAGTTATTGTTGCCATATATTTTATATATACTATAAAATTAAAATTTAATCAACCAAAACTTTTACCAGATTAGTAAAAGATATATTAAAAGTAATACTAATATAAAAGAAAAAATAAAATCTAAAGTTTCCATTATATTTTAGGCAAAATGGGCAAATGCTCTATTAGCTTCTGCCATACGGTGCGTATCGTGCTTTTTCTTAATGGCCGCTCCTTCATTTTTAGAAGCCACAATTAATTCTTCGGACAGCTTTTCCTTCATTGCTTTTCCTTTTTTTGCCTTAGCGGCTAAAATAATCCAGTGCATAGCTAAACTTATTTTCCTTTCTCCCCTTACTTCTCTTGGAACCTGATAAACTGCTCCGCCAATCCTTTTTGATTTTACTTCTAATAAAGGAGAAGCATTTTGAATAGCTAAATCAAAAACTTCCAAAGGCTCTTTTTTTGTTTTTTCTTTAATAATATCAAAAGCGCCATAAATAATTTTTCTGGCAATTGTTTTTTTGCCTTTACGCATCATCTTATTGATAAACTGGGCAACCATAACATTATCATAAACAGGATCAGGCAATATTTCTCTTTTTTTAACTGCTTTGCGCATAATTTATTTAAGAAGAAGGTGTTTTGCCTTTTTCTTTTTTAGTTCCATATTTGCTTCTTCCTTGTTTTCTTCCTTCAACTCCGCCAGTATCTAAAAGACCCCTTACAACATGGTATCTTACTCCTGGCAAATCTTTAACTCTCCCTCCCCTAATTACAATCACTGAATGCTCTTGCAGGTTATGGCCGATGCCAGGAATATAAGCAGTAACTTCCGACCCATTGCTTAATCTAACACGAGCTACTTTTCTTAAAGCAGAATTCGGCTTCCTAGGGGTAACAGTAAAAACCTTAAGACAAACACCTCTTTTAAAAGGAGAAGGATATTTTTTAGGCCTATTTTTTAAAACATTGAAACCAAAACTCAAAGCCGGCCTTTTATTGGCTTTTTTTGTAGTTTTTCTCTTCTTTTTAACTAATTGGTGTATTGTTGGCATATTGATGTTTTTAAATTTAACAGATGTTGAAGACAATGTCAATCAGAAAAATGGAACGCCGACGATTAAAGCGAATAGATAATTAATCATTGGTATAATCCAATGTAATAAAAAGAAAATAACAAAAAGTAAGATAAATAAACCATATTGAGCTAAAACAATTTTTAGATGTTCTAATCTTTGAGGTAAAAAAGCAAAAAGAATATGAGAACCGTCTAAAGGCGGAATGGGCAAAAGATTAAATACTGCTAAAAGTAAATTTACCCAGACAATGAACCCAAAAACAAAAATCAAATTTTGGGAAAATAAACCTGTGCCAAAAGGTAAAAATCTTATTAATAAACCAAAAACTAAAGCAAGAAAAATATTAGCTGCCGGACCGGCAAGAGCTGTTTTAGCTGAACCATATTTTTGGTCTCGGAAATTATATGGATTAATAGGAACCGGCTTTGCCCAGCCAAAAATAATTCCGCCTCCTACAGCCATGCTGGTTAGAATTAAAATACCTGGCACAATGATAGAACCAAATAAATCTAAGTGCTTTAAGGGATTTAAGGTAAGCCGGCCTGCATATTTAGCAGTCGGATCTCCTAATATATTCGCCATAGTACCGTGAGCTACTTCGTGAATCACTACAGAAAAAAGAAAAATTATAATTATTAAAATTAAAGTTGAAGGATCCATATTCGCTATCGCTCAAGTTAAAAGTGGAAAATTAAAAATTAAAAATTATATATTAATTAGTATAGCAAATAAACTAACTATTGCCAAATTTATAAAAAGATACTAATATAAAATACGATGGCTAAGCAATGCGCAATATGCGAAAAAAAAGGAATAATGGCTCGGAAATTAAACAAGCTTCGCGGCAAGTACAATCCCAGCCCAAAAAAAAGAAAATACCCTAATCTACAATGGGTTAAAGTTCCTATGGACACAGAAAGAAAAGCTTTTAAAAAATTCGTTGGCAAAAGAATCCTTGCCTGTACCAAATGCATCAAGTCCCTTTCTAAATTAAAGTAACCCGGAGTGTCGCCCTGATTCAATCCCTGTCACTCCGATCAACGAAAAATACTCGTTTCTACGAGTATTTTTTTAGTTACTTTGTAGCTGCGTATTTATTAGAGCGAGGTCAGACCTCGCCGCCGCTTATTTTATTTATCAGCATTTCCAACAAATTTTTTGCTTCTTCCTGGGCTTCGTTTTCAGTTTTGCTTTCAACAAATTTATTCCATTGGTTTAAAATTTCCTCATCGCTTAAATTTCTGACAGCGTTTTTTAATTTCAGACGAGTTTCAAAATCAACTTCGTTTTCCGCTTTTAACACTTTTTCAATAAAAAATTTTATAAAATTCAAAACCCCGAACAATCCTGCGGATTTTACGGAGCCAGGCACGGCGAGCGCGAATTACTCTCTCCTTGCCATACACCGAGCTTGCTCCAGTGCTGGCGTCTCTCGTAATTCACAATTTGTTCAAAAATAGATTTTGTCATCTTAATAGAATTGTATCACATTTTTAGAATTAGAATAACATCTACTTTAATTTCTTAACCCGTCGGTATTAGCGCAATCGGTTTCGTATTTTTTACCGTCAGACGCTTCTAATTTCAGTCCGTGACAAAATGTCACAACCTCATCACTTTCCTCTTTTAGTCGTTGTTTTAATTTCCTCCAATATGCTCCCGCATCAACGCTGTTGGTTAATACCTCGCACACATCAACAACCGAAAACCACCATTCATTCTTGTGAATAGCTTTTCTCACTTTTTTGCCCTTGAAAATAGCAATTTTAGTATCATTCATAAATATTTAATTGTTGTAATTAACATAAAAAACCTTTTATTTCTCAATAAATTTCAAAATATAGCCGCAGTATTTCGCGTATTGTTTAATCGCCTCGTCAACGCTTTTATGAACAATATGCTTATCTAAATTATTATAGTCATGAACTACGGCATTTCTAAATCCAGCGCTCTCTGCTATTTCTTTGGCAAAATCTACCGGCAGAACGCCCATATTGGCTAATCGTAAAAATGTTTCCCTGTATTTCAATGGAGCTTCTAATTTAGCATCACCTGCTTCGGCGATAATGTGTTCGTTAATATCAATCGCCCGACCGATTATCTCCATTAAAAAATTCTTCAAGGCAGCATATTTCACATAATCTTTAGCAACTTCATTAATGGTTAAACCAGCCATTGCTTCTAATCTATTTAAATCTCGCTGGATATACTCAATTTTTACTTTAATAAATTGTTTATTTAACATAAGCTTCCATTAAATACTTCTGTCTCTTTTTTATGAGCTTTCCTAAAAGATAGAAAAGACTCTGGCTGTCCTGAAAATCGCGAAACGCATACGCCTTGAAAGAATAATAGTCAATAAGATTTCCATAAAGCAAAACACTATACCGCATCACTTCAAAACGAAACAAAGCATTGATCTTATGCAAAGATTTCAAATCCAGCTCTCGCTCACGATTATCGCCAAAAATATTCGCTAAATCACCATGGATTTTTAACAATTCCTCAAATTCAATCGGTTTTTTACCAAGAACCGCAACGTCTAAATCGCTGCCGGGCTTAATTTTACCAGTAGCGTAAGAACCATGAAGTAAAATCAGCTTTAAATTATATTTTCTGCCAATTTCTTCAATTTTTTGCTTTTGTTCTTTGGTTATCAACATAATTTTTGTCCCTCCTATATTATAAGCAACAGGCCCCAAAGTAGAACAAGTTCACTACGGGGCAGGCGCGAATTACTCTCTCTCCTTGCCCCGCACCGAGCTTTGCTCTGTGATATTCTTTAACTGTCTTCTTGGTAAAAAGTGTATCTAAATTTTTCAAGGGTTACTAAACCGGCCAAATTTTTTTTGGTAGCTGTCTTCTCAAACTTCTTATTTAAATATTCAATTAACTCGCTAAAATCTTTATTCATATAATGATATTATAACACAAGGATTGAATAAAACCAAAAAACTCGGTGAGCGATTATTCTCTCTCGGTTTCAGCCCTTACGGGCTGAAAATAATTATTATTTAATTTTTGCATCTTACCTATATTATAGCATTTATTATAGTATTATAGTAAAAGCAAATTTTAAAACAAGGAAAAGTTATCCACAAAATAGGTCTTGACAACATATTAACTAAAAGTAATATAAAGATAAAAGTATAACTACTAAAAAATATGACTTTACTTGAGAGAATTATTAAACAAAATCCCTGGTGGGAGAAAAAAGAGATAGAAGAAATCAAAAATTATCAAAAAAGATTTCTTCTAAAAGAGCTCTGGCAATATCGTGACGATTCTCAGATAATCGCTGTTTTGGGAATGAGAAGAACGGGTAAAACCGTGCTTCTTTTACAAACGATTGAAAAATTACTCAAAAATATCCCTCCTAAAAAAATTCTTTATTTTTCTTTTGATGAAATTTTAGGTAAGGACCCGGAAATTATTGAAAAAGTTATTGAAATCTACGAAAACGAAATCCTTAAAGATGAATTAAAAAATGTCTATATCTTTTTTGACGAGGTCAACCATCTAAAAAACTGGCAGGTTATCTTAAAAAGATACTATGACCTAAAAAAAAGGATTAAGTTTTTTGTTTCCTGTTCATCAAGTATTTATTTAAAAAAAACAAAAGAAAGCTTAGCCGGAAGAATTTATGAATTTGAACTCAAACCATTGGATTTTAAAGAATTTCTTTACCTGAAAGGAATAAAAATTGAAAATCTTAACCTTCAACAACTCACCCTAAAAAAAGAACTTAATAAATATTTTCTTTCTGGTTCTTTGCCAGAGATTATCAAAGAAAATAACTTCCTGAAAATTAAAAAATATATTAATTCAATTGTAGATAAGGTTATTTTCTATGATATTCCTAAGGTCTATGATGTTGGCGAACCAGAAGTCTTAAAGAGTATCCTTTCTTTAATCGCTCAAAAACCAGGAATGCTTTTGGAATATCGGTCTTTGGCTTCGTCTCTGGGCATAAGTTATCAAACGGTCTCAAAATATGTTGGCTATTTAGAAAAATCATTTTTAATTAACCTTATTTATAATTTTCGAGGCAGTCCCATAGCCAGAGCAAGAAAATTAAAGAAGGCATATTTAGGAACTGTAAATTTAGCTGCTGGATTTATGGATTCTGAAAAGGAACTATTAAATCAAATTCCGTTCTTAGCTGAAAATTTGGTCTGTTCTCATCTAAATGCTAAATGGTTTTGGAAAAAATATACAGAAATTGATTTTTATCATCAAAATACACCTATTGAAATAAAATATAGTGATACAAAACCAGAAATTAAAAATAATCTTTTAGCAGTAAAATACTTGAGATCTAAAAAATTATTAGTTATTACTAAAAACTTTGAAGGGAAAAAAGTAATGAAAGGAGTAAGTACTGAATTTATTCCTCTATGGAAATATCTGCTTTTATAAAATTATTTGGAGGAATAATGTCGTAGATTAATATAAAAAAAATCTGCCTCTATATTAAGACAAATTGAACACCCTGCGGCTCCTAGAAGAATCTCCGGAAAAATATCTAAGTGGGCACTTCTTGTACGATCCACAGACCACACAAATATAGTCCCCAGAAAAAACTTTTGTCCAGAATCTAATTAGAACCCAGCAGGGCTCCGTTAGAAATTATCTTATTTATAGTTTCTAATGAAGCACCGCCGAATTTCTATCCTTTCTCCACTTTCATTATATATCTTTTAAAACCTGTGTCAACCCCCACCACATCAGCGAAGTTTTAGAACATCAACCATTTGAGAAATAAAAGACAGCACTACTGGCGGAGGCATCAAGCTGTAAGAAAAAAGGTTTTTTTCATCGCGGACAATCCAGGGTTTTTCAATTATTTTTACTTTTTTCTCTTTCTCGTCCCATTGATAGCAATATTCCGGAGTGATTTCATAGTCATCAGTAAATTCTTTGGCTTTGTTTGCTGGAATAGAATTTCTCAATAAAATTTTAGGAATGCCATACAAGGAAAATGCCTTTTTAATTAATGTCTCATCTAAGTTTAAACGTTCTTTTATCGGTCCTATGCCTGATTCGTCTCCCTCTTTTTGAAGCATTTTAGCTTTCTTGCATTTTGGATTATCGCAAATTAGGAAAAACTCTTTTTTGTCCTTGTTGTAGCCGACTTTTGAAGTAGGCAGTAGCTTTAAATTTCTTGATGTTTGACAAACAGGACAAACTCTTCTCCATTTTATTCTTTCATCAATGACTTTTTCAGGCACATCAATTAAAACAAAAATATCCGGGTCTTCCCTATAATCAACTAAATCCCGAAAAAACAAAGAAAAACTTATTTGGTCTAATTCTCTGGGAAAGCCGTCAATAAAAATAGCTTTTCCTTTTTGCCGGGCTATTTCTCTTTTGACTAAAGCTAAAATCAGTTCTGTCGGCAGCAGCCTTTTAGTGCTTCTTGACTCCAATACAGAAATTATTTCATCGAGAGACTGCCATCCTCTATAATTTTTTTCTAAAAAGCTAATCAATTTCTTTTTTCTCTTATCATCTCTTAATTCTTTATCAATTTCTCTTATCATATCACCAATGGAAAAATGAAAAATTTTTTCTGGCGCGACAATTTCTGCGAACATTTTGGCATAAGTCCCTTTACCTGAATTTTTTTTGCCTAAAAAATAAATAATAAAAGTGTGATTATCCAAATACTTTCTTATTTTTTTTATTTCATCGCCAGCCTTTAATTCAAAATACTCGCTCCTTTGTTTTGGATCGGTTAAATCAAATTTTTTATTTGCTCCTTTTGTTTTTGTTTTAAAAATTGGAAAGTTCACGAAAACATACTAACATTTAAACATACTAACATATTAACAAAAGATGGATTTAAAAGATGTTAAAATGATTTTTTTGCCATCAGAAACAATTTTAATATCGCCATCTCTATCCGTTCTCAATATCTCTATGCCAAGCATTCCAAGAGTTTCCAATGTTTCAAAATTAGGATGGCCGTATCTATTATCTTTACCGCACTGAATCACAGCTATTTCCGGACTGACTGCTTGTATAAACTCTTGAGACGACGATGTCTTGCTTCCATGATGCCCGACTTTTAAAACATCTGAATCTAAAACAGCGCCTCTTTCCTTTAATTCTCTTTCCACAGATTTAAAAGCATCGCCGGTAAAAATAAAAGAATTTTCTCTGAAAACTAAACGAGAAATTATAGAAGTATTATTTACATTTTTCGCTTCCCTGCCTTCTAAATTATCAAAAGGATAAATTATATCTAAATATGCTTCTCCAGCTTTAATTTTTTGACCGGCCTGCGCTATTTTAATATCTGCTCCTTGCTCCTGAATTAATTTTTGCCATTCTTTGTACTCTCCTGTATCCCTAATAATTCCTGTCCATAAGATATAATCTATATTATATCTTTTCAAAACTTTAATCAAGCCGGCAATATGGTCATGTTCTGGATGAGTTAAAATAATTAAATCAATCGTCCTGTCATAAAAAGGCATCTCCTTAGCTAATTTTTCAAGAACAGCTGAGGATGGGCCTCCGTCAATTAAAATCTGATGCCCTTCTGGCGTTTCAATAAAAATACTATCGCCTTGGCCTACGTCAAAGAAACTTACTTCCAGCATTTGCGGCTGGTTCAGCTCAAATACAACCGAAAAAGCTAAAACATTAGCCATAACTAATATTCCCAAAATCCCAAAAACAATCTTTTGATTATTTTTCATTAATTAATAATAGCTTAAATCAAATATAAAGCCCAGTGTTGATAAAACACCAGGCTTGAAATTCTAGAATATTCCAAAATTTTACTTATTCCCCATTATTCTAAACATCTTTGTCCCGCATTTTGGACAAGTACCAGTCATAGCTCTTCTTTTAGCTCCTCCTTTTCCTTTCATGGTAACTTCTTTTGGATCGTTTATTTCTCTTTTTGCTTTACATTTTACGCAATAAGCAGTAATTTTTTCAGCCATAATTAAAATTATATTTAAAGTTAATAATTTTATTCTATATTTTCGACCTTTTCTATATTATTTGTTTACTATACTTAAGCTTAAATTAAGCAAGAGATATAGTCAAGCCCCTAAAACCCTTAATCTATCTTTTTAGCCAGTTTCTCATAAATCTTCTTAATCTCTTGTTTTGCTTTTAAATTTGTTTCCAAAATCGGGGTTAAGCTGGAAATAGCTTTAAATATATTTTTATCGTAAGAAATTTTACCCAAAAATTTTGGACCAGCCCATTTTTCAATTCTCTTGCTCAAGCTAGAATTAATATCCCATTTGTTTATTACTATATTATAAGGGATATTAAAATGATTTACCACCTCTAAGACCCGATTTAGGTCAGAAAACCCGGAAGGAGTTGGTTCAGTAATCAATACAACAAAATCAGCACCTTGGAGAGAAGCAATTACCGGACAGCCAGTACCCGGAGCTGAATCTATGAGCATAATATAATTATCCGCTTGCTTGTCCGCCGAAGCTTTAGCGAAGGCGGATGCTTCTTTTTTAATCTCGGTTACTATCTTGCCAGAACCAGTTTCTCCGGGAAAAAGCTGGCCAGAAACCAAGAAAAAGCCATACTTTGTTCTTTTAATTTTTATTTCACCATTTTTCACTGGTTTCAGCTTTACTGCTTTTTGAGGACAGATAACTTGGCAAGCAGCGCATCCCTCACATAAAAAAGGATTTATGACTGGCTTGCCTTTTTCCATTTTTATAGCATTAAACCGACACTTTTCAGCGCACAAACCGCAACCAGTACACTTTTTATAATCAATTACTGCCTTAGATGATGTAGAAATCTTCTTAATTTTCTGCCAATTCCTGTCTTCATTAAGCCATATTGCTAAATTAGGAGCATCAACATCACAATCAACTGCCGCTATAAGGGACTGTCCTTCTTCCGCGAAAAGCATAGCTAAAGCAGAAGTAAGCATAGATTTACCCACTCCTCCTTTTCCTCCTGAAACCACTAACTTAAATTCTTTTAATTTTTTATCTTTTTTCATTTCTAAATACTAACTTTAAGCATTTTTCCTTTGGAATAGGCATTAACTATTTCTTTTGAATAAGGAATCTCTTTTACTATTTTGGTTTCGTGTTTTTTGGCAATTTTTTTAATTTCCTTTTTATCCCCTAAATCTGCTTGATTTATAATTATTTTAGCTGGCACCTTAAGTTTTTTACACAAGTTTAAAATTAAATTTAAATCATAAGCGCCCATTGGAGTTGGCTCTGTAACAGCATAAGCAAAATCACAGCCTAATAAAGCGCTGATGACCGGACAATGGATACCAGCTGCGGTATCAAATAAAATATAATCTGCTTTTATTGTCTTGGCAAAATCCAAAACAAATTCTTTAAGCTGGGTAACAACCGGCCCTGTTTCTTCTATCCCTGGCTTAGCCATTCCAGTTATTAAGTAAAGGCTAGTTTTGACTTTATTTAAGTATATTTTTCCTATTTCTTCTTTTTTAGGTGTAATTGCGCTATAAGGACAAACAGCCCAGCAAGCGCCGCAGGCAGAACATAAATCTTTAATAAATACCGGATACTTTCCCGGAGGTAAAAAAATGGCATTACTTTGGCAGGTCTTAGCGCAAAATCCGCATTTCCGGCACTTTTCCTTGCTTAATTTGGGAAATTCAGCAAATATTTTTTTAACTGGTTTTTTTAATTTCTCACCAATTAGCAAATAGTCATTTGGGCACTCCACATCACAATCGCAAAGAAGGACTGTTTTGTCCTTCTTTATAAATTCATTAGCCAATAAAACAGCTACTGTAGATTTTCCAGTTCCTCCTTTTCCCCCTGTCACTGCTAAAGTTTTAGTCATTTTATTTTTCTCCAAATAATAAATATAGTAATGGATTCTTTATTCTTTCCTTTTATATTTTAAACCTGTCTTCCTCCTCCTGCGCCGCCGCCTATGCCGCGGCCCATTCCTCTACCAGAACCTTGACCAAACCCTCTGCCGCCGAAACGGCCAGCTGATGTAGCAATTTCTGTTAATTGATTTTTCTCAAATTTATCTAAAGCTTCCATGCCAGTCATCCCTACTCCATTATAGAGTTTAATCCCTGATTGTTGTAAAACTGAAAAAGCATTAGGGCCGACACTACCCGTGATAACAACTGCTGCGCCTTCACTTACTACTGTTTGAGCAGCAGCAATGCCAGCGCCTCTTATCGCCTGAATACCGGCATTAGGAACAGCTTTTTCCATTTTTCCCTTTTCATCAACAATTAAAAAATACTGGCATCTTCCAAAAATAGGAGAAACTTGAGAATTTAAATCAGAACCATTTGAAGTTATGAGAATTTTTGCCATATTTTGCTATATTTTAAAATAATAATAAAATTGACCTTTTCATTTTTATTATACATTAATTATAGCTTTATTGAAAGTTGCCAAAAAATAAATTTTGGGGT
The DNA here is from genome assembly GCA_023131895.1 of Candidatus Parcubacteria bacterium. Taxonomy (NCBI): domain Bacteria; phylum Candidatus Parcubacteria; species Candidatus Parcubacteria bacterium. The sequence goes on from JAGLYZ010000002.1 coordinate 238,665, forward strand.
ATTGTAAAATATAACCAAACTATTTCTATGTCAAGCAAAAAACAAAGATTATTTCAAGAGCTTATAAAAGACAGCACTGACCCAAGATTGATTCAAAAGGCCTATCAATTTGCTGAGAATGCCCATAGAAACCAAAAAAGGGCATCCGGAGAGGAATTTATTATACATCCTTTGCGTACTGCTATTTGTTTAAAAAAAGCAGGGCTATGTCCAACTACAATAGTTGCCGGCTTGCTTCATGATGTAGTAGACGACACTGATATAACTAATAATGAAATCAAAAAAGAATTTGGCAAAGAAATTGCCATTTTAGTGCAGGGAGTAAGCAAGTTAGGAAAAATTAAGTATCACGGCATTGAAAGGCAAGCGGAAAATTTCAGAAAGCTGTTTTTAGCTATGGCAGAAGATATACGGGTGATTTTCATTAAATTATGCGATCGCCTCCATAATCTAAAAAGTTTAAACTATCTAAGGCCTGATAAAGCTAAAAGAATTGCATTAGAAACCATTGATATTTATGCTCCTCTCGCCTACCGCTTGGGTATCGGGGAAATCAAAGGCAAATTAGAGGATTTTGCTTTTCCATATGCTTACCCTGACGAATACAAAAAACTTGTATCAAGGGTTAAAGATAGATATAAAAAACGAGAAAGTTATCTAAACAAACTTGTCCCAATTATTGAAAAAGAATTAAAAAAAGAAAAAATTAAACCTATCCAAATTAACTCTCGAGCAAAGCATTATTATTCTCTTTATCAAAAACTTAAAAGATATGATGATAATTTAGATAAAATTTATGATTTAGTCGCCCTGCGAATAATTGTTAAGGATGTAGAGCAATGTTATAAAACACTGGGTATTATCCATAAAATATGGAACCCATTGCCAGACAGAATTAAAGATTACATTTCCAAGCCAAAACCAAACCAATACCGTTCCCTGCATACTACCGTTTCCTGTATAGATAATAAAATCATTGAAGTTCAAATCAGAACTCCTGAAATGCATAAAGAAGCAGAACTCGGTATTGCTACTCACTGGTATTATTCAGAACAAAAAGGGCTAAAAACCTATATTAAAAGACTGGTTTCCAAACCGCCGGAACGAAAACTATACTGGTTGAAACAATTAAGGGAATGGCAAAAAGAAACAAAGAAATTTTCTCCAGACAGATATTTAGAATCCTTGAAAATTGATTTTTTTGGCAATAGAATTTTTGTTTTTACGCCAAAAAACGATATTATTGATTTGCCAGAAGGAGCCACGCCAGTAGATTTCGCATATGCTGTGCATACTGAAATAGGACATCACTGCCAGGAAGCAAAAGTAAATGGAAAAATAGTACGTTTAAATCAAGAATTGAAAACAGGAGACAGGGTTAAAATTATAATAAACAAAAATAAAGTGCCGTCGCGGAACTGGCTTGATTTTGTTAAAACAAATTTAGCCAGAATTAGAATCAAACGATTCTTTACTCCAATAATAGAAAAAAAGAGAAAAATTTCTTTGCCTAAAATTCTTTCTTTTATGCCAATGCCTACCAAAAAAGAAAGAAAAAGTAAAAAAGCAATAAAAAAAGAAGAAAAAACTGTTGTTTCTTTAGAGGGACAAACTTTAGAGAAGCAAAGAGGAATATTAATAAATATGGCAAAATGCTGTTCTCCTAAGCCAGGAGACAAAATCATTGCTTATGTTACAAAAAATCAAGGAGCCACTATACACAAAATTGACTGTGTTAATGTTAGAAAAGAAAAAGAAAAATGGCCTCAAAGAATTATTAAAACCACCTGGAAAAGAATTTAATATTGATTATTAAAAAGTTTTATTTCAAATCATTGAGCAGTTTTTCTGCTTCGTGTTTTGAATCAAAGAATACTGTTAATTTTGGCCTGCCGTCTTCAAGCTTTAATTTAATTGTTTTGGCAGTAACTCCAAAAAGCTCTTTGAATTTCATCTCTAAATCAACTAATTCATCAACTATTTCTTTTTTAACGCCTTTGCCCGGCTGCCATATATTAAGTTTTCTCGCAAGATGTTCTGCTTCCCTCACATTTAAGTTATCTCTTAAAATCTTATCAAAAACTACTTTTCTTTTCTGCGGCTCTTTAGTCAATAAAATGGCTTTTGCCAGCCCCTCAGTGATTTTATTTTCTCTAATTGCTTGTTTTATTTCTTGAGATAGGCCTAAAAATCGGACCATATTGCTGACAACCGGTCTAGTAATACCTGCTAATTGTCCGATTTTTTCATGAGTCAAGCCAAACTCCTTATGAAGACGGTCAAATGCCTCTGCTTTTTCTATTGGATTTAAATCCTGGCGCTGAACATTTTCTACTAAAGATAATTCCAGCCTTTCTTTATTTGTAGGATGCCTTACTATCACTGGCACCTCTTTTAAACCAATTATTTTAGACGCCATTAAACGTCTTTCACCAGCAATTAACTGATATTGCGTCTGCATGCTTTTATCCTTTAAGCCAGATGTTTCAATTTTAGCAACAACTAATGGCTGTAAAATTCCATGCTCTCTAATTGACTCTGCCAGAGAATTTAAAGCATCCATATTAAATTCTCTCCTTGGCTGATATGGATTAGATTTTATTCTCTCAACTTCAATATAAAAAACTGCTTCTTTCTTGGTTGCTGATTTTTCAATATTTTTTTGTTTTTTATTAGGAATTAATGATTCTATCCCCTTGCCAAATGTTTGTTTCATAAAATTAAATAATTAAGATTCTAAATTTTTAGTTTCAAGAATAAGAATTTCTTCGGCTAATTGCTTATATGCTTTGGCTGCTTGAGAACCAGGAGCGTATTGTAAAATTGTCTGGCCGTATTTTGGCGCTTCAGCTAAAACCACGCTTCTAGGAATAATAGTATCAAACACATACCCAGAAAAGCTTCTTCTTACTTCTTTGGCAACATCCCTGCAAATACGATTTCTTCTATTATACATTGTTAATAAAGCTCCAGTAATTTTTAAATCTTGGCCAAGATTGTTTTTTACTAAGGCAATGGTATCAAGCAGCTGATCTAACCCCTCTAAAGCCAAGTATTCACACTGAACAGGAATTAAAACTTCCTTGGAGCCGACTAAAGAATTAAGGGTTAAAATGCCTAAGCTTGGAGGTGAATCAATAATGATAAAATCATAAGATTCTTCAACCTTTTTTAGAACTTGAGACAATTTAAATTCTCGGTTTTTCATTCCAACCAATTCCACAGTAGCACCGGCTAAATCCGGAGAAGCAGGCATAATATCATAACCAAAAAAAGAACTTTTTCTAATAATTGCCGAAGGAGTAATCTGCTCCATTAAAACATTATAAATAGAAAGAGGCAGATTACGGCAGTTAATTCCTAAACTCAAAGTTGCATTGGCTTGGGGGTCCATATCTACTAATAAAACTCTCTTCCCTTTGGCACTCAAAAAAACTGGCATGTTTACAGCAACATTTGACTTCCCTACCCCTCCTTTTTGGTTACATATAGAGATAATCCTAGCCATTATTTTATTTTAGCATAAGATTTCAAAATTGACAAAGGGGGATAATTTTTGATAGAATTAAATTGAGCCGGGGTGGCGGAATTGGTTTACGCGTACGATTCAAAATCGTATAGACGAAAGTCTGTGAGGGTTCGAGTCCCTCCTCCGGCACAATAAAAACGGGAAATCAATCCCCGTATTTTTTTGTTTCAAAGAAATTTAGAAATGTCTGCGGTAGCCACTCCTATTACAGTGTCAGCGCCGCCATAATAAACAAAAAGCTTTTTTCCTTTAATAACAGCAGCGCATGAAAAAACCACATTTGGAACCTGTCCTTTTAATTCATAATTCTTGACTGGTTCAAGAATTGGTTTTTTGGATCTATATAAAATTTTTTCTGGGTTTTTGAGATCTATTAAAGTAAATCCTAATCTATAAATTCTTCCGGCTTGCTTTTGTTCAACTCCATGATAAATTAATAGCCAGGAATTATTCAATTTTAGAGGAGGTCCGGCTATACCAATTTTGTATTCATCCCACATCCCTTTTCTTGGTTTCATTACTATTTTTGGTCTTGACCAGTTTTTCAAATCTCTTGAATAACTCACCCAAATATTCGGCATAAATCTTGTATAAAGAACATATTTACCATTTATCTTTTCTGGAAATAAACCTGCATTTCTATCATCAATATCTGGAAAAATAACCCCATGCCTTTTCCAATTCCATTTCTTTTGTAAAAAATCTTCAACTTCAATTGAAGCCATAGATGATTGGGCTGTTCTGCCATTTACGCCGGCATAAAGCATATAAATTCTGCTGCCAATCCTTGTTAATCTTGGGTCCTCAATACCAGAATTATTGAATTTTACCATTGGTTTTTCAAATTCTAACTCTGGGATAAAAATTGGTTTTTCTAACCTTTCATCAATGCGAAAACCATCTTTACTTGACGCATAACCAAGCCTTGATACTTTATCCCTGCCTAATGCTCTATAAACTATATGGACTTTATTGTCCAAGATTATTGCAGCGCAATTGTAAACGTATTCTTCCCAATGATGGGTTTTTATCGGTTTAAGAATAGGGTTTTTAATATATCTTTTTAAGGTTATCATTTTTTTTGCCATTATAGTAAATTTATGATTTTTTTATAATATAATATTTTTTTGTATGCTTCGTCAACTCTCTCTAAAAATTTTTCATTTTTATTTGCTTCTTTAATAATCGCATCCCGCATAACAATAAAATCTTCCGGATGACTGGTTAATATAATATCATTAACTTTTAATGCATCAACAGCAGCTCTTTTAGGAACTTCTTTATGGTCCAGTCTATAATATTGTCTTATTGCGCCCATATGTAATTCATCCACAATTACCAAACCATTAAAACTTAATTCATTCTTTAGAAATTTATCAATTTTGACTGAAAGTGATGTAGGCACATTCCAATCCAAACAAGTTATTATATGTCCTTTCATTATAGCATAGCACCCATTTTTAAAAGCTTTTTTATATGGCTCAATCTGTGCTAAAATTTTATTTCTAAGAATAGCTAATTTTAGCAGAATTCTGTGTGGATTTTGATTCTTCTTCAAAATTCCATATGAAGGAAAATGTTTCAATGTTGGTATAATATTCTGTTCTTGAAAAATTCGCATTGCAGTCAAGCCCAATGTGATTACTGTTTCCATTTTGTCAGAATAAGACCTGCATGCTGCTATAGTTTCAGATTTTGTCAAATCATCTTTATTTTTAATCAATACTCTTTCCTCTGCCACATATCCTTTATACCCTTTTTTTGCACAATCAACCAATGGCGCAAAATTCATATTAAACCCAATTTGATTCATTAACTTAGCAAATTTTCCAACTTCTTTTTTAAAGAATTCTAAATTCCTATCTTTTTCAAATTTCTTTCCATAGAAACGTGGAGATTTATAATCAGAGATAGATTTTAGCCTGTTGAAATATTTTCCTCCTTCCCCATCAATTGCCAAAAACAAAGGGATTTTTTTATTTTTCTGCGATAATCTATTCAATAATTTTACAAATCGTTTTAACGATTCCGAGCTATCTCCTTCTAATGTTGATTGACTTTCAGAAACGATTTCACCGCCTTTACCAATCATAAATCCGCCAATTCCTTCCTTTATAAACATTTCAATTTGGTCGATATTATCCGGGGTTTTACAAATAAACAATTGCCCAACTTTTTCTTTCAAATTTTCCATTAGATTTATTTTTTGAAAATTTTTATTATTAGCCAGCTAGAGAAAACGCCAATAACAGCGCCAGCAAAAATATCTAAGGGCCAATGAATCCCGCAAAAAACTCTGGCTAAACAAATTAAAAAACTGGCTATAAAAAATAAAATGCCAGCTCTTTTATTGTAAAAATAAATTATTGTTGATAAAGCAAAGTAAAAAGCGGCATGCCCTGAAGGAAAAGCAGAAGTAGGAGCATGAGTTAAGAGAAGATTAACATCGTTATCAATAAAGGGTCTGGCTTTTGGCAAAATCCAGCGAATGATTTCTGTAAAAACTAAACGGGAAAGAATGCCGGCTAAAATCGCCTGCCAAACCATTGGCCAATATCTCTTGAAGTTCTTTACTAGAAAGAAGAATAAACAAAAAACTAAAGCATACTCAAAATACTTGGCAAAAAAAATACCTAAACTATCTAACCAGGCATACTGCCCTGCCCAATTATTTACTATTTGAAATAAATAAAAATCTATATCCATTGTTTCATTTTTTATTCCCAAACCAGGATTTAAATTCTGGGATTTTTCCCATAAATATAAATCCTAACGAAAACACTGCCGCCAAAATAAAGGCAAAGTTTATGTTAGAAATAACCAAAGACAGTCCTGCTAAAACTATAAGAAAAGCGCAACGAGGAAGCGCTATCGCCATTTCTCTATAAATAATAAATTCATCAATTTCTGCGCCTTTATCTTCTGCTTTTTGATATAAAATAGTTTGAAAAGGAATTCCCGCAGAGGTTCTAGCAAATCTATAAAAACCTTGAGCCAAAAAAGCAGAAATGGGGTTGAATACAAAAAACTTTCCGAGCCAGGCGCCAGAAGTAAGCACTGAACCAATAGCTAAAAGTTTGGTTTTGTTCATTTTGTCAGTAATTCTGCCCATATACAAAGTAAAAAATAAAGAGATCATTAAAGCTACAGTAGCCACGCTTCCAATAGTGATATAGCCAATAGCTAAAATAGCTAAAAATAGAGGCCAAATGCAGTTATTTATTGTTCCCTCTATTCCCAAAATGGCAAAAGCTAAATTATGATATCTATTTTCTTTTTTAAATATTCTTTGATAGGCACCGAGATAAGAGTCGGTATAAATTTGATGAATATCTTTGGATAAAAATAAAGGAATAGCTGAGCTGAAAAGGACAGCTAAAACCGTTACAAATAAAGCTGGGTATCCGAAAAGAGCTATAATAGTTCCTCCAATAGCTGGAGCTAAAATTCCTGGCAAAGCAACTACAAAATTAAGCTTGCCTACCTCTTTTCCTAATTTTTTTCCTTCAGAAACACGAGCAAAATTGGTGTGATAAGCAGGCCAGAAAAAAATTATTCCTAACACATATAAGATTATTGATAGAAAAATAAAAAACTGAGAAATATTAAAATAAAGCAGACAGATATAAAATCCCCAAAAAAATGGCAGAGAAACAAGCATAGCTTTTTTAAGGCCAATTTTCATCATTATCTGACCTCCAAATGGCGCTAAGGCTCCTTGTAATCCATAAATTCCGGCGAAGAATAAAAAAGTTAAAGGCAGTGAATTAAAATGTTGATAGATATAAATCGGCACAAATATAGTAATCATCCCAAATCCAAAACCTCGTATAGCCATGCTAGTAAAAAATCTATCTGATTCTCTTTTCAGGAAGAAAAATAAATATGAAACTGGATTTATATTAGAAAAAGTCATTTCTCAATTATATCTTAATTTCAAAGAATAAAAAAGAGCTGACTATTTACCGCCAGCTTTAATTTTTATCTATTACTCACCCTATCCCTACTTTCCCTCTTTTTGTGGCTAATATGATATCTTGTAATTTGGTCAATTGTCCTTCAATTATGTTACCGGTAACTAAAATATCAGCCCCAGCTTTTAGTTTTTCCTTTGCAATCCTATCGCTTCTTATTCCTCCACCTACGATTAAAGGAATATCTATATTTCTCTTGACTTCAGCTATCATTTTATCCGGCACCGAAAGTAGAGAACCGGAACCGGCTTCCAAATAGACAAATTTCATACCGAAATACTGAGCTGTTAAGGCGTATCTGGCCGCCAAATCAATATCTTCTCTTTGAATCAAATCTGCACGACCTATCTCTCCGACTTTCATCCCTGGCTTAACCAATATATAACCCACTGAAATTGGCTCTATCCCTATCTTTTTTATAATTGATACTCCTTTCACTTGCTCTCCGACCAAATACCTTCTATCTTTTGAATTTGACAAACTCAAGAAAAATATAGCGTTGGCATACCTACTCAAAAAGTTAGCACTCGAAGGAAATAAGATTACCGGTAACTCTGTTTTTTTTACTTCTATTACAGTCCGGTCTAAAATCTTCTGCTCTATTGGAGTAGAGCCTCCAACCATTATAGCATCAGTCCCAGCTTCTTTTGCCACCCTGGCTAAATCCTTAGATCTTTTCGTATTTTGTTTTTCGGGATCAATTAAGGTGAAATGCAATCGCTCTTTTTCTAGTTTATCCATCAGATATTCAAATACCTTCATTTTACTCACCCCATATATTTTTGTTAAAGATATTTCATCTTACCAATCACAAAAAATTTTGTCAAATTTTGGCTGTAATTCTAAACTCTATATCTTTTTTCTGACGGGCTTTGGTTGAATAATATTGAGTCAGTTTTTTAGCTTTTTCTATAACTTTTTCAGAAATTCTTGCTTTACTATAATTTCTAACTAAAGTTAAGGGTCCAGGATAATTTTTCATTTCAATTAAAATATCCCGCCCAAAAGCAATTTTCCTAATTTTTTTGTTTTCTTTTTCATCGCGGCCTATAACAACCTTTGATTTATCAAGCCATACATGCCTGCCGAATTTTAATGATTCAATATCATTTTCTTTGCATTTTGGATAGATTTTCAATAGTTCTTTTAATCGCTCGCTAAATTCTGGATCAGTTAATAAACAGCCGCCAGAAGGCGCAGGATATTCTTTCATCTTATATTTTTTAGCTAAAGCAATCTGTTTTTTTCTTGAACGGCCGGAAATATCTAAAAATTCTTTTCTATTCACCCAGCCCAGTTTCTCTGGAATGGTAGGTTTCAGCAATTGAGCAGACAGAGGCCGCAATAAATATCCAGATAAAGAAGATTGTTTTTCTATTAATTCTAATGCTTTTCTATTCTGGCTCATTGGTCTCTCGCCTAAAACCTCGCCAGTGACTATGAAATTAAATCCTTGTTTCTTCATTGTTTTCTTAGCTGTTTCCAGCATTAATATATGGCAATCAATGCAAGGATTTATATTCTTCCCATAGCCATAAATTGGCTTTTTCACTATTTTTAAATGTTCTTCTGAAAAATCAATAACTTTTAGCGACAATTTTATTTGTTTAGCAGCTTCTTTTGCTTGCTCTTCATCAAAAAAATAACTTTTGAGAGTTATTCCCAAAAGCTCTACCACTTGTTCTTGCAAAAGCTTAACAGCTAAAATTGAATCTAACCCGCCTGAAAACAAGATTATAGCTTTAATCTTTTTCATCTAACGGGTTTTAAAAATAAACCGCAATGGCAATGCCCTTTTTCTTCTATTTCAGAATTCATGAAAATACAAGGACAAATTTTCTTGTCATCTTCTTCGTGGTTTCCTGTAATAACTCGGCAAGGACAAAACTTTTTACCATATTTCTCTTCATTATCTAATAATTTTCTCATCAGACCCACTACGACTTCCTTGTTCTGGTTCAATTCAAAACCATTTTCCTGGGCATAAATATTATATTCTTTAAGTAGGGCTTCTATTTTATCATCCATATAATTAAAAACTATCTTCTATTTTTTTTATTAAAACTTCATAAGGAACAAGACCGACTATTCTATCTTTTACTTGGCCTTGTTTAAAAATCATTAAGGTAGGAATCGCCTCAATACCATAAGTCATAGCCGTTCCTCTTGCTTCGTCTACATTAAGTTTCCCGACCTTAATTTTCTCCTGATAATCTTCGGCTATTTTTTCTACCATCGGAGCAATAACTTTGCATGGAGGGCACCAATTAGTATACATATCAACTAAAACAGGCTTGTTACTTTCCAACACTTCCTCTTTAAAATTTTGGTCATTTAAATCAATCATTATTATTAAAACCAGTAGCAATAACTGTAATTTTTATTTCTCCAGGCGCCAAGCTTTTGTCCTGAACTGCCCCAAAAATTATTTTTGCCTTGGAATTAGTGTTTTTCGTAATGATATTTGCAATATCGTTTACTTCATCCAAGCTAATATCTTTTCCTCCACTAACATTGAATAAAATACCTTTTGCCCCATGAATTGAAAAATCAAGCAATGGAGAATTAATCGCTCTGTTTACTGCTTCCTCTGTTCTGTTTTCTCCTTTTCCATAACCAATACCAAACAAGGCAGGACCAGAGTTTTTCATAATTGCTTTTAAATCAGCAAAATCAACATTAATAATGCCCGGAAAAACAATTAAGTCAGAAATCCCCTGAACCGCTTCCCTTAAAACTTCGTCGCATGCCCAAAAAGCAGAAAGTAATGTTGTTTCTTGGTCAATAAGAGAAAGGATTTTGTCGTTGGGAATAATAAGCAAAGTGTCTACCCTATCTTTAAAATTTTCTAATGCTTTCTCAGCTATTAACTGCCGCTGGTTGCCTTCAAAAGAAAATGGTTTTGTAACTACAGCAATAGTTAAAGCTCCTTGTTTTTTAGCAATTTCTGCTACCATTGGGCCAGCGCCGCTTCCTGTGCCTCCGCCTAATCCGCAGGTGATAAAAACCATATCAGAATCTTTTAAAATCTGTTCAATTTCTTCTCTATTTTCTTCAGCTGCTTTTTTTCCTATTTCCGGATTCATTCCAGCGCCCAAACCTTTAGTTGCTTCCCTGCCAATACGAATTTTTTTATGCGCCTGCGTTTTTGCTAAATCCTGAACATCAGTATTCAAAGCAATTAAATCAATGCCTTGAATTTTACATTTCATCATCCGAGAAACAGCATTAGAGCCAGACCCGCCAACCCCTATTACTTTTATTTTAGTTAAATTTGTCATGGTATAAAAATTTTAAAAACTTTTTTGATTCTTCCGATGATACCTTTCCCAGCACTAAAGCCGGGAAAACTTGCTTCTTTAGACCAATCTGCTCCTTCTAACGCCAAACCGCAGACAGTGCTTAAAGAAGTATCTTGCTCTATTTCTGAAAAACCTTGTGGGAATCCGCGCCGAACCGGAAGCTTTAATTCTTTTCTGGCAAATTCTACAATCTTTGGCATTTTTGCGCCGCCGCCGGTTAAAACAATACCTGCTGGAAACGATACTTGCGGAGATATTTTTTTGATTTCTTTCTGGACTAAATTAAAAATTTCAGAGACTCTTGCCTCAATAATTTTTGTAAGCATTTTTTTAGAAAAAACCAAAGGCGTGCCTTTAGATAATAAAATTTTTTCTTTTTTATTTCTTCCAGTATTATTGAGAATACAAGTGCCAAACTGCTTTTTGATTTTTTCAGCAATATCAATATCGGTTTGCAAACCAATAGCAATATCATTGGTAATATGTGCAGAACCAATAGGAAAAACAGCGCTATGTATCAAGTCCCCTTCCCCATAAACAGCTAAAGAAGTAGTGCCAGCGCCAATATCTACTAGAACTACGCCTAATTCTTTTTGATGCGGAGTCAGCACTGCTTTGGCTGACGCTAAAGCAGATGGGATAATATCTCCCACTTGGACATCTGAACCTTCAACAGCTTTAGTTAAATTATTTAAATAAGGAGCAAAAACGCAAAGAGCTAAAGCATCTACTTCCAGTTTTACCCCCCTCATTCCTTCAACTTGTTTTATTTCTTTTACTCCATCAACAATAAATTCTTTAGGAAAAATTTCAAGTATCTCTTTATTTAAAGGCAGAGAAAAGGCTTGGGCAGATTGAAGAACTCTGTCAATGTCTTCTTTAGAAATTTTCTGGTCAGCCCTGGAAACAACCACAGTTCCATGAGATGGAACGCAAAAAATATGTCCTCCGCCTAAATTAACATAAACATCCTGAATTTTCTGCCCTGATTCGTTTTCAAGTTGGTTTATCACTAAGCGAATATTTTTAGAAACTGTTTCAGGATCAACTATCACTCCTTTTCTAATCCCTAAAGAGAACTTCTCTGATCTTCCCAAAACTTCAAAACTTTGAGAATCTTGTCTCTTTAAAATAGTCAAACCTTTTATAGAACCAGTCCCTATATCCAAACCAGTGATGAAAGATTGTTTCATATTTTAAACTTTTGATAAATAATATTTTTCTTTTTCTTCCATCTGCTTTGCCTCTTCTTCTGTTTTTTCATGGTCATATCCTAACAAATGCAGAATTCCATGAATTAAAACTCTATTTAACTCTTTCTTAAAAGAAGAATTAAATTTTTTAGCATTTTTTTTAACCTCGCGCAGGCAAATAATTATTTCTCCTAATCCTTGAATTCTTTGAGTAGGACCTACCTTAAATTTCTGTAATAAAACCTTTGATTCTGGAAAACTTAAAACATCGGTAACTCGGTTCTTGTCTCGATATCTCTTATTTATTTCCCTCATTCTTCCCTGTCCAACAAAAGCAATTGATACATTAGCTTCTTTCTTTGCCTCGCCTTTTAATATTATTTTAGCAGTTTTTTTCAAAAATTTCTCATCTACAGAATTAGTTGTCAGATTATTAATTTCAATCATAACAATAATTCTCTAATCATTTTACTTATCTCGCTCATATCTGCCTTTCCTTTTATTTGCGGCACTAGCTCTTTTATAACCCTGCCCATATCTTTTATTGACTCTGCCCCAACTTTTTTAATACTTTCTTCTATTATTTTTTTAAGCTCTTCTTTAGAAAGCTGCTCTGGCAAGTATTTTTTTAAAACCTCAAGTTCTTTTTTTTCTTTTTCTGCCAGGTCCTGCCTTTCTCCTTTTTCATATTCAAAAATCGCTTCTTTTCTTGTTTTGATTTCTGAAAAAATGACTTCTATTATTTCTTTGTCATTTAATTGGCTTTCTTTTACTAATTCCTCTTCTTTTAAATCAGGCTTTTCCTTGGTCGTTTTGAATCTTTTTTCTTTTTCTCTATTCAAAATTGCAGCGCTTAACATTCTTAAGGTTGATAATTCAATCTCTCTTTTGTTTTTCAGGGATGAATTTAAGCTCTCTTGAATTTTCTCTTTTAATTCATTCATAACCCAAGTAATTATTATTTTTCCTTGCCAAGTTTTTTTAATTCTTCATATTCTTTCCTTAGCTCCTCTTTTCTTAAAGCTCCCTTTTTCTTTAATTGCTTGCTTTTTGGCCTTTTCCTAAATCTAATTTTTTTTGCCCGGCGCAAAATCCCGCTTTGCTTGATTCTTCTTGAAAAGCGTCTTGTCAAAGATTGAGAATTTTCTCTTAATTGTTTTTCTATTTTAATAGGCATGTTTTAATCTTATGGCATTCCGGGAATATCCCTTTCTTTTGGAGTTTTCCAACCAGTAATTAAATGCAGATGAAGATGGTCTATTATTTGTCCGCCACCTCTTCCCACATTAAAAACTAATTTATATCCTTTCTCGGCAATGCCTTTTTCTTGGGCTATTTTTTTGGCAAGGAGAAATAATTCTCCTATTAGTTCCTTATCTTCCAATTCTAAATTCTGGACAGAAGGAATATGTTTCTTAGGAACAATTAAGAGATGGATAGGAGCTTTGGGTTTAATATCTTTGAAAACTACAAATTTTTCATCCTCATAGATTATATCAGCCGGTATTTCTTTATTGATAATTTGACAAAATAAACAAGCCATATTATTTTCTAAGTTTTTTCCTCATAATATCAACTATTTTATCTAATTTAACTGTTTCCTGCTTGCCTGTTTTCATTTCTCTTAAAATTATTACTCCTTCAAAAACCTCTTTCTGGCCAAGGATTAAAGTCCAATCAACACCTATTTTATCAGCTATTCTTAATTGTGTTTTTAAAGAATCCTTGCTAAATGATTCAGCTGCTGGAATCTTAGCTTCTCTGAATTCCTCGAAGAGTTTCAAGCTTCTTTGCTTGGAAAGTGCGCCTAATTGAGCTAAAAAAATCCGAGGGGAAGACGGATGAAATGGATATAGCCCCATATTCTTCATTATATTAACCACTCTTTCTATGCCTAAGGACCCGCCGCAAGCTCCAGTATCCCTGCCTCCCAAAAGTTTAACTAATCTATCATATCTTCCTCCAGCAGATAAAGCGCCTTGCTTTCTTCCTTCTTCTGTGTCCTGATAGATCTCAAAAACGGTTTTAGTGTAATAATCAAGCCCGCGAACCAAATATGGATTAAGATTATAAGGCAGCTGCATGTCATCTAAAAACTCCAGAACTCCTTTGAAATGCTGCTTGCATTCATCGCAAAGATGATCAATCATTTGAGGCGCTTGATCCACTACTTTCTGGCACCTTTCCTCCTTACAATCCAATATTCTTAAAGGATTTTCTTTAAGCCGTTTTCTGCAATTAGAGCATAGCAAACCCTCTCTATTTTTCAAATAACTCACTAATAGCTTTCTGTAATATGAACGGCACTGGGAGTCTCCAACACTGTTTATCTCTATTATTATATCCTTAATTTTTAATTCTTTTAAAATATTATAAAAAATTTGAATAATCTGAGCATCAATAACTGGACTTTCCTCGCCTAAAATATCAAAATCTATCTGATGAAATTCTCTATAACGGCCTGTTTGCGGACGTTCATGCCTGAAAAATGGACCAAAATGCCAAAGCTTTACTGGTTGGGGCAAAAACTGCATGCCATGCTCAATATAAGCTCGAACAATAGAAGGAGTTCCTTCCGGCCTTAGGGTTACTAAATCTCCTCCCTTGGTTCTAAAGCCATACATCTCTTTCTGAATAATATCAGTAGTTGGACCAGTTCCTTTCTCAAAAAGCTCAGCATACTCAATAATAGGTGTATCAATTTTTTCAAAAGCATAGAAATCAGCAATATTTTTAGATACATCAAAAATTTTTTGAAAATATTTCTGCTCTTCGCCTAAAATATCGTGCATTCCAGTTAGGGTTTGAAATTTCGGCTTCCTCATGGATCTAATAATTTGGTATTTCTATCTTAGCCAAAGCTTTAGCTGGCCAGGCTCTAAAAATTACTCTGCCTATAATATCTTCTTCTGGCAGAACGCCCCATTTTCGCGAATCAAAAGAAGCATCTCTATTATCGCCTAAAACAAAATACTCGTTTTCTCCCAAAGAAACCGTAATATTCCCTGGTGTTTGCACAAACTCAGAAAGGTACATCGATTCATTTAGTATAAATTCATAATCGTTACTTAGAATGTTTACTTTTTTATCTTCTATTTTTATTGTTTCTTCTGGCAAACCAATAATCCTTTTAATATAACGTTGAGAAGGATTGTTAGGATAATTAAAAACAATTACCTCTCCTCTTTCAGGAGCTGAAAAACGATAAGAGAGCTCATCAACAATTAAGTAATCGCCATTATGGAAATTCGGCTCCATGGATTGGCCTTTAACAAAAAACGGCTGGAATATAAAATAACGGATAGGAATTACTATCAGCAAGGCAATAATAACGATTTTAGAAATTTCCCAGATAAATGATAATGTCCCTTTTAAGAATTTCATACTAATTCTATTCTAACAACTTTTTTTATTTTTACAAGGGAAGTGCTATAATAGAAAAATCATACTAACATTTTAACATATAAACATTTTAACAAAATTAAATCAAAAATGTTTAGATGTTTGAATGTTTAAATGTTTAAATGATTCTTATAGTGGGGTTAGGCAATCCTGGAGAAAAATATAAAAGGACGCGGCATAATGTTGGATTTATGGTTTTAGATGAATTTAAAAAAATTCATAGTTTTTCTGATTGGCAATTAAAAAAGAAATTTAAAGCAGAAATTTCAGAAGGCACTTTAACAGGCAAAAAAATAATTTTAGCAAAACCGCAAACTTTTATGAACGAGTCAGGCAAAGCAGTAAAAATCATGCAACAAGAGACAAGAGACAAGAGACAAGAACTATATGTTATTCATGACGACTTGGATTTGGGATTAGGAAAAATGAAAATCGTTCAAAACCGCGGCTCTGCCGGACACAAAGGAGTACAGTCAATTATTAATGAGATTGGCAATAAAAACTTTATCCGTTTTAGAATTGGAATTAAAAATAAAGAACTGGAAATCCAAAATATTGAGGATTTTGTTTTAAAAAAATTTACAAAAGATGAAAAAAAAGTTATAAAAGAAACTGTGCAAAAAACCTGCAAGGCAATTGAAATGGCAATAAAACAAGGCATTGAAAAAACAATGTCAGAATTTAATAAATAAATCTTTTCTATGAACTTAATTATTGTAGAAAGTCCAACGAAATCAAAAACAATTCAGCAATTTTTAGGGCCTAAATACAAGGTCATTTCTTCATATGGCCATATCCGCGATTTGCCGAAAAGCGAATTAGGAATTGATATAGAAAACGATTTTAAGCCAAAATACATTATCCCTTTAAAAGCAAGAAAAACTGTTAACTCTTTAAAAAAAGATTCTCAAAAAGCAGACCTGCTTATTCTGGCTACTGATGAAGACAGAGAAGGAGAAGCAATTGCCTATCATCTAAGCCAGATTTTAAATTCAAATGGTAAAAAACATCAGAGGATTGTCTTTCATGAAATAACTAAACAGGCGATTGAACAAGCACTAAAAAATCCTCGTGATATAGATATGGATCTTGTTGACGCCCAGCAAGCAAGAAGAATTTTAGACCGTTTAGTTGGCTATAAACTCTCCCCTCTTTTATGGAAAAAAGTTGCCAGAGGGCTCTCTGCAGGAAGGGTTCAGTCAGTGACAGTTCGGCTTGTGGTAGATCGGGAAAGAGAAATTGAAAATTTTAAGCCAGAAGAATATTGGACAATTATCGCCCATCTTGAAAAATACATCGAGAACAGTTCTCGATGTATTGAAGCGCTTTTGGTTAAAAAAAACGGCAAAGTAATTCCTAAATTAGGGATTAAAGTAAAAAAAGAAGCAGAAAAAATAATTGAAGATTTAAAAGGAGCAGAATACAAAATTTCAAATATTGAAAAAAAAGAAACTAAAAGAAATCCTTTGCCTCCATTTACTACTTCTACTTTACAGCAAGAATCATGGAGAAGGCTGCGTTGGCCAGTAAGACATACAATGAGAATTTCCCAGCAGCTTTATGAAAAAGGATTTATCACCTATCATAGAACCGATTCTTTAAATTTATCTGAAATATCTTTATTTTCCGCTAAAAAATTTATTATTAATAGCTTTGGAAAAGAATATTGGGCTGGATTTTTGAAAAAATACAAAACAAAAACAAAAGCAGCTCAAGAAGCCCACGAAGCTATAAGGCCTGCTTATCCTGATAAAAAGCCAAACAAAATAAAAGAAAAACTAGATGATAATCAATTTCGGCTCTATGATTTGATTTGGAGAAGATTTATTGCTTGTCAAATGAGCCAAGCTCGTTTCGATTCCACTACTGTTGACATCTCTGCCAAAAACTATATTTTTAGGGCTTCTGGACAAGTATTGAAGTTTGATGGTTTTCTAAAAGTGTACCCTTTGAAATTTGAGGAATCAGAGTTACCTATTTTAGAAAAAAATGAAGTTTTAAAATTAAAAAAGCTTGTTCCTTCCCAGCACTTTACCCAGCCGTTGCCTCGCTATACTGAAGCTGGTTTAATTAAGGTTTTGGAAGAAAACGGCATTGGCAGGCCGTCAACCTATGCGCCAACAATTTCTACTATTCAGGATAGAAATTATGTTCAGAAAAATGAAAATAAAAAGTTTGAACCGACAGAAATAGGAATTATTGTAAATGATCTTTTGGTTGAACATTTTCCTAAAATTGTAGATATGAAATTCACAGCAGAAATGGAAAAGGATTTAGATGAAATCTCTGAAGGCAAGAAAAAATTGGTTCCAGTAATACAAGAATTTTATAAACCTTTTGAAAAAAACTTAAAGGCAAAAGAAAAAGAAATAGATAAAAAAGAAATTGCTGAAGAAAAAACAGATGAAAACTGCCCTGAATGCGGCTCGCCATTGATAAAAAAAATGGGCAGATATGGAAAATTTTACGCTTGTTCCGGCTTCCCAAAATGCAGATATACCAAACCAATAGAGAAACCAAAGCTTGGAATAAAATGCCCAAAATGCGAAAAAGGAGAAATAGTTGAAAAAAGAACTAGAAAAGGAAAAATTTTTTACGCTTGCAATCGCTACCCGGAATGCGATTTTGCCTTATGGGACAAACCTATAAATGAAAAATGCCCTGAATGCGGTTCTCTTTTAATTCAAACAAAAAAAGGCAAAATCAAATGCTCAAACAAGGAATGCGATTATGTTAGAGATTCTTAAGAATCTGGAAATCTTTTTTGAGAATTTCCTTCATGCTTGGATTATAGGTTGCTGCAGCTGGATGATAAAGAGAAACAATTTTCACCCTGTTAAATTCTCTCACTTCAAAAACTTTTCCATGAATCTTGCTTATTCCCTCAATTTTATCTTTCAGGCCGTATTTCTCAAAAATAAAAGCTGTAGAAAAATTACCCAAAGCGCAAATTGCTTTGGGTTTTATGATTTCAATTTGTTTCAAAAGATAAGAAGTGCAGGCCTCTATTTCTTCTGTTTTAGGATTGCGATTTTCTGGAGGACGGCATTTCAGGATATTACAAATATAGACATCTGTTCTCTTAATTCCTACAGAGCTTAAAAGCTCGTCTAAAATTTTACCAGCTGCTCCGCAAAAAGGCCGACCAGTCTTGTCTTCTGACGCACCAGGCGCCTCGCCAATAAACATTATTTCTGCTTCATGGTTTCCCTGTCCAATAACAGGCAGACCTCGTGTTTTATAAAGTGAGCACTTTTTACATTGGAGAACTTCCTCTTTTATTTCTTTAAGTTCTTTTTCTATTTTTTTAAGTTCCTCCATAATTATTTTTTAGACCTCTTGCAAAATAATCTTTTCTACTGCAATCCCAGAATTTTGGCTGCAAATCATTCAGAGATGCGCGCTATACAATGTATAACCTCCTCATTCTTCATAATTTTCGCTCAAAATTTTGTGATTTCGTTACGAAAAATTATTTCGCAATAGGTCTTTCTAAAAATCCATTAACAATTAAATTAATGGCTTCTTTTTCGTTTAATCCACGCATTCTTAAATAATTTAATTCCTCTCCTGAAATTCTTCCAATTGAGGCCTCATGAGTAATTTGAGCTTTTGGGTGTTTGCAAATAAGCTCTGGTATAAGCCTTATTACAGAAGCTTTGCCTGCCCCGTAGGTCCCGCCCCTGCGGGATCCTTCGGGGTCAACTAATAACCCCTGGCAGTCCAAATGACCTTTGCTTTCAGACTCGGCTATAACTTGAGAACGAGCAGTAATTTCGCTATCTTTATCTCCAACTAATCTTAATTTCACTATTCCAGAAGCACCTTTTTCTTTTAGAATTAATGTCTCTTCAAATTCTGTTTTGGTTTGAGAAAATTTTCCCACAATATTCAGATTAGCAGAGGATCCTTCCAAAAGAGTAATTAATGTTTTCATCTTTAATTTTTTAGGAGGAGAAAAAACTTTATAACTATAATCTAATTTCGCCTTTTTCTCTAAGAAAAACTCATAATTTGGCTCAACAATATCTCTTTCTCCCCAAGAGTGAATATGTCTATATTGAAGAGTTGATCCTTGTCTTAAAATAATCTTCCCTTTTGCCTGATGTATTCCAGCTAAATTCTTTTTTAAAGCATTACAAGTTCCTTGGAGCTCTACTTTTAAATTCTTTTCTACAATTAAAAGATTCTGAAGCTCCTGCTTTATGCTTTTATTAGCAAGAGTAATACAAGTAAAAATGGGCTGTTGAGGTTGTTCTTTAACCCAAATAAAATAGCCGCTTTTTGGTTTTTTAAAAAAATATTCTTTAGTCCAGTTATATTTCTGCCAAGCCAATTCAGAAGGAAGAATCTCTATTTCTTTCAACTCACAAATTTCTGGAATTTGATTATTTATCTGATAATAATTCACATTTTTTACATTTTTCATATCCATATCTTTTAATGGTTTTCAGAATCTTTTTATAATTTTTTTCTTTACAAATAATCCTTCCATTAACTATTACATTAGTAATATTTGGTTTTAAAAATTTTAAAATTTCTCCAGAGTGAGTAATCAAGAGAATTGAAATATCTTTTGCGAGCAGTTCTTTTTTAATTATCTCTGCTACTTCTTTTATTTTCTTTAAATCCAAGCCAGAATCAATCTCATCAAAAATTACTAGCTTTGGTCTTAAAGATAAAATCTGTAATAATTCTGACATTTTTTTCTCTCCACCGGAAAAATTAACATTAATCTCTCTATCTAATAAGTAGAGCGAGAACTGTTCTCGCTCTATCAGAGCGAGAACAGTTCTCGCTCTAGATCTCGCGTGGATCTTCTCTAATAATTGAGAAAGTTTTACTCCTTTTACAGCTGGCGGATTTTGCCAAGTTAAAGCAATCCCTAATTTAACTCGTTTTTCAGGAGAAAGTTTGGTAATATCTTCTTTATTAAAAAAAATCCTGCCTTCTATAATTTTAACATTCGGATTCCCTAAAATCACTTGAGCAAGAGTGGATTTCCCGCTGGCATTTGGACCAAGAAGAGCTTGTATCTCCCCTTTTTTTATTGTTAAATCAATCCCTTCTAATATCTCCTTACCATCGCCTGAAACTTTTAAATTTTTAATTTCTAAAAGCATAAAAATTATTTTTCTAATTATATTCTTCTAAAATCTTTCTTGTTTTCGGCTATTTTAAAACCTCAGCCAAAGTCGTATCTTTAGTGATTTTGTTTTTCATTTTTACAAGGATCAACCAGATAGCCAGCCGCCGTCAATCACTACTGTAGAGCCAGTGATGTAAGAGGATTCATCTGAAGCTAAAAACAAGACCAAATTAGAAACCTCTTCTGGTTTGCCTACTCGGTGCATTGGGACTCGAGCCAGCATTCCTTCCATTGTTTTAGGGTCCTGCTTGACTGATTCAATCATTGGTGTTTCAATCATTCCCGGAGCAATGGCATTAACTCGAATATTATAAGGAGCTAACTCCACTGCTAATGCTTCGGTCATTCCAATAATTCCGCCTTTTGAAGCACAATAATGCACAATATTAGGGAATCCAATTCCCTGTTGACCCATAGCTACTGAGGAGATATTGATAATTCTTCCGAATTTCTGCTTTGCCATTTCTTTAACTGCTGCCTGGGCGCAGAGAAAATATCCTTTGAGATTAATATCCAATGTTCGAGCCCAATCCTCCTCTGTTAATTCCAGAAATAGTTTGAACTGGCAGATTCCAGCGTTATTAACTAAAATATCTATTTTACCAAATTTCTCCACTGTTTTTTTTACCATTTCATCTACTTCCTCTTTTTTAGAAACATCACATTTTACAGCCATTGCCTCTCCCTTATTTTTCTTTATCTCTTCCACTACTTTCTCACAGTCCTCCTGAGAAATATCAGAAACAACTACTTTTGCTCCGGCTTTTGCTAAAATCAAAGCATGAGTTCTACCCATCCCTCTTCTAGCACCAGTAATAATAGCTACTTTGTTTTTTAATTCAAACATAGATTTTGAGTTTTTTAATTTTAAACCGACCTTTTTTCCGAGAACGGTTCTCGGTATTTTACTCCATTAACATTAATAATTCTGGATTGACTAATAAAATTATTCCCAAGGCAATCATTATTACTCCGCCAATAAGTTTTATTATTTGTGTTTGCTCTTTACTAATCTTTTTACCTTTAAAAAACCAGCCAAATAATAATATCACTGCGCTAAGAGGTATGATGTAAATAAAGTTGTAAAATAATAAATAGATATAATAGGAAATAGTTCCTTCAAAAACTTTTGCTGACAATACGCCTGTATAAATTATGGGCCAGCCAGCAGTGCAAGGCAGTTCCACTAAAGAAGAAAATAGAGCAAGGACAACAGAAGCTGTGATTAAGGCAGGAAGAGAGCCGTATTTTATAACCTCTTTCATTTTTTCTATCTTTTGCATTAAAAGAGGTTTATGCTTTTCTTGAATCATTAGAGTGACACCTTTTCTAAAGGCGAAAAATTCTTTGCAATTAATTGTTCCGGCAATTAAAGCTACAATAGCAATAATTATCCTTAAAGGATCAATAAATCCTATATAACGAAATACATTTAACCAGGCAGCCATAAACATAAGATAAACAAAAAAAATAACTGATACAAAAGTTAAACCAACAATAAATATCCTTTTTCTGCTTTCAGATACAGAAATCAGTAAAACAAGCAAAAAAGTTAAAACCCATAAAGTACAGGGATTAAAACCGTCAATAATAGCAATAATAAAAGTGAACCAAGGTAAAGACAAACTCAAACCGAGCTCTTTAAAGGTCTCTGGAGAGGCCTGTTTGGCTAAGAAAAAAAGGCCTATCAACCCTATAGCAATTAAAACAGCAATGATAATTTTATCTTTTTCCATAGCTTAATTTTTAATGACTTAAATTTTCTATTGCCTCTTTATATTTTTCTTTAGAATAAGCGCCAATAAAAACATCACAACCTATTAAAACAGTAGGCGTCCATTTAGGCCAAATTTTAAATTCTTTAGCCCTATTTCGATCCTCTTCTTTAGACAAATCTAAATAAATAATTTCCTTCCCTAATTCCATCTCAAGTTCTTGTAATCTCGGAACAACGATTTTACAAGCGCTGCAATGTTTTGATTCTAAAAGTATAATTTTATCAGAAAGTCCTCTTTCTAAACAAGCATCTAAAGCTATTCTCCCTTCCTTATCTAAAACAAAGAGTTCTAAATTAACTTTGTTTTGATCAGGAGCCGGGCTTGGGCTCGGGCTTGGATTTTGCTTTGCATAAACTAAATAGCCAGCAATAATGGCGATAATTATAATCCCAAAACCAAATATTATAATGGTATTTTTTTTCATTTTTTACTTATCTTTATCCTCTAAAATTGCTTTTACTAAAACATCTTTTTCCACTATTTTGGAAAATCTGCGAATCTCATTACCTTCTTTGTCAAGAAAGATAAAACTGGGAATAGCCAAAAGATTGTATTTCTCTACAATTTCTGGATGCTCATTTCTTTCAATGTATTCTGTTTCTAACCAAGGATATTCTTTTTCAATTTCTTTCCAGCGAGGCACCATTGTCTCGCAATCATCACATCCTTTTTCACCAATTTTTAAAACTTTCATATTTGTATTTTAAATATAACTCTTTAAATTTTATTTACGACCTTTCTAATTATTCTTTTAATTTTTGTAAATATCGCGAAACTGATAAGGCAGTTTTTGCGCCTTGGCCAGCAGCGATAATAATCTGTTTATATTTTTCATCAGTAATATCGCCAGCAGCAAAAAGTCCGGGAATTTTTGTTTCTCCTGTTCTAGAATCAATAATAATTTCGTCTCTTTTGTTGAAATCAATTAATCCTTTTACAAAGCCAGTAGCTGGAATACTTCCAATTTCAATGAAAACACCATTTATTTTAAGAGTTTCTAATTTTTTACTTTTATTATTTTTATAAACTATTGTTTCCACAAAATTTTTCCCTTTGATTTCTTTTAATTCAGCATTAGTGATAACTTCAATATTTTTAGCTCTCTTAGCTCTTTTTTGATTAGTTTCATCAGCTTTTATTTCTGGACCATATTCTAAAATACAAATCTTTTCCGCAATCCTGCTTAAAAAAATAGCTGCTTCAAAACCAGCATTGCCGCCGCCGATAACAACTACTGTTTTGTTTTTATATAATGGCCCGTCGCAAACCACGCAGTAACTAACACCGCGGCCAATTAGTTCTTTTTCCCCTGGAACCTCCAAGGGCCTTGGATCAGCCCCAGAAGCGATAATAATTGAATATGATTTAAATTGTTTTTTGTTTTCAGTTAAAACAGAAAAAATCTCTCCTTGTTTTTTGATTTTTACTGCTTTATCTTGTATTATTGGTATCTTAAATTTCTTTAAATGGCTCTCAAATCTTTGGATTAGCTTCTGCCCGGAAATTTTCTTAAACCCGGAATAATTCTCAATTTCTATTGATTTTCTTTTAATCTGCCCGCCAAAATCTTTAGTGACTAAAAGAATATCAAGATTTTCTCTTGCTCCGTAAATCCCGGCTGTTATTCCAGCCGGCCCCCCGCCAATGATTATTAAATCGTATTGTTTTTGATTCATATTGTATCTTTTTTAATTATTTCTCCAGGCCTGGTAAATTTTCCAGGCCAAATTTTTCTGCCTGGATAAATTAAAGTTCCTACGCCAGTTTTAACATTATCACCAAAGACAGTGCCAAATTTTCTTCTTTTGGTGTCTATTAATTGTCCTTTGACAATTGTTTTCACATTATCATAATCATGCCTTAGATTAGCTGTAATTGT
The DNA here is from genome assembly GCA_023131895.1 of Candidatus Parcubacteria bacterium. Classification (NCBI taxonomy): domain Bacteria; phylum Candidatus Parcubacteria; species Candidatus Parcubacteria bacterium. The sequence continues at coordinate 262,871 of JAGLYZ010000002.1, forward strand.
TCCAGCCCCAAAATTACAATCATCTCCAATAATAGAATCAGCGACATAACTCAAATGAGCAATATTGGTTCCTTTCCCAATAAGACAATTTTTTATTTCCACGGCCTGGCCAATATGACAACTATCTCCAACATCAGTATATTTTCTTAAATAACAATTTGGTCCGATTTGGCAATTCTTGCCAATATAGACCGGTCCTTCAATATATGTTCCTTTTTTAATAATAGTTCCTTTTTCTACAACAATCCTCCCTTTTATCTGGCAACCCTTTTCTATTTTTCCTAAAACTTTCTTTTTCATCTTTTCCATTAGAAATTGGTTGGCATCAAGCAAGTTCCAAACATAAGGCAAAGGAATCCAATTTTCAGCCAAGGAAAAATATAGCCTTTCTTTTTTTATAAATTCTTTAATAAAATCAGTAAATTCGTATTCACTGCGAGACGATTTTTTTATTTTAAAATGAAAAATGTTTTTATCCAAAAAATAAACGCCTGTATTAACTAAATTGCTTACATTTTTCTTTGGTTTTTCTTTTAATTCCTTAACTATGTTTCTTTTTATTAATACTTGGCCAAAAGCTGATGGTTCCTCTATTTTTTTTAATAAAATACAAGGAAATTTTTTCAAGCATTTTTTAATATCTTCTCTGTAATATAAGTCATCACCATATAAAAGTAGAAATTTATTTTTTAATAGTAGAGCAACTTTTTTAGCAGCATCTCCAGTTCCTAAGGCATTTTTTTGCCAGACATATTTTATTTTCAAACCTTTATATTCACTGCTAATAAGTTTTCTTATCATCTCTCCTTTATATCCAATAACTAAGATTACTTCTTTTACTAAACCGTTTAACTGGTCCAGATTATGTTCAAGAATAGTTCTGTTGCAAATCTTCAAAAGAGGTTTTGGCTTGGTTAAAGTAAGTGGCTCAATCCTTGTTCCCTTACCGGCAGCTAAAATAACTGCTTGAGAAATTGTATTTTTAGTAGTCATTATTTAGGAATTCTTTCTACGATTTTATAAACAAATTCTTCTAATTTTTTAAATTCGTTTTTTGTCTTTGCTTCATAAGCAATAGAAATTTTTGCTTCAGTATTAGACGCTCTAAATAAAACCCAGGAATCCTTAAAAATAATTTTAAGACCGTCTAAATAATCTAATTTATATTTTTGCCTGAAGTTAATCTTCAAATCCTCTATAAACTTAAACTTATCTTTTTTTCTTATCTCAACCCTCATAGAATTAAAATAATAGTTTTGAACATCTTTATAGGCCTCTGATAATTTTATTTTCTTCTTTTCTAAATATTCTAAAATTTTCAAGGTTGCAAAAGCGGCATCATCTGCACCAAAAATTTCTCTAAAGAAATAGTGTCCGGAAATTTCTCCTCCTATTACTGCTTGGGAGTCTAAAAGTTTTTTCTGAATAAAAACATGTCCTACCCTACAACCTATAGGCAGCCCTTTATAATATTTAATTATCTCATCAATTACGCTTGAACTCAAAGAATCATGAACAACTTTTTCTTTTTTATCTTCTAAATAACTTTTTATTAAGATACTGAATAATTGCGCAAAATTAAGGATTTTTCCATTCTCATCTACGGCGACAATCCTGTCAGCGTCTGCGTCATAGCCAAATCCACAATCGGCTTTTTGGGCAATTACTGTCTTTTGTAGTTCTTTTAAGTTCTCTTTTTTGGGCTCTGGTTCTCTATTTGGAAAATTTCCATCTAATTCACAAAATAAGGGCTCGTATTTTATATTAAATCTATCTAACAACTCAAATAAAACAGTAGAAATAACACCATTACCGCAATCAATAACAACTTTTTTATTTGCTTCTTTTAAAGTGATTTTCTTAGATATAAAATTAATATAATCCTCTAAAACAAATTTTTCTTTGATAATACCTTTGCCCTTTTTGAATTTTTCAGAAAGAATTAATTCTTTAATTTCCTCTAATCCATTTTCTACTCCAACTCCTACACCTTCTTTATTATAAAGTAAAAAACCTTGATACTCTTTCGGATTATGGCTTGCAGTGATAGAAATTCCCCCATTAAAACCATAATAGCTGATAACAAAAATTATTAATGGAGTAGGAACAATCCCAATATCAATCACTTCAGCGCCGCTTTCAGTCAATCCTTTGACTAATTCCTTTTTCAGAGATTCTCCTCCAATTCTGCAATCTCTGCCAACCACAATTTTTCCTTGGTTAAAAGTTGCAAATGATTTACCAAGCCTATAAGCAAATTCTTCATTTATTTGAGAAGGATAAATTCCTCTAATATCATAAGCCCTAAAAATATATGGATCAATCTTTGTCATATTTTTTGGCAAATTCAAAAGTTTTTTTATTTAATTCAAAGTATTTTTCTGACACCACCTTCTCCATTGCTTTTAAAATAGAATTTGGCTTTAAAGGAATAATTTTCTTGTGAGAAGCATAACTTAATAAAAAAACGCCTGCCACTACATTTTTACCAAGCTCTTTTTCACAAATATCAGCTGCTGGAATTAAAATTATATTATTGCTTATTTTTCTAAGCGATTTTAAAATTTCCTGCTCTTTTAATAATTTCTCTCCTAAAATTGGAATAAAAAACCTATTTATCAAAAAAATTGTATTTTTATTTGCAAAATAAACGCCTTTCAAACTCTCCTGTATTTCTAATGCCAAAATTAAATCTGCCCCTCCCTGTATGACTAAAGGCGAAGATATTTCTTTGCCAAACCTAATATGCACCTCTACTGAACCTCCTCTTTGAGACAAACCATGAAGCTCTGATGTTTTTACATCATAGCCCTCAATTAAGGCTGCTTCAGCCAAAACTTGAAGCAGGGTAATCAATCCCTGCCCACCTGTCCCAACAATAACTATGTTAAATTCTTTTTTCATATTTTGTTATTTTAGCACAAAAAGTATTGATTCGCAATTCCTGAAAATAAAAAAAACGGTTCTGGAAAACCAAAACCGGATTATTTTTTGTTTTCTTTATCTCCTTATTCCGCTATGCCACAAATCTGGCAAATCGTTTCCAATTCGGTTTTGGCGGTAAAGCTTCGGATCCTTTCTTGCACAGTGGACATTCTTCTGCTGGCCAATTATGGGCTTCTGTTTCCAGCAACGCAAGAACTTTATGGTCACGATAGTTCTTCGGCACTTTTTCAGGACGATGAACAATTGTGATTACAACTATCTTCCCATAAAGGATGCCTGCTTTCCTCTCTGCATTGCTCCATCAATTTTCTAAAAAGAAGAACATCTTTTTCCCAGTCAATTTTAACACTAGGGCAAGAAACGTTTAGTTCAATGGCTATTATTGCTAAATCATTCAACCGCCTGATCATTTCCAGATATTCTTTTATGGAAAACCCTCCGATAGAGACAATTTTGGGAACTTTCTCTGTTTTTGGATAAATCTCACTGATATATCTTTTGATTCCAATATTCCACCAGCCAAAAGCATTAATCCATCCGTTGGGAATTTTTCGCAAAACTGTTGGCCGTTCATTCAGTATCTGAATACCCCAAAGTGTCTGTTTTAAAATCCCATTAGGTTTTATTGGACTAACTCCAAAATTTCCCTGCCGCTGTTCCAATGTTAGAGTCCTGGTTACTACTGCGCCAAATATAGTCGGGTCAATAAACGGTTTTGCCCAAAGGTATTTATTGCCATAAGCCAAAGCGCCGGAAGAAACAAAAAACCTATTTTCTACTTCTATCCCATTCAGATTTGTCATTTTATCACCTCTTTTTGTTTTTCAGCCCACACTTAATTTAAAAAGGGCTGTTTTAGCCCTATCAAATTTTTGATGAATTGTTAAACAATCTATTTTTTCTGCACGAATTTGCAGGGATGTTTAGCAATTATTACTGAAACCTCTTTTTTGTTTAAAAAATCCTTAATTGCTTTTACAAATTCTTCCTGTTTGACCGGGTCAATTGTTTTTAAATGCTTAACTCCGCAGGCTTTAACAATATTTTCAATACTTACTCCATCTGGTTCAGTCGGCGCGCTTGGATGCGGCTGATGGCCAGTCATAGCAGTAGTGGAATTATTCATAATAATTATTAATGGGTTTGATTTATTAAAAACCGTGTTAATCAAACCAGTAATGCCGGAATGGAAAAAAGTTGAATCACCAATAAAAGTAATCAGTTTTTGCTCGCTTACCTTCTTAATCCCATGAGCAATACCAATTGAAGAACCCATACAGTAAAGATAATCCTGAACATTGTGGGGAGAAAATCCTGCCAACATATAACAGCCAATATCACCGCCGAAAATTACATCCATACCTTTTGCAGCTTTTTTGACGCCTCCAAAAACCAACCAATAAGGACAGCCATGGCAAAGCTGAGGATGACGACGAGGAATTTTTCTAGCTTCGCCAGATCTGGCAGAGCCAAACAATTCCAATTTTTTATCAGTAAATTTGGCGATTGCCTGAATAACTATTTCAGGTTTCAACTCGCCGACTTCTGGTACTAAATCTTTGCCAATAATCTTTAAATCACAATTTACTTCTTTTGCCATTCTTATTACTTCATTTTCTAAATATGGTTCTAATTCTTCTACTATTAAAACCTTATCCAAATTTTTAATAAAATTTTTAATTTTTTTCTCTGGCAAGGGATGAAAAAATCCAAGCTTTAAAACCGGCAAAGAAATATTTAATTCCTTTAATGCTTCTTTCACATAGAGATAAGAAACTCCGGAAGTAATAATTCCGAGCTTCGCAGAGACCCGACCTCCGCCAATTCTGGCGGAGGTCGGGTCTCTTCCGGCTTCTCTTCTAATTAAATTCAATTTGCTTTTCTCGCTATACTCACGTATTTTTTCAATCTTATCCAAAAGTTCCTTATGCATTTCCATAACTCGAGGCGGCATTGTTACAAATTTCTTATTGTCCTTTATAAATTTTCCATGGAGAACTGTTCTCAATGTTTTTAATTTGTCTAGTTTGACTGGAGCGCTTTGGTGCGCTACTCTTGTTGTCTCTCTAATCATTATCGGAATTTCAAATTTTTCAGATAAATCAAAAGCAAATTTAATAAAATCCTTACATTCTTGAGGGATTGACGGTTCAAGAACAGGAATATTGGCTAAAGCCGCAAAAGCCCGGCTGTTCTCTTCTGATTGAGCCGAGCTATGGCAGGAAGGATCATCTGCTATTAAAATTACCATTCCTCCCTTAACTCCAGAATAAACCAATGGAAGTAAAAAATCAGAAGCAACATTTAAACCAAAATTTTTCATTGCCACCAAAGAGCGCAAACCAGAAAAAGAAGCGCCTCCTGCTGCTTCTATCGCGACTTTTTCATTAACAGAAAACTCAAAATATAAGCTTTTAATTTTGTCTTTAGAGTTTTGAATCTGATAAAAACTATTACCGATCTCTGAAGCCGGCGTCCCAGGATAAGTGGAAACAAACTGAACGCCTGCTTCCAAAGCGCCTCTTACTATTGCCTCGTTTCCTAAAAGAATAACTTTTTTGTTTGGTTTCTCTAAAATATTTTCAAACATCTATTTATTATTTGTTTTATACTTTTCAACTGCTTTTTGAATTATTTCCATTGCCTTTTCTTTTTTCTCAAAATCTTCTACTTTCACATATTTATATTTCTCCGGCTCTAATTTCTTACAATCTTCAAAAAAGTTTTTAATCTCTTTCTTATGATGTTCACCAATATCTTCAATGTCTTGAATTTCTTTAAATCGCGGATCAACTTTTTCTACTGGTACAGCTATAATTTTATTATCAATCCCTGCTTCATCTTTCATTAAAAGCAAACCAACTGGTCTGGCTTTAACAACGCAACCAGAAAAAGTAGGATAAGTAGTTAAAAGCAAAACATCCAAAGCGTCGCTGTCTTCTGAATGTGTCTGAGGTATAAAACCATAATCGCAAGGATAAAATAAGGACGAATAATTAACTCTGTCTAACTTAAAGCATCCTTTTTCTTCATCATATTCATACTTGTTAGCACAACCTTTTGGAATATCAATTACTACATTTATTTCCTCTGGCAAATTATCGCCAGCTGGAATGTCTTTATAAAGATTGGTCATATTTTTTATTCTACAGTTACACTTTTTGCTAAATTTCTGGGCTTGTCTATATCCAAACCAAGTTCCAAGCCAAGATAAGCAGCAAAAAGTTGTAAAGGTATAATACTTAAAATTGGAGTAAGCATCTCAAGGGTTTTTGGAATATAAATTACGTCATCAGCCAAATTTTTTATTTCTTCATTTCCTTCAGTAGCCACAGCTAAAATCTTTCCGTGTCTTGCCTTAATTTCTTCTATGGCATTTTTCATTTTATCATAAACTGAATCAGAAGGACAGATAACACAAGTGGGAAAATTCTCATCAATTAAAGCAATTGCTCCATGTTTCATGTCTCCTGCAGGATAAGCTTCAGCATGAATTTTCCAAGCAATTTCTTTTAATTTATGAGAACCCTCTAGGGCAATAGGAAAATTATATTTTCTCCCCAAAAAATAAAAATTCCTATATTGAGAATATTTCCTTGCCAATTCTTTGATGTAATCGGCCTGACTAAAAATCTTTTTAGACAACTCAGGCAATTTCTGCAGTTCCTCCAAAATCTTTTTACCAACAACTAAACTCATTTCTCTCTGTCTGCCAAGTCCAACAGTAATCAGAACCAAAATAGACAATTGGGAAATAAATGCTTTAGTTGAGGCAACAGCAATTTCTGGACCAATGCGACAATAAACACCAGCATCTGTTTCCCTGGCAATTGAAGAACCGACTCTATTCACTAATCCTAAACACAAACATCCTTTTCTTTTTGCTTCTTTCACTGCCTCTAAAGTATCTGCTGTTTCACCTGATTGGGAAATAACTAAAACAGCTGTTTTATCGTCTAAAATAGAATTCTTATAACGAAACTCGGAACCTATCTCCAATTTTGTCGGAATCTTAGCATACTCTTCAAACATATATTCTCCTACTTTGCCGGCGTAACTTGCAGTGCCACAGGCAACAATAACGACTTTTTCTATCTTCTTTAATTGTTCTGAAACCTGTTCTAACCCTCCTAATTTCGCTAATCCCTGCTCTAAAATCATTCTTCCGGCAATGCTTTTTTCTATTGTTGATGGCTGTTCAAAAATCTCTTTTAACATAAAATGTGAAAAACCCTGTTTTTGCGCCTCTTCTGTCTCCCATTCAATTTTTTCAATTGGTTTTTCTTTTAATATAAAAAAATTATTTGGGGACAAAACAGCGATTTCATTATCATCTAATGTAATAACCTGATTAGTATGTGAAATAATAGCAGAAGTATCTGAAGCTACTAAAAACTCATCATTGTTGATTCCTAAAATTAAAGGTGAACCAAGTTTTGCCGCAACAATCTTTTCCGGGTCTTTTCGGGCAATAACTGCCAAAGCATAAGCTCCTTTAACTTTTTTCAGCGCTTGTCTTACAGCTTCTTCTAAATTGCTTTTGAAGCAACTCTCTATTAAATGAGCGATAACCTCTGTGTCTGTTTCGCTAATAAATTGATGCCCTTCTGACATTAACTGCTCTTTCAATTCTTTATAGTTTTCAATAATACCGTTGTGGACGACATAAATGTTTTTTTTACAGTCCCAATGCGGATGCGCGTTTATTTCACTTGCTTCGCCATGAGTTGCCCAGCGAGTATGCAGTATAAAAGGATTACCGTTGAAAGGCGATTGAGAAAATTTATTCTCAAGCTCGCTTATCTTTCCTTTTGCTTTCAAACAAAAAATCTCCTGTTTTTCAGGATTAAATACTGCCATTCCAGCAGAATCATATCCTCTGTATTCCAAACGCTTCAAGGCGTTCAGACCAATTTGGGGATCATTTTTTTTACCAATGTAGCCAACGATGCCGCACATGCCAATTTTGTCCGCGAAGCAAGCCGTAAGGCAAAGCTAAGCGGAAACAAAATTGAGCATCCCGATACTAATTTGTAAAATTAGTGGCGAGATAACTCAAAAATTTTAACAAACAATATTAATTAATCTTCCTTTAATAAATACCACCTTCTTGATGGGCTTGTCCTCTATCCATTTTTTAACTTTTTCTCTCTCTAATGTCAATCTTTTTGCTTCTTCTTCTGAAATGTCTATTTCAACTTCTATTTTGTCGCGCATTTTGCCATTAATCTGGATGATTAAAAAGATTTTTTCTTCTTTAATTAACTTCGGATTATACTTGGGCCATTTTTCTTTAAAAATAGATTTTTTATAACCTAAATTTTGATAAATCTCTTCTGAAATATGCGGCGCAAAAGGAGAAAGCAAAATCAACATTTTTTCAATTGTATCTTTGCCAACTTCTTTTTTATCTTCCAAACCCAAATTTACAAACTTCATAAAACCAGCAATGATGGTATTGAATTTTGTTGCTTCTAAATCCTCATCTATTTTTTTATTAAGTTGATGAATCGCTCTTATTATTTTGGGACTGCTTTTTTCGTTTTTAGAACACTCCAAACTCAATTTCCAAACTTTTTCTAAAAACCGATAAACACCTTTCACTCCTTTAGCGCTCCAGACAATTGCCTGACCAAATGGACCCATAAACATTTCATAAACACGCAAAGTATCTGCTCCGTATTCTTTAATAATATCATCAGGATTAACTACATTGCCAAATGACTTTGACATTTTTCTTCCATCTTCAGCTAAAACTATACCATGAGAAGTCCTTCGAGTATAGGGTTCTGCCTGCGGAGCAATGCCAATATCAAAAAGAAATTTATACCAAAAACGAGAATATAGAAGATGCAAAGTTGTGTGCTCCATGCCGCCGTTATACCAATCTACTGGCAGCCAATATTTTAATTTTTTGGAATCAGCTAACGATTTATTATTATCAGTATCAGTATAGCGCATAAAATACCAAGAAGAACCAGCCCAGTTAGGCATAGTGTCGGTTTCTCTTTTAGCTGGTCCCTTGCATTTTGGACACTTGATATCAACCCAATCTTTAATTTTTGCTAAAGGCGATTCACCAGTGCCTGTTGGCTGATACTTTTCAATATAAGGAAGTTTTACTGGTAAATCTTTCTCCGGCACTGGAATTGCACCGCATTTTTCACAATGAATAATTGGCATCGGTTCTCCCCAGTAATGCTGTCTGGAAAAAACCCAGTCCCTTAGTCTGTAGTGAACTGTTTTTCTGCCAAAGCCCTGCTTTTCAGCACATTTTAGCATTTCATCTCTTGCTTTTTTTGAACTCAAACCCGAAAATTGTCCGGAGTTAATCAAAACTCCGTCTTCTACAAAACATTCATTTAACTTGGGGAGAACGGTTCTCGTTGATTTCGTCAACGAGAACCGTTCTCGCGAGACTATTACTTCTTTGACTGGCAATTTATATTTTTTAGCAAAATTAAAATCTCGTTTGTCATGAGCAGGAACTACCATTACTGCCCCTCCTCCATAAGTCGCCACTATATAATCTCCTATCCAAATAGGAATTTTTTCATTATTTACTGGATTAATACAATAAGAGCCAGTAAAAACTCCTGTTTTTTCTTTTTTTAATTCTGTTCTTTCAAAATCACTTTTTTTCTTTGATTGTTCAATATAATTAATTACTTTCTCATTGTTGCCATCTGTAATTAGCTTTTCAATCAAGGAATGTTCCGGAGCTAAGACAACAGCTGTCACCCCGAAAATAGTGTCAGTCCTAGTAGTAAAAACTTTTATTGTGTCTTGAGAATTTTCAATTTTGAAATTAATTTCTATGCCATAACTTCTGCCAATCCAATTTATCTGCTGGGCTTTAATTTTTTCTAAATAATCAAGCTTTTCTAAATCATCTATCAGCCGGTCAGCATATTTAGTGATTTTTAACATCCATTGTTTTTTTATTTTTTTTTCTACTTGAGTATTGCAGCGCTCGCACTTACCGGAAACCACTTCTTCATTGGCTAAGCCAATTTTGCAGGAAGGACACCAGTTAATAGGTATTTCTGCCTGATAAGCCAAGCCCTTTTCAAAAAGCTGAAGAAAAATCCATTGAGTCCATTTGTAATATTTTGTGTCAGTGGTATTAATTTCCCTATTCCAATCAAAAGAAAGACCTAAATTTTTAAATTGTCTTTTAAAATTGGCGATATTTTTTTTAGTTGCTTCTTGAGGATGAATCCCTGTTTTTATAGCATAATTTTCTGCCGGCAAACCAAAAGCATCCCAGCCAATAGGAAACAAAACATTATATCCTTCCATTCTTTTTTTTCGAGCAACAGCGTCTAAGGCAGTATAAGGTCTTAAATGACCAACATGAAGCCCTTCTCCTGAAGGATAAGGAAATTCAATTAAAATATATTTTTTAGGTCTCTTTGAAAAATCTTGAGCTCTATATATTTCTGATTTTTCCCAAGTTCTTTGCCATTTTGGCTCAATTTTTTGCGGTTCGTATTTTTTCATCATTGAACTATAATTATATCTTAATCTTACAAAAAAAATCAGCCTATTACAAGCCGAATATAAAATGTGTCTGTATAAAAAACTTAAATTTTAAACAACTTTTTAGCGTTTGTACTGGTGATTTCAGCTATTTTCTCAAGAGGGATATTTTTAATTTTAGCAATATGTTCGGCAATGTATTTGATAAAAATGGGTTCATTTCGGCCCGCCTTCGCTAAAGCTTTGGCGGGCAAAGGCGGAGTTAAAAAAGGACAATCTGTTTCAATCAAAATTCTATCTAATGGCGTTTTTTTAATTATTTCATCAAGGTCTAATTTAAAAACAATTCCATTAAAACCTAAATAAAATCCCATTTCTAAAAATTTCTCTGCCTGCTCCCAAGTACCGGTAAAAGAATGGATTACCGAGGTCAGACCTTCTATAGGAGGTCTGACCTCAAGTATTTCTATTAAATCGTCGTGAGCCATTCGGCAGTGAAAGATTACTGGCAGATTTAATTCTTCGGCTAATTTTAATTCCTGCTCAAGAAGTGCTTTTTGTTTTTCTTTAAAAAGCGCAAGCTTTTTCTTTGTTTTCGGCTTATAGTAATAATCCAATCCAATTTCGCCAATAGCCACTACTTTTTTAGATTTTGCTAATTCTTTGTATTTATTGAAATTAAAATTCTCTTCTAATATATCTTCTAAGTTTTGAGTTTTAAGTTGTGGCTTTGACTTTTGAGTTTTGACTTTTGAGTTTTGTTTAATATTAATAGGGTGAAGTCCAATCGCCGCATATACTCTTTCATTATAATCCTTTGAAATTTCAACTGCTTTTTTTGAGGTCTCATAATTTGTCCCTACATTTATCATCCAAATATTATTATCTAAACATCTCTTTATAACTTCATCTCTATCTCTGTCAAAAGCAGCAAAATTAAGATGAGCATGAGTATCTACAAGCATAATTAAAAAGTTAAAATGTAAAAGTAAAATCTTCTTGCAAAGAAAACAGATTTTTCAAATTAGGTTGGCGAGGATTCTGAATTTTCCGAAGACGTGTCGGAGCCCTTTAGGGTAAAGCGCGAGGAAATTTCGAAATCCGAGCAAACTGTAATGATTTAAAAATCTTGTTTTTGTAGCCTTTACTTAATTCGCGGAAAAAGCGATTTGCTTTTTTTGGCTTTGATTTGTTTCAATATCTTTTCTGATGTTTCTGGTAAAAACGGCTCTAACATTTCAGCTATATTTGTTAAAGCAAATAACAACTCACTAATTACTAATAACTGTCTCTCGGATTTCTCCCAAGGCCTTTCCTTTTCTATATATCTATCGCAATAACTAATTAACTTCCAAATTTCTTCCAATGCTTCATTAAATTTAAAATTATCTAAGGCATTTTTATATTTTTTCTCTGTATTTCTAATAGCTTTGGTTACTTTTAAATTTTGCTTGTCTCGTAGCAAGCTTGCTCTGCTTCGGGAAGTTTTTATTTTTTCTGCCATGGTCAAGACCCGAGCAGTAAGATTTCCCAGCCCTTTTGCCAAATCTGCATTATATCTTGCTTCAAATTTTTCATAAGTAAAGTCACCATCTTCAGTTGGAGAAATCTCCCTCAAAAGAAAATACCTAACAGCATCAGTCCCGTATTTTTCAACTAATACAAATGGGTCAACAACATTTCCCAAAGATTTTGACATTTTCTGACCGCCAGATGTGATAAAACCGTGAACAAGAATAATTTTAGGTAGTTTTAGCTTTAAAGAAAGCAATATGCCAAGCCAAATTATAGCATGGAATCTGATTATATCTTTTCCAATACAATGTACATCAGCTGGCCAGAATTTTTTGAATTTTTCATTGTTCTGAGCATAGCCAAGAGCAGAAACATAATTTACAAGGGCATCGCTCCATACATAAATGGTCTGATTTTTGTCTTCTGGCACAGGAATTCCCCATTTCGAATTTTGCCTTGAGCGAGAGAAACTAATATCTTTTAACCCTTGCTTTACAAAACTTAAAATCTCATTTTTTCGGGTTTGAGGAATAATTTTAACCTTATCTTTTTCTATCGCCTTTTTTATTTTTTTTGAGTACTTTGAGAGTTTAAAAAAATAATTCTCTTCTTCAATAATCTCTGGCCTCTTTTTGTGAATAGGACATTTTCCATTCACTAAATCTTTCTTCGTAATAAAGGCTTCACAACCAATACAATAAAATCCTTTATATTTTTTCTTGCAAATATCGCCATTTTTTTTTAATTTCAGCCAAACCTTTTTTACTGTCGGCCAATGACGTTTTTGATCAGTAGTTCTGATAAAATCATCGTTAGATAAATTCAAAACATTTGTTAGGTTTCTAAACTTATCTGAAATCTCATCTGTAAATTCTTTTGGGTTCTTTCCAGCTTTTTCAGCCGCCTTTAAATTTTTTTGGCCATGTTCATCTGTTCCGGTTAAAAAGAAAGTTTCTTCACTCAAAAACCGATGATATCTAGCAAGAACATCGGCTTGAATCAGTTCTTGAGCAAATCCTATATGCGGCAGAGCATTTGTATAGGCTAAACTACTAGTGATATAAAATTTTTTCTTTTTGCTTGACATAAATTTTGTGAGTAATTCTGTTTCTTTTCCTCTACTATAATAATTTTCTTCTTTTGCGATAGTCGTCTTTTCCTTTTTCTATAAAAATATCTACAATTTCTATTCGTTTCTCTTTTGAGAAAAGAGCAAACAAAATACGCCACCGGCCGATGCGGAGGCGATAACCAAACTCAGTATCTTGAATTTTTCTAACTTGTGGATGTTCAAAAATATCTACTGAAAGTTTTTTGAATTCGTTATAAAATTTCTGTTTTAAATTATTCGGCAATCTATTGAATTCTCTTTCTGCCCGTTTTGTTAATTGAACTTCAAACATTATGATTTTAAGCTATATTTTCTTTTCAATTCTTTTAAGCTAATCATTTTTTCTCCACGACTTTCTTTAAAGGCCTTATTAAACCTGATCATATCCTCAAAATCCTCAAGCATTTCTTCTATCTCTTCCCACTTTTTCAAAGGCAAAATCACCATTGGTTCTTTGCCAATTTTTATAGTGTTTTTTTCTTTTATTATTGTTGTAGTCATCATTTTTATTATAATACACGAAGTGTAATATATCAAGACTTGTCTTGCTATATCTTTTTCAAATGAAAAGTCAAATAAAACAAATTAAATTTACTCATTTTGTGATATTACTTCCTCTTCCTCTTCCTCTTCCTCTTCCTCTTTTCGCTTTTCTAAAAAGTCCTTGAAAAAATCCATTAAGATTGCGGCTAATGGCACAGCCAAAATGGCTCCTAACGGTCCCCAAAATTTTCCGCCAATGAAAAGGGCTATTATAACCAAGAGAGGTGAAACTTTGATAACTTTTTTTGAAAGAACTGGCAAAAGAATACTATTCTCAATAAGCTGAATAAGGCCGAAAGCTATTAAAACAAAAATCGCTTTTGCGATATTATCCATAGAAATTATAAAGAAGGCGATAATAGCGGCAAAAAATGGTCCAATTATAGGAACAAAATCAAAAATACCGGCAATTAAAGCTAAAGAAACAGCATACTCTACATTAAGAAAATAGAAAGCAATATATGAACTTATTCCGACAAAGGCAACTCCGATAATGCGCATTAAAAACCAGCCAGTAATTTTTTTCTGTGATTTTATCCAGGCATTAAGCAAATAATCCTCATATTTTTTGGGGAAGAAAAGAGTTAATCCTTTTTCTATATTCTTCCTTTCTAAAGAAAGAAAAATAGCAATAGTAATAATAAAAACAGCGCTAAAAATACCGCCAAAGAACACAAAAATAGCGCTAAAAACATTTCCACCCAATTGTTCTAAATTTCCTTGAATTTTACTTAAAAATGTTTCCAAATCTTTAAATGATTCAAGGCCTATCTTTTCAAAAAAAGGAGATATTTTTCCAAAGTATTCTGGAAATACCTGTGGAAAATATTCTGAAAAATATTGAACTTCAGCAATAAAATAAGGAGCTGAAAGATAAATACAAATGCTTAAAATGCCAAAAATTGAAAGATAAATAAAAGTAATTGCTAAAAAACGAGGGACTCTTCTTCTGCCAAACCATTTAATGGCTGGCTCAAAAAGCATTGCAATAACAAAAGCAAAAGCAAACAAAACTAAAAATTCGCTAATTGAATATAAAAAATAAAAAATTATACCAGCTACAGCAATTTTTAAAATTGTTGCCCAGCTAATATCTAATATTTTCTCATTAGTCATAAAAAATATCTTTAGCTACTTTTAGAATATCATTTTTTATAATATAATCAACTATTTATTGAACCGATTCAAAACTTACATTTGTTTCTATTAAAAAACCAGGAAATTTTTCTGTAGCAAAATTTATTAGCTGAAAATCTTTTTGATTCATATCCTCAAAAAGATTGCCTACAATTATTGCTCTTGTCCTGCCAACGATTTTGCCATTTTTAACATATAGCACTTGCGGGGAGGGCAAGGAATAATCACCGCTCACCGGACTTTGGGTATGCAGACCCAAGACATTAAAAACCATAATTCCTTCGTCAATTATATTAAAACATTTCTCAAAAGAGATTTCTTTTCCAGATTTTAGTAAAGGTATTGCTTGGCTGCTAAAAATGGCTGTTGGCTTACTTTTCTGTAATTTAGCATATTTTAAGTCCAAAATCGGGGTTTCTAATTTGCCGTTTTTTATAAAATCAGTTGGCTGGCTGTTCACACCTTCCCCGGTAAATTTGTAAGAACCAACATCAAAATCAATAGTAGGGTCATATTTCAAACTTAAATCTCTTCTTAAAATTTGCTTCTTATTTTTGAAATTATTTATAGAAAAGCAACTTTGTTTGTTATAAACCGAAGAACCGTCCAAATTACTAATAATAAAATGATAAAATATATCTTTGGAAACCCAAGGCGCCAAGAGACATAGCATTTTTTTATCTTTTGGTTTAACTTTGCGACTCTTTGTCAACTCAAAATAAAATTGCTCAATAAATCTTCTTTTTTCGTCAATTTTATTTTTTTTAGGAACTTTTCTTAAGCTATCTTCAAGAACGATTGTATCTTCATAGGTAGAGGCATAACCGCATAAGGTTGACTTTTCTGATTCAAACAAGCCATTAGAAGTAAAAACCACATTTTCTATATTTATAGCATAAGCAGAAATTTCCTTTACTTTTGTCTTTATTCTATCCTGCCATTTTTTTAACTTTAATACCAAATCTAGTAGTATCTTTTCTTTACCTTCAATAATGTCATCTACATTTTTATCGTATAATTTGACATTAGGATATTTTTGAGGAGGAAGAAAATTCGCCATAGCCGGGTCTTTATAGCTTAAAAATTTTAGCTCCCGCAAAAATTTTTCAAAACGATATAAGGTTTCATCATCTAAATTAGCCGAACTGATTAGGCCATTTTGCCATTGAACAAGACAATCACCTGAAATTTCTGAAGAAAGAGTGATGGGATTATACACGCCGGCTATTTCCTCGTTAGTGACACCTATCTGACAACCCTTTGTTTTTGAAATAAAAACCCGATAATTTGAAATTATTTTTTTATTCTTAGCGTCTTCAAATTTTTTATAAAATTTTTGAGCAAACATAAAAAACTAATTGCCTCCGATTTTGACTTTTTTGTTGGCAGCAATAAAAATAAATTGATTGGCAATTTCAGAAACAGGAGCCCACTGTCCTGTCTTACCGCAAGTACCCGGAAAACCGTAAGTTTTTTTACCTAAAGCAAATTTTATTGAGCGAAGAGCATCTAAAGTTGTTCCGCTAAACGAAGCAGGTTTAAATAATTTAACCGAGTTTTCAGTAAATTCGTAAAGTGCATTCATACCAAGCATAAATGCTCCTTTTAGGGTATTAACTTGTCCTCCTCTGGTTCCTTGAAGAAAAAGAATTTTTCTTCCTTTTTTCAAAATATCAGATTTAACTAAAAAATTTTTGAGCTCTTGTATAGAAATGTCGGACAATTCTTTAGAAAATATTTTATCATCAATAACTTTTTCTACTTCTAAAATCGTGTTGCTCATTCGGGGTATAGGAATAGAACTATAAAATTCTGCTTTTGAACCACCTGTTAAAAGCGCTCCAATTTTTTCTGCTGTATAGACATCAGATATCGCTTCTTTCAAAATTCCTTTATCTACAATAGTTATTTTTTTTCTTTTTACGCCTTGAGAATCATAGGGATAAAAACCTCGTTCATTTTCTTGAGCATAATCGTAAATAGAAACCACAGAGTTAGCTACTTTTTTACCTTTTAATAATTTTCTATTTTTGCTTAGAATAGAACCTGCATAAAGTATATCGGATTCAGCAGCATGCCCAAATGCCTCGTGAATTAGGGTACCAGCTAATCGTGTATCTAAGAGTAAATCGTAACTTCCAGATTTATACACAGAAGCTTTAATTAATTTGGGCATCACTATAGATAATTTTTTGATTTCTTTTATCAGCTTTTGCCGACTTTCTCTACCTAACAGTATTTCATAACTTTTACCGCCTATACTTGCACCTCTCTGGATGGTTTCTCCCTTTTCCTTATAGGTTAAGATACTACCCAAAACACTGCGAGGAATTTGAAAACTTACATCTGTTCCGTCAGACCTGGTTATTCTCCATATTTCTTCAGCTATATTAAATGAACTGTTAGCTTTTACTAGAAGGAACTCTTTTGCTTCTTTGTTTATATCAATTAGTATTTTTTTAATTTCTTCTAATTTAATTTTCTCAAAAGAATATTTTGTCTTAGGAACTATAATATCTCTTGTCGGTTTTAGTTTGAAAATTTCTTTATTTGTAGCAAATTTTAATTTTTCTGCCTTTTTCGCTGAAGAAATAATTTGTTTTAAAAGTTTAATAACCTCATTTTTATTGCGAATATCGTCTATTGACCCAAAGGCATTATGACCACTCTTGGTAAAAACACGCATACCTATGCCTAATAAACAATCTTTTCTCGCCTGTTCTAATTTATTATCTATCACATTCACAGATTTTGTTTTTTGTTCTTGAATGCGCGCAATTAAATAACAATCGCTTTTTAAAGCGATTTGATGAAGATTTTTTAATAAAGAAGAATATTCAGATAAAAGTTCTTTCATAAAAATAGTTTGTCGGTATCAAATAGCGACAGCAAATTTCTTATTTATTACCTCAACAATTTGATTAATCTTTACTCTTTCCTGCTTCATTGTGTCGCGGTCGCGGAGAGTAACTGCGTTATCCTCCAAGGTCTCAAAGTCCACTGTAACTGCAAAAGGAACACCAATCTCATCAACTCTTCGGTACCGGCGACCTATAGAACCAACCTCATCGTATTGGCAGGTAAAATTGGTTTTTAACAATTTATAAACTTCTTTAGCTTTTTTTACCAGCTTCTGCTTGTTTTTTACTAAAGGCAAAACTGCTGCTTTAATTGGAGCTAACCGCTTATCTAATTTCAAAACTGATTCAACTTCTTTTACTGCCTTGGTTGTTTCTGTTCTTCCGCCTTTTACTTCTGTATAAGCATCGCAAAGAAAAGCTAATAAAATCCGCTCTACTCCTACTGATGTTTCAATAATATGAGGAATGTATTTTTTGCCATTCGCTTCGTCAAAATAAGATAAATCTTCCTTACTGTGTTTCGCGTGATTGGATAAATCAAAATCACCTCTATTATGAACCCCTTCAATTTCCTTCCAGCCCGCTTCGCCGCCCGGCGAGCCGAATGGAAAATGATATTCAATATCTATTTGTCGTTTAGCATAATGAGCTCGTTCTTTTTTAGGAATTTCTACGGCTCTCAAGTTCTCTTTTTTTATCCCTAAATTTAAATACCATTTTAAGCGCTTTTCTTTCCAATAATTAAACCAATCATCTGCCTTAGATGATTCAGAGAACCACTGCATTTCCATTTGTTCAAATTCACGAAGACGAAAAATATAATTGCCAGGCGTAATTTCATTTCTGAATGCCTTGCCGATCTGGGCAATACCAAAAGGAATTTTCATTCTCATTGAATTTAAAACATTTAAAAAATTAACATAAATCCCCTGACAGGTCTCCGGCCTTAAATAAGTTTTAGCTGCTTCATTCTCAACAGGCCCTACAAATGTCTTCATCATTAGGTTAAATTTCTTTGGTTTAGTTAATTCTCCCCTGCATTCCGGACATTTTTCCCGCATACTGCGGGATTTTGTTTCTATTTCATCTAACTTAAATC
Source organism: Candidatus Parcubacteria bacterium (assembly GCA_023131895.1). Classification (NCBI taxonomy): domain Bacteria; phylum Candidatus Parcubacteria; species Candidatus Parcubacteria bacterium. Next base: position 281,565 of record JAGLYZ010000002.1, read on the forward strand.
GCTTATGGCATTTTTTACATTCAACTAATTCATCAGCAAAACCAGCAGCTAAATGACCAGATGCCTGCCAAACTTTTGGCGACATTAGAATACCAGCATCTAATCCCGTAATATTATCATGGAGTTTTGTCATTTCATCCCACCAGAGATTTTTAATATTTCTTTTGAGTCCTACTCCCAAAGGTCCGAAATCATAACAGCTTGAAAAACCGCCATAGATTTCAGAACTGGGAAAGACAAATCCCCGCCTTTTGCAAAGAGAAATAATTTTATTTATTAAATTATCCATATTTATATAGTATTTTTGCGAAGAAAACCTATTTTTAAAATAGGATGGTGAGGATTTCTTGCTTTCCGAGACCCCGCCTTGGCGGGGAGGAAAGAAAGAAATTCGAGCGATCCTATTGAACAATGCCTTGTTCGTCAGTAATGGTTTCATCATCAGGCAGGGTTGTATCTATGTTTTCATCATTGCTCTCTAATAATTCTTCTGTCCAAGTATCTTCAGCAAAAATCAAAACTTCCTTAATAATTTCTGGTGTTTGTCCTGTTTGATGAATACTTGGCGTAAAAGCAATCTGGAAAGCCAAACTCATACTAACAGCAGAAACATCAGAATCTAAAATACCTATTTCTGCTCCTAAATTTTCTATATTCCAAACAATTTCTCTAGAATCAGAGTCAAAAGAAAATTTTTCTTTTTGTTGTTCTGGAAAAATCTTACTAGTAAGGCTTACTTCTTTTGGCAAAACTGCTTTAACTCTTACATTTTTGATATCATTGTAATAATTCTTAATTTGCCAGATTATAGTATAAGTGATAGTTTTACCAACTTCTGGAGGAATTGGTCCGGAATTCCCAAAGACCTCGTCTTGGAAATATCCTTTTTGTTCAACAACTAACTTTGAATTCACTTTAGTTATAAATTCTTCCCGAGCTTGTTGAGCTAAATAAATTTTATTTTTTATTGTCAAATTTTTATCTCCTGAATTGTCCATTTGCCAGTCATCTTTCAAATTTATCCAGAACTCAACCCTGCCCTCTTCTTGAGAATCTAAAAACTGGAGCTTTGAAACTTTTTTCCAGTCAAAAATAATTGAATTGTCTCCAGGCCCAAAATTACCATCAAATGTTTTAATGCTATTAAGATCAAACAGCTTTCCTTCCAGCTTTGTTACTAAAGAAAGATTAGTTAGCGCCTTTTCCCCGATATTCCTAAAAAAAATCTCATAATGCAGCAAATCCCCTGCATTAGCAACATATTGCGGATTGCTATTAATCTGTTGTGAGATATAAAGCGATGGTTCAATAATTTCAACGCCTTTGGACGCTTGTTTTAACAACACAAATTCCCCTTCTTGCCAAACACCAAATTCAGCTTGAAAAATTTTCTTTTCTCCAACATTGCCGGAAAGCTTGCCTGTAATCTCAATCCTGCCTCCCTCTGATTTATCTAAAAGATTGATTGACCAATCTGTATTTTCTAAAGCAGAAGGAGAAGACTTTATGAACTCAAAACCAAAAGGATATTCAACTTTTATGCCTAAATCAGAAAGAGGATAGTCAATATAAGAAAAATAATTCAAATGAAATTTAATTTCTTTGCCTTCCTGGATTCTTGAAGGAAAATCAAACTCAAAAGTCAAAGGGACCTTTTCAATAATAGAAGTAAAAGTGGTTTTTGATTCATATCGTGATTCTAAATTCTTGGGCCTGTAGGTCAGAACTGCCTTTGCCTGTTTTTTCTCGCCCTCTTTTCCTAAAAGCCGGGCTTTAAAACTGAATGTTTTCTCTTGACCAGGATAAATTGCCTCGCCTAATTTTTCAATCTCTATCTCGTCCCTCAAATGACCATCATCAGTTATTGAGTTTTCAGGGTATTCAAAAATAAGCTTTGGCTCTTCAACTCTTGTATTACCATTATTTTTATATTTAACAAGATACTCAATCTCTTCACCTGCTTCTACTTTTTCAGAACCCAATATTTCAAGCTTTATAATTTCTTTTGAATAAATATTTTTCTGATAATACCAAAAACCAGTTACTCCTATAAGAACACTCAAAAATATTAAAAATAATATCAATTTGTTTCTCATCTTTTTATCTTAACAGTTTTTCAGAAATTTTCCAAAACAAAAGAAAGATAATCTTCAGAAATTGTTTCTAATAACTCTTTATTTTTTTCTTCAACTTTTAACTTTGATAGAACAGACCAATCTTTTTGCAGAAAAAGCCGTAAAATTTTTATAACATCTGGCTTTATCTCTATTAATTTAGTCAAAGAATCCTCTTTTTTAATTTCCTGAGCGCAAACATTACAAACAATTCCCCCTTGCTCTGGACTGAAGTATAATTGAAATGGTTTTAATTCTTTTCCACAAGATGAACATTTATAAAACTCTGGCTGATATCCTAAAGCAGAAAGAAGATTCCAAAGAAAATAGTAGTATATAATTTCTAATTTCCAATTTCCAATTTTCATTGAATTTTCAATTTTCAATTTCTCAAAAACTTCTTTCAGTAATTCCCAAATTTTCTCGTCTTTTTCTTCATCTTTAACTAATTTATCCAAGACATCGCTAATTTGAAAAGCAGTTTTTAATTTTTCTAAATCTTTTCTTATATCTGGAAAGCTATTAATCAAAATAGTATCAGTCAAGGTTTTATAAGTTTTTCCTTGAATAAATTCAATTTCTGAAAGATAAAAAAGCCCTGCTCCGCCCCTTAGCTTTGATTTAATTTTTCTAATTGCTTTTCCTAAAATCTTTAACTTTCCAAAATCCTTTGTATAAACTACAAATAATTTATCTGATTCTCCTTGAGCAATCTCTGTTATAAAAAAACTTTTTGTCCTATAATGAACAGCCATAATTAAATTCTTCTAATTCCCAGCCAGAGTTCTTGGCCTTCTATTTTAAAAGTTTTCTCAATATCAAAAACTCTTTTTGGTCTGTCACCCTCTAAAAGGTCCTTAACTACAATCTCTTTTAAAATTGTCTTTTTATTTTTCTTTAAAATTTCACAGAGCTTTTCTTCCCCAGAATATCTAACAAACACCCGGTGTTTGGGCTTATAACCAGCTTTTTTACGCATTTCTTGAATATTTCGAATAATCTCCCTGATTATTCCTTCTTCTCTTAACTTCGGCGTAATTTTAGTATCTAATTTAAAGGTTTTATCAAAGGTAATTTTTTTCACATTTACTTCATCTTTAATCAATCCTAATAATTCTTTATTCCTTTTTAGCTTTTCATTTTTACTTTTTACTTCGAGCAAAGCGAGCGGCTGACGGACTTTTATTCCTGCCTTTGCTCGTTGAGCCAATCCCTTTGCTACAATTTCCCGCACTATTTTCATTTTTTCTTCTAATTTCTTATCAATTGCCTTCTTATCTGGTTTTGGCCAATCTTCTAAATGAACAGATTTATTTTTCGAAGAATTTTGGCATATTTCTTCTGAAATAAATGGAACAAACGGGGCTGTCAACTTAGCTAAGCTAAGAAGAACAAATCCCAAAGTTTGCGACGCTTCTTGAAAATCTTTTTTTGTTTTGGGGTTCTGAAATCTCTTCCTAGATCTTCTCACATACCATAAAGATAAATCGTTGATAACAAAATCCTCTATATCTCTGGCCGCTGAAGTAATATCGTAATTATCTATCTTTTCAGAAACCCCTGAAATTAATTCATTTAATCTGGAAATTATCCATCTATCTAACAAGTTTTGAGCTTTGCGTTGTGGCTTTGCACTTTGAATTTTGAGCTTTGAGTTTTCTTTTGGAACATATGTTTCAAAAAAGGTATATACATTATAGTAAGTAAGAATAAATTTCTTTAATGCCTTATCTACATCTTTTTCTGTAAATAGTTTGGAATCGCCTGGCTGATTTATAGTATAAAAATACCAGCGAGCAGCATCTGAACCATATTTTTCAATTATATGCCAGGGATCAACCACATTGCCCTTGGACTTTGACATTTTTTCTCCCTTTTCGTCTAAAACATGGCCTAAAGAAATAACATTTTTATAAGGAGTGCCAAAATCTAATAAAGTTGAGATTGCCAACATGGTATAAAACCAGCCTCTTGTTTGATCAATTGCTTCGCAAATATAATCAGCTGGAAATTGATTTTTAAATTTTTCTTGCTCAAAAGGGTAATGATACTGGGCAAACGGCATTGCGCCAGAATCAAACCAGCAATCAATCACTTCTGGAACTCGCTTCATTAAATTATTACATTTAGGACACTCAAATTTTACTTCATCAATATATGGTTTGTGAAAATCCAATTCTTGATTTTCTTTATTATAAGGAAAAAGCTTAAATTCTAATCTCCTTAATTCTCCAACATCCATACTTCTATCTTGCCAGTGTTGTGTAATTTCTTGTTGAGAAAATCCTTTAACAATACTTTCCGCCATTAAGATTGGACCGCCATGGCTAACAATTAAAATATTCTTATTTTTGTATTTTTTATCTACTTCTTTTAGAAAATCGTAGACTCGCTTTTTAACATCTGTGTAGCTTTCTCCTTTAAACGGCCTTTTGTCAAATTTATCTATTTTCCCTTCAAATAATTTACGGTACTCTTTAATATTTTTACCATCAAAAATACCAATATTTACTTCTATTAAACGTTTATCATATTTTACTTTCTTTCCAATTTCTTTTGAAATAATTTCAGCTGTTTGCTTAGTTCTTAAAAAATCAGAAGAGAATATTAAATCTATTTTTTCTTTTTTTAACTCTTGCACTGCTTTTTTAATTTGCTCCCTGCCTTTTTTAGTCAAAGGACAGCCAGCTCCCTTATTTTTATAAGAAAGAATATGCTTTTTGAAGCACTCTGATTCTCCATGTCTTAAAATAAAATATTTATTAGTGCTGAATTTCTGTTTTAATAAATCATCTTTGCTTCCGATAATTTCTTGATAACCGCATTTTTTACACTGCCAAATAGGCAATGGAGTTCCCCAATATCTTTCTCTGGAGATAGCCCAATCCTTTAATCCTCTCAACCATTCGCCGAACCTGCCCTGCTTTAAATGCTTAGGAACCCAGTTTATCTTTTCGTTATTTTTAATCAAATCTCTCTTAACTTTTGTCATTTTAATAAACCAACTCTTCTGGGCATAGTAGATTAAAGGCGTCTTGCATCTCCAGCAAAAAGGATAGTCATGTTCATACAGTTCTTCTTTAAAAAGCAGCTTTCTCTTTTTTAAATCTTCAATAATCAGCGGATCAGCCTTTTTTACAAACAAATTATTCCACTTATATCCTGAAGTCATCATCTTGCCCTGCTCATCTACCGTAATCAAAACAGGAAGATTGTTTTCTTTGCTAACGTTCATATCATCCTCACCAAATGCTGGCGCAATATGAACCAATCCTGTGCCATCCTCTGTTGTTACAAAATCTCCAGCAACTATCTTATAAATGTTTGGAATTTGGAATTTATACAAGGGTTTGTATTTAAGGCCGATTAAATCTTTTCCTTTAAATTCCTCTATAACTTCGCCTTCTATGCCAGATTCTTTTATTCTGTTTTTCGCCAAAATCAAAAATTCATTATTAACTTTTACCTTAGCATAAATAAACTTCGGGTTGACTGCTACTGCTGCATTACCAGGCAAAGTCCATGGCGTTGTAGTCCAAACAAGCAAATATGTATTTTTCTGCCCTTTGATAGAAAACTTTACATAAATTGAGTTTTCTTTGACTTTCTTGTATCCTTGCGCCACTTCATGGGAAGATAAAGATGTTCCGCATCTGGGACAGTATGGCACAACTTTATAATCCTTATATAAAAGTTTTTTCTGCCATATCTGTTTTAAGAGCCACCAAACGGTTTCAATATAATCGGTTTCGTAAGTAATATAAGGATTTTTCATATCCAGCCAATAACCAATTTTCTCTGTTAAATCTTCCCAGTCCTTTTTATACTGCCAGACAGATTCCTGGCATTTTTGATTAAATTTTATAATTCCAAATTTCTCAATATCTTTCTTGCTTCTTAGCCCTAATTTTTTCTCAACCTCCAATTCAACTGGCAGACCATGCGTATCCCAGCCAGATTTTCTGATTACCTTAAAGCCATTCATTGTCTTATAACGGCAAATCATATCTTTAAATACTCTTGCTTCAAGATGATGAATACCCGGCTTGCCATTGGCAGTAGGCGGCCCTTCATAAAAAACAAAATTGGGCGCTTTTTTTCGCTGCTCAATTGATTTTTCAAAAATCCTGTTTTCTTTCCAGAATTTTATAATCTTTTTTTCTAACTTAGAAAATTCAACTAACATATTTACATTTTTTTTGGCGCGGAAATGCCCATTAAATCAAGAGCATTTTTTAAAACGATTTTAACCGCCTCAATTAAAGCTAAACGGCTTTGGAAAAGCGCTTTGTCTTCTGTAATAACTTTGCAATCGCGATAAAACTGATGAAAAACATTTGCTAAATCAAAAGCGTATTGAGGAATTCTCTGAACCTGATAATCTTTAGTAGTATCCTCTATAATCTCTGGAAATCTAATAAGCTGTTTAATAAGTTTTAATTCAGTTGGATGATTTAATACTTTTAAGTTTTGCTTGCCCGCCGAAGCTTTAGCGAAGGCGGGAGTTTCGTATTTTGACTTTGCGAGGATACTGTGTATCCGAGCATAGGCGTATTGTATATAATAAACCGGATTTTTCTCTGACTGTTCTCTAGCTAATGCTATGTCAAAATTCAAATGTGTATTTATAGATTTTTGCAGAAAAAAGAACCTCATTACATCAGAACCAACTTCATCAAGCAACTCATCAATAGTAAAATAAACTCCTTTTCTTTTTGACATTCTCTGTTTTTCCCCTTTTCTTAAAATAGTTACAAACTGATGTAGAATAATTTCCAGTTTATCTTTATGTCCTAAAGCTTCTATTCCAGCTTTTAGTCCTGGAATATCTCCATAATGGTCAGTTCCCCAAACATTTATCACTTTAGTAAATTTTTTCTTTTCAAATTTATATCTATGATAGGCGATATCTCCAGCTAAATATGTTTTAGAACCATCTTGTTTAACTAACACCCTATCTCTATTATCACCATACTTTGAGGATTTAAACCATAAAGCTCCATCTTTTTTATAAACCAGCTTTTTCTTTTTTAAAAACTCTATTATTTCATCAACTTTTCCTGATTTATAAAGCCGGCTTTCAAAAAACCATTCATCATATTTAATACCCATTTTCCGAACTGTTTTTTTAATCATTTCATCTATAATAATCTTTGCTGATTTTTGTCCAGCTTTATATGGATCTTTTTCTTTTATTTGTTTATGAAGCTTATCTATATATTCTCCCTTATAAACTGCTTCTTTATCTTTTAAAACAGAATGGCCAAGAGCTAAAATCTGTTTTCCAAAATCATTGATATAGTATGCTTTTTCTATTTTAAATCCTGATTTTTTTAAAACATTTGCTAAAACATCGCCGAACGGTCCTCCTCTGGCATTACCAATAGTTAAAGGACCAGTAGGATTTGCTGAAATAAACTCTATTTGGATTTTTTTATTTTTACCAATATTTAAATCTCCGAATTTTTCTCTTTTCTTTAAAATTTCTTTAACTTGTTTCTGCAAATATTCTTTAGAAATAAAAAAATTGACAAACCCGGGCTTTACAATCTCAACTTTCTCTAAAAACTCTGGATCAATAATCAATAAGTGATTATTAATAATTTTTGCTATTTCCATTGGATCTTTCTTAAGGGTTTTACTAATCTGCATAGCGATATTTGTGGAATAATCGCCATATTTTTCCTGTTCCGGATGCTCAATAGAAAAATCAATCCTATCTATAGAAAATTTTGCTTTAAAACATGCCTTTTCAACTATATTTTTTATATCCTCTCTAATCATATTTATTATTTAACTTTACCCTATTTCTCCACAAAAAAAAAGAGGGTGAAAAGAAACACCCCATAACTTTTTATTTTTTGATTTTTAGTTTTGAAAGAGCTCCGATAATACTTTGTTAACTTCTCTGCCCTCTTCTGTTTCCGTATATTGAAAGACCATTTTAGAAATTCTCTCTTGAATATCTGAATCCTGAAAATACTTATCTGAAAGAACATTTTTAAGCCACGCTGCCGCTCTAAAAATATGATAAGATTCTCTGGTGCTTAAAGATAAAACTTCTTTCACTTTTTGTAAAACATCCCAGATTTCTGTATTCCAAATCTCATCGCTTTTTCCTTGCTCTTTCATTTTTTCATATACCAACATAACTGCATCAAATGGCAATCTTATTTGTTCTTTCATTTTTACCTCCTATTTTTAGGATATTCCCTAAACTTAAATTTGTCAACCGACTTTAAAGTTGTTAAACTAAAATTGATGAGTATTCTTGCTCAAAATAAAAAAGCATATTTTGATTATGAAATTTTAGAAACCTATGAAGCAGGGATTGTTTTGATTGGCCAAGAAGTAAAAGCAATTAAAACCGGCCATGTCAGCTTGAAGGGTTCTTATGTCGTAATTAAAAACCAGGAAATGTTTTTAATTGGAGCTAATATTCCGCCATATCAGCCGAAAAACGCGCCATCTAATTATAGTCCAGAACGTTCCAGAAAACTGCTTTTAAAAAAATCAGAAATCAAATCTTTAATCGGCAAATCCAAGCAAAAGGGCTTGACTTTAATGCCTTTAAAGATGTATACTAAGAGAGGAAAAATAAAATTATTGTTTGGATTGGCAAAAGGCAAGAAAGAATATGACAAAAGAGAGAAAATAAAAAAAAGAGAGTTTGAAATAGAAAAAGAAAGAATTATTAGAGAAAAAATCTAAGATGGGAGTGTCAGGTCTCGACAGAAATTTGAGTTAAAATATGCAAGTCGAGTTTTCTCAAATCTCGCAAAACTTTGAGAAAAAAATAAGTGTCAACTTATTTTCTAAAGCTAAAACGGCTCTCGTTAACGCCATTGGCGAATATCCGAGTGTTCCGACTTTAGCTCCTGCTTACGTTTAATCGTAAGTCATCTGATTGTTGATTCTCGCTGGGCAAAATCAGGTGTTATATTTAGCGAGATACTCAGTTCTCTTGTCTCAAAGGACTGGGAAAAATATAGAGGCTAAGAATATTGAAATTTTGTTCATTTTTTATTTAGTATTCCGAAAAAACAAAATGGACTAAATTTGTAGAAATATTTTGGCAAAATTTCTGGACAGGGCTTCGATGCCCTCACTTCCACATAAAATAATTTGTTTAAAAGAGCTTTAGTCAACAATAGAATATGGGCAAAGGAAGTAAGAGTGATTGATGAGACAGGAAAGAATTTAGGAGTTTTGAAATTGAATGAAGCGCTCCAAATAGCTCGGGAGCGCAATTTAGATTTAATACAAATTACAGAAAAGCTAGATACGCCTGTTTGCAAAATAATGGATTACGGAAAGTACGAATATTCAGAAAAAAAACAGGAAAAAAAATCAGCTCAAAAACAAAAAAGCGGAGAAATGAAAGGGATAAAACTGGGATTTAATATCTCTCCTCATGATTTAGAAATACGAGCCAAGCAAGCGGAGAAATTTTTAAAACAAGGGAATAGGGTCAGAATAGAAATGCGTCTGCGAGGAAGAGAAAAAGCTCTGCAAGGTTTTGCCAGAGAGAAAATCAATAAGTTTACAGAAACATTAGGAAATCTTATCCCATACAAGATAGAAAAGGAATTAAAAAAAGAACCAAGAGGACTAACAATGATAATTGCTAAACAATAATTCTATGAAAACAAGAAAATCTATTACAAAAAGGTTTAAAATTACTAAAACTGGGAAGATTCTACGGAGGCCGTGCGGGCAAGACCATCAGCTGGCAAAAAAAAGCGGTAATAAAAGAAGACAATCCAGAAAATGGGTTTTGGTTTCTAAATGGGAAACAAAAAAGATAAAAAAATTATTAGGAGCATAAAAAAATGTAGAAAACAATTATGGTTAGAGTAAAAAGAGGAACAACTGCGCATAAACGCAGAAAAAATATATTAAAGCATGCTAAGGGTTTTAAATGGGGAAGAAAATCAAAATATAAGGCAGCCAAAGATGCATTGGCTCATGCATGGTCTTATGCTTATAGAGACAGAAGAACTAAAAAAAGAAATTTCAGGCGGCTTTGGCAGATTCAAATTAATGCTGCCTGCCGCGAACAAGGAATTTCTTACAGCAAATTCATTGCCGGTTTGAAAAAGAATAAAATTGAATTAGATAGAAAAATCTTGTCAGAATTAGCTAAAAAAAATCCTGAAGTTTTCAAAAAAATTGTTGAGAAAGTAAAATCGTAAAATCCGCGTTTTTAAATAAAAAAAGAGGCTCGACTGAATAACTCATCGAGCTTTTTTATTTTTTTAAATGATAAGTAAAACTACTTATATACTCATTACCTGTATCTATTAATACTTTTCCATTATTTGTTAACTGTCTGTTACCGTTGTTTACTTCTACTGTAGCACTTTGGAAATGAAATGAACCAGTGTGGTCCGGTCTTAGTTCTTTTATCATTCCTTTATCTGTTATCATTTTTTTTGTAGGTATGAACACAATATCTATGTCTTCTATCTCTGTACCAACAGGTAACTTATATATATCTACTAAATATCCTTTTTTGTCCAATTTTACCCCCCCTTATTCTTTTTTTAAATTACAATTTTCTTTTCTTTATTATAACAGACTTTAGTCTGATATATCAAATCTTTTCTTTATTATAACAAACTTTAGTTTGATATATCAAGTCTCTGATTTGCTGTAGCGCTTTTTTTCAATAAAATCATTGGCTTTTTTGAGAACTTCTTTAGTATTATCAAATTTAAGCCGCTTTGTTGCCTGCTCATATAGCAGCCACTGAAAGCCAATATGTTCAGGAGAAAGCTTTATTTTTTCTATTTTTGTTTCAGCTAAATAGAAAGTGACTATCTTAAAAATGTTTTCCTTCTTAAATTTAAAAAAATATTTTATCCATTCTTTAAATCCATTAACAAATTTTAAATCTTTAATTCCTGTTTCTTCTTCGGCCTCTCTTTTCACTGTTTCTAATTCTTTTTCTCCTTTTTCAATATGGCCTTTGGAAAAATCCCAATAATCTTCCTGGGATCTTGAACCAGAAGGATAATGTAAAAGAAGATAATAAATTTTATCTTTTTCTTTTCTAAAAATTACTGCTCCAGCAGATTTTTCAAAAGGCATACTATTTAAAAAATTTTAACAATATTATTCTTTTGAAATCGGGGGTTGGATTATTTTAATTTTAGAAATTTTAGACATTCTCCCGCTTCTAGGCTTCATTTCTTTTAAGATTAAAATCGGTAAAAATGCACTAAGAAAAATAAAAATTCCTACTCCAATAAAAAGAATGTTAAAACCAAAATTATGAGCGATTATTCCTCCTAATGCCCCAGCTATCCCTGTGCTTATTCCAATTGAAGCACCCCTAACACTCCAATCAAATGCCTCTTTATTTTTATCAATATGCCTTGTAAAAATAGCAGTATAACCAGGAATATTCATTCCCATTCCTACAGCGTAAAGTACCTGTAAAAAATAAATATGCCATGGTAAATAAGAAAAAATATAACCAAAGACAGCTAAAGCTGCTAGAATATTACCAACAACTATAAAACAAATATCATCTTTTTCTCCATGATTTTTATCTAAATATTTACCAAAAGGGATTAAAACTACTGAGTTTATTATCCAATAAATTGCAGCGGCAAATCCGACTACTTCAATATTACCTCCCTGAATATTATCAGTCAAAAAAACAGCAAAGATTGGAGTTATAAAACCAAATCCTGTTAATAAAGCTACATCAGACCAAATTAAAATCTTTATAACTTTGTTTATAGATTTAAACATAAGACCTATTGCGAAATAATTTTTCGTAGCGAAATCACAAAATTTTGAGCGAAAATTGTGAAGAATGAGAAGGTTATATGTTGTATAGCCAACGAATTCTGAACAATTTGCAGCCAAAATTTTGGGATTGCAGTAGAAAAGGTTATTTTGTAAGAGGTCTATAACTTAAAAGTTGTTTTGCGTTTTCAACAGCATAACCCATAGTATCATTGTTGAAATACACATAAACATCCAAACCTTTTTTTCGCCATTTTTTGATTTTCTGAGCCAAATTTTCAAGTTCTTTTTTCGTATATTTCGAACTAAATAAAATTTTAGAACCATGCATTCTAATATAAACAAAATCAGCTGTTATCTCCTCGGCTTTTGGAAAGGAAGGTGAATCACTAATAACCCATGCGCAGTTGTATTTTTTTAGTAACTTGTAAATTTTCTCATTACACCAAGTTTGATGCCGAAATTCAAAACTATACTTTAAATTTATCGAAGTCCGACTTCGTAATATTGTTAAAAACTCTTCTAATCTTTTTGTATTCTCGTCAGTAGCTTGAAAGTTTGGAGGAAATTGGAACAAAATCGGACCAAGCTTTTCTTTGAGATTTAGGGCATTTTCTAAAAAAGTTTTCCAGGGTATTTTTACATCCTTTAACCGTTTGATGTGGGTAATGAAACGACTTGCTTTGACACTAAATATAAAATCTTTAGGAGTTTGTTTATACCAATTCTGATAAGTAGCTGGCTTTGGTAAATGATAAAAAGAATAATTTACTTCCGCTGTCTTGAAATGCTCTGAAAAATATTTCAATTTATCTTTTCCTGATAAATCTTCAGGATAAAAAATACCATCCCAATGAGAATAGACCCAACCCGATGTTCCGATAAAAACTTTGCCTGCCATTCTTCAATTTTAACATATTTAGATTAAAAAACTAATAATCTTGACATTTCTATCTTTTTAGCAAACTGAATAAAAAAATCCGCCTTGAGAATTAGATTTTCACCTAACCCAAGACGGCTATTTTGTTTTTTGGTTTATTAATGGCTGTAGATTTACCGAATATCAATATTCAGAGAAGAAAATCGGTTTGTCAAATTTGAGACAATCTCATAGAGATTTTTTACTTCCTTCAGCTCTCCGCCTTCTCGATAGACCTGTTTATCAAGTTGTTTGCCATCTTCTGTCTGAATTCTCCAACTATCGTTGTCAATTACATCAGCGACTACAATTTTACCATTGTCTTTCCGCCTGCCGAATTCTATTTTGAAGTCCAAAAGTGTAATACCAAGTTCTTTCCATGCTTTTTCCAGAATTAGGAATATCTGTTTAGCTTGCTCTTTAATATATACCGCCTCTTCAAGTGTGAGTTCACGCTGAACTGATTTGATAAAACTCAAATCGTTTATTGGCTTATGCGCGTCGTGAAGCAACCAATTGCCTAAAGCGAACACTATTATCGGGTCATGTAGCTCGTCGTCTTTGTAAAAAAATTCCACTTCCAGTTCGTCAAAAACAGTGCCATCCGCAATTTTTGGGTTCCGCTTAAGATAACTGCCTTTAGCAATCCTTCTAATCACCACTTCTACTGGTATCATATCGCATTCTAAAGCGTAAAAACCTGTTTCTCCTGCTCGTTTGATAAAATGTGCCCTTATGTTGCGCTGATTAAGCAATTCAAAAATATTTGATGTCGTGTTGTTCGCCCATTTGTCTTTACCTTCCATTGGATCTTTTTTCTTTCCGTCTCCAGCTGTAATAATCGGCTTGCTGATAATTTTCACTATTCCCGGTTCAGCTCGCCAAATTTCTTTTGTTTTTCCTTCATCTATTTTTTCCATTTCTTTTCATTTCACCTCCTAAGCTTTTTCATCCTTTTCCTCCTTAATGTCAAATCTCTTTGCCCATTCATCAGCGACTTTCTTCGCTTTTTGCGCCGCAATTCCTGTATATTTAAATTTGCCAGAAAGAATATCTTTTTGCCGCTTTGTCATTCTCGTAAAATATGGTTTTAATTCCGTCTCTTGTTTTGCTGCCTCTATTAACGACAATTCACTTTCCTGCATTACCCAGGTGGTTAAACCCCGTATCTTTTCGTGGGCATCAGGATGCCCTAATGAAGCCAATATGATATAAAGCGGCTCTGCGACTGAATCCTGTGCCGAAGCAAGATTTCGTTTGAGATTTTCTTCATCAACCACCAACTTTTCCATTATTCCGGTCAAACGTTTTACCATATATGCCGCGTACGCAAAAACCTCTGGATATGTTTTGCCCGAAGCTGAATTCGTAAGGTCTCGCTGGTGTTCGCTAATTTGGTCCATCAAAACTGTTATAATTCTCGGCATAGTAAATTTCCAAACGCTCTTACCGTTCTCAAATCCTATGGGATTACGTTTATGCGGCATTGTTGAAGAGCCGACTTGTTTTGGGCTTACTGCTTCGCCTACTTCGCCAATTTCAGACCTCTGCAAATGCCGCATATCATCGCATAAATTCGCTAACACGCCAAGAAGAGTTATAATCTCCTGCAATAATCGCAGTAATGGCTCTGGCTGAACAATTTGTGTTGAATGGCTCGCGGGTTCTAACCCTAATTCAGCCAAAATTTCTGCTTCAAACTCTTCGGGGTCGTCAAAAAGCAATGATGACGCGTTATAAGCGCCTACTGCTCCTGAAAATTGTCCAACAAGTTTAGATGTCCGTTCCTGAATAGCAACAATGCATCCGCCAACACGGCTAACATATTCTGCCATTGTGAATCCAAATGTTATTGGCTCTGCGTGTTGTCCGTGTGTCCTGCCGATTTGTCCTGTGTTTGCATATCGTCTTGTTATATCTATAAGCACTCTCTCTAATGTTATAAGAGACGGCAAAAAAATCGTCTTAATAAAGTCCTTATATCTGGCGGCGTTAGCAGTGTCTATAATGTCAAACGAAGTCGCTCCTAAATGCACAAACGGCTTGGCTTCATTACTCACCTTGTTTGTGATACAATTCACAAGCGCGCGAATATCATGTTTAATGCGCGCTTCTTCTTCATAAATCTCTGCTGTGGTTACTCTACCGCAAGCCAATGCGATTTCTCTTACCGTGCTTTCTTTGCACAATCCTCGTCTGCATAAAACTTTTGCCAACGCAATTTCCACCAATAACTTATATTTTGTTGCCCCGTTCTCTGATAAATAAAATGCGACATCCTCGTTCCAATAGCGGTAGTCTCCCGGAGATATATTCTTAAAAATATCCCTTTTTTCTTTTTCCATTTTATTACCTCCTTTATTTCTTTTTTTTGTTAAAGAACTCTATCTGCCTTATCCAAGGCAGGACTTCATTGTCCTTTACTCTCACCTTAATTATTTTTACAAATCTGTCAATCTTTTGCTAAACCAAAGCTATTCTTTTGTTTTTGTAATTGATGAAAATTTGTTTTTCTTTAATTACTTTCCCAATTGTCTCGGCTTCAACTTTTTCCCTTTTTAATAAATTTAAAATTCTATCTTTGTCTTTATCTTTAACAATTATAGCAAATCCCCAGCCCATGTTAAAAATTCTAAACATTTCTTTTAAACTGATTTTTCCTGTTTCTTGGATTAAATTAAAAATCGGCTGAGGTTTAAAATTATTAAACTCAAAGCCAACTTTTCTATTTAATTTTTTAAATTTTAAATAAGCATCACCAGTTATATGGACAGCGCCAAAAATCTCAAATCTTTTGGCAATCTCTAAAAATGGTTTAACATAAATTTTTGTTGGTTTAAGACACTCAAAAATTAATTCTCTTTTAAAACCTTTCAGCTTGTCAAAAGCATTAAATTTACCGCCCCATTTTTTAAAAAGCACTTTTCTTACTAAAGTTAAGCCGTTAGAATGAATTCCAGAGCTTTGAAAGCCAATTATAATACTGCCTGGTTGTATTTTCTCTCCAGTGATTATATCTTTTTTCTCTATTTCTCCAACGCAATCACAATTTATATGGTAAAAAGTATTTAGAAGTTCTAATACATCGGCTGTCTCTCCTCCTATTAAAGGACAATTTGCTTCTTTAACCCCGATAATCAATCCTTTCTGAATCTCTCTTAATATTTTCGGCTCTGACTTTTTAATATCAATCACATCTGTAATAGCTATTGGTTCTGCTCCGCATCTTATACAATCATTTGCCACCATAGCCACAGCATCTTGGCCAATAGTATCATGTTTATTAATCCATTCAGCTAAAAGGACCTTTGTTCCTACTCCATCACAGGTCTTCACCTGATATCTATCATTTCCAATTGGATAAAGAACATTGAAAGGAGTTTTGATTATTTTTCCATATTTACTTAATTTGTAAGTAAGCTCAAAACTCTTTAAAGATTTTTTTGCCTTATCCCTTATTTCTCTGCTAACTCCGGCTTTTGAATAAGTTATCATAAGAGGTCTATACTAAAAATCTGTTATGCCGCTTTTTTCTTTTAGATATCTAATAATCCTATCTATCTCCGACTGATCAAAATCTTTAATCGATTCAAATTCTTTAGCTCTTACTTTACGGAGAACTCCTTTAAATTCCTCCTTCTTAATATCCTCGCCACAGCTGTTAAATAATTCATTCATTATCTTTTCTCTTTCATATTTACTAAATATCTTGCTGTCTGTAGGCAGATCATGCGAGGGGTCTCTTAAGGTATCTCTAAGCTCACTGCTATTGATTTTTTCTTTTTCTTCAAACAAAGACATATTGCGAGTTAAAAGTTTAAAGTTAAAAATTTAAAGTTAAAAATTCCCTATTTCTCTATGTTTTCTAAATACGCTCGGGTAGAAGAACCGACAAAACCAGTGCCTTTAATCAATCCGACCGGTTCCAAAATCTCTGAACTATATTTTTCTTGAAATCTAATTACTGCTTGTTGAGTAATCGAGCCAAAATAGCCGGTAGCTTCAACATCCGACCTTTGCCATACTCCTTCAGCAATTAAAACTTCTTGCAATGATTTAACATCATCACCCTTCATTCCTAAAGATAAATTACGAACCCATTTAACAATCACTTTTGTGTCTATGTCTATTTTAATAAAAAAGTCATCAAAACAAATTCTGGTTTTCTCACCAAAATATCCGGTTCCTTTTTCTAATCCAATCGGTCTTAAAATTTTGTATTTTTGTTCTTCTTGAAATTTCGCTAAAGCATTTTTTGTAATTGGTCCAAAAAATCCAGTTGCTTCTGTTTCAGAATCCCAAAGTTCTATATTTATTAAAAACTTTTGAAGCATTTTTACGTCTTCACCAGAACTGCCAATACTTAAATCCCTTTTCCATAAACCAGAAGGAAATAAAATAAGGTCTTCATTAAATTGATGCAATCTGCCATAAAAATTAACTGATAATACTTCTACGCTTGATTCAAATAAATCAGCTATTTCCTCGCTCACTTCTTTAATTTCCTCTTGGCTAAATTCAACAGGAAATTCAGATTGATGTTTTTCTGGAATAAAATCTTTAGCAATAAAGAAAACTTGAATCTTTCCATAACTGTCTTTGATTTCAGAAATAGCAGTTACTTTTAAAGGATAATATAAATAATCAGAATCAAATTTGTAAATTAAAGGTTGTATACTTTCTTTTGTTTCTTTAGTGTTTATCACATCAAAAACAAAATACTTTATATCTCTTTTCAAGTAATTAGAGATGCCATTTTTGAATTCTGATGAAATCTTATATGTACTAATTTTATCACCCACACAACTTCCGGGTTTATCAGCACAATCAGTGGTACAAATCCCTTCTGGTGAACAATAACTAGCTATGCAAACTCTCTTACAACTATCCGGGCATGTACTAAAAGTATAATCTTCACAATTTATTTCATATGTCATTGAAAAACCTTTTTTCTCGGCAAAATTTTCAATCCATTCCAGAAAATAATCTAAATCATTCACTTTTACTACTGTTACGTCATGCGCTCCAATTTGTTCATGAAAGGTAATCTCTATTTCAACGCCTGCTGTTTTATTATCGCCTTCTCTACCAAAACCGGGCGTTTGAATTTTTTCTATTTTTTCATTCATAATCTCTGTGATTTTATCAAACGACTCAAAACTCCCTTCTTTAATTTCAGAAGGGTTGGAAGGCAACGGCACCATTCTTAAAGCAATGACTTCTGTATCACTTTCTATGTCATTAGAAAGAATTATTATTTCTTCTTCACCATTCCAAGCAACAATTGCATTCTGGGCTGTTTGGTCCAAATGAACTTTTGGCGGCCAAACTATCATTCCGCCGTCCGCGAAAATATAATTTGGGATTATTAAAACAAAAGCAACTAAAATTGTTAGAAAAATTATTTTGTTTTTCATATTATTTTAATATAACACATTTTTGTTATTTCTAAAATAGGGTTTTCTGGTTTGGCGACTTTTTCCGCTCAGCTTTAGAAAAAATTCTGACTTTGCCGAAAACACCGTCATAACCTGGCTCAACATCAACCCTTCCCTGTCTTACTCTTATTATTCCTTCAGTAATCTCTGGCAAGGTTGCTGACTGTAAATCTGTTTTGGGAATATCTAATAAAATTTTAAACTCCTGACCAAATTTTTCAATTAGATTTTTATACTCTGCTACTACTCGCTTTGTGCCTGTATTTTGACCCAAACTTTCAGCAATTATTTCTTCTAAGAGAACCATGCTTTTAAAAGGAACTACTCCTTCTGGTTTAAATCCCTCTGGCTTATCTGCTAACTCTTCTACTCGGTTTAAAACTCCAATAGTTAATGGCTTGCCGCAATTAGGGCATATATTGTTATATTTTTTTGATTCTAAAGGCGATAAGCTAATTTCGCAAGTTCTATGTCCGTCATAATGGTATTTTCCTTCTTCAGGGTAAAACTCAATAGTGTAAAGAAACTTTTTGGGATTTTTTGATTTCATTGCTTCCATAATAGAAAAATAATCTAATTCTGTATCAAAAACATTTGCTTCCCTGCCAAGTTTAGGGCCACTGTGCGCGTCACTGTTTGAAATTATAGCAACCTTTCGACCATCAGGTATTCGCCAGAGCATTGCCGGGTCCGCGCTTAAACCGCTCTCTATTGCATAAATATACTTTGTGTAATCTTCAAAACATTCTTCCAAAGAATCAAAGCCTGACTTTGAACCAAATATACCAAACCATGGAGTAAAACAATGTGCTGGAACAATTAAACAATCTTGGGAAGTATTTAAAACGATTTTTGCTAATTCTTTTACATCCAAACCTAAAATTGGCCTGCCATCAGATTTTAAGTTTCCAATCCCGCTCAATTGAGTATTGATTTTTTCAACAACTTCAAAAGAAGGCGCGAAAACTATGATATGAATTTTACGAACTCTTCCATTTTTAGAATAAATACAGCTAATTTCTGAAGTTAGAATAAACCTTGTCTCTTTTTCGCGTAGTTTCGCGTTTAGTCCTGCGTGGTTTCGCGAACCAGGGCTTTTTATTCTAAAAAGCCCTGGTTCTGCTGGTTCCAATTTCTCTTTTATATTTTGAAACCATTCTGGATGAGTAAAATCACCTGTTCCTAAAACTTTAATCCCTTTGATCTTTGCCCATTTATCTAAATTTTCTAAATCCATTTGCGGGCTGGTCGCTCTTGAATATTTAGAATGAAGATGAAAGTCAGCTATAAATTTCATAATTTACTTGAAAATAAAATAGAAAATTTGAAATCCTGCGCCTAAAAGAAAAAATAAAGGCAATAAATATAACAATGGATTCATTTTTTTAGAAAATTTCTTTTTCAAAAAAGCTTTGTAAAGCAAAACAATAATTATTCCCTCTCCCCCAAGAGCAAAAGCACCAGTAATACCAATAACATCGATAAATTCCCTTATACCTGCTAAAAACAAAAACAAAGGCAGAAAACAAGCTATAACCCAGGAAAGATTTTTAGACAATTTAAAATCATACCAAAAAACTTTTTTTAGAGTCAAACCCAAAGTAAGAAATGAAGTAAAGCAAGCTATAATTCCAAAAATAAAACCAAGCTTAATAATGCCATTGCCAGTTATCCTCGCAAAACCAGAAATGGCTTTTTCTGAAGTATAAGGGCCGCAGACACTGAATATAACAAATACAAAAAATAAATAAGCAACAGCTGCGATTAAAATTCCAGAAACAATAACTTTTTTAAGTTTGTCTTTATCTCCTTTAACTATTTCCTTCAACTCTGGAATTATTGCCGAACCATATAAAGAGAAAAGAATAACGCCGTAAGGAAAAGTTAAAAACTTCCAATCAATTGTTTTTAAGTAATCAATATTAATAAAAGGCAGAGCTTTTAGAAAAAAAATAATTAAGATAACAAAAAAAATAAATAAGAGAGAAAGTTCAATTTGGGATATACTCTTAATTCCTCGAAAAATCAGGTAACTGCCAGCACTAAAAAATATTAGAGTATAAATTAAATTACTTCCGCCAAAAGCTGGAGCAAAGAGAAATTTTAAAAACTCTCCGCCAACAATTAAGTAAGCCAGAGAAGCGCCGGTCAAGCCAAGCCAAATAAGTAAAAAAGATAAATTTTTCCAGCCAGTTCCAAGATATTTATTTACATAACCGGGTAAACGGTGAAGTCCCTTTGTTCCTAAACAAATTTTTCCATAAATTAAATGAATAGTGATTACTATTCCTAAAGTCAGTAAAAAATAAAAAAGGATAATAAAAAACCCTGCCTTAGAAGCAACATAAGGCAAGGCGAAAATTCCTACTCCAATTATGGTTCCAACAAAAACAGCTAAAGCTTTTAAAAAGTCTTTCATTTAAATACTTTTAGATTTTATTTATTCTAAAACTTTCTTCTTATTTTTACCCGCCCTTCCTTAACTATCATTAAAGTATTTTGAAATTCTTTTTTCTCTAAAATTTTAGTTTTAAAAAGCCACTCCAATGTTTCATTTACTGATTCTACTGTTTGATTTCTTAATTTCAAAACAATAACCCAAATTTTTTGTTTAGTTGAGAAATAAAAAATTTCACCGAAATCTAAATCGAAAGTAATGATAATCATTCTCTCTTTTACGGCTTTTTCAGCTATTTTAATGTCTTCGGCTTTCTCTAAACCAAAATGAGCTACGGTTTTTGCTTCGTAGCCCTTAGATTTCAAAAATTCTGCGGTCTCGTAGGAAATATTTGCATCAAGTAAAAACTTAAGCATAAACCTTTTTATGAGAAATTCGAGGGATTAATTCCTCCTCATATTTAGTAAGCAACTGGGCATAATCCAAGGCAGCTTTAATATCTTTTTTAGTAAGTTGAGGATAAGCTTTTATAACTCGCTCAAAAGTATAGCTAGCTGCTAATAGATTCAATATCAAATAAACCGGAATTCTCGTTCCTTTAATCACCGGTTTACCGCGCATTATTTTTGGATTAACTTCAACTCGTTTCTCCATACAATTTTATGATAGAAAATTTTAAAACTGATGTCAAAATGTTATATTGAAATTTTCTACTTTTAAAAATTCTTTACCATTAATATATACTATTACCTCATGTTTGGTGGAACTCCAAGTAATGACAAAATGAATTCTTTCGCCTATTCTAAAATTCATTAAAGGCTTTCCTTTAGAAAATAATTCTTGATTTGGAGAATATACTTTTAACTCTAATATTGGAGGAGCACCATTGGTCGCTTCCAATGATAACAATATCCGCCCATCAGTTCTTGGACTAATTAAATCAGTTATATCTGTTTTTTTGGTTCCAATACTAGTCGGAGTAAATTTGAATTCTATGGTTCCCTCTGGAGTTTCTAAATTTTGTATATTAAGAATTGGCATTTTAATAAATTTATTTTTATTAATAATCTCTACAAAATAGGAGGAGGAATAGCCTCACTTTTCTTTATAATCCCATCAATTTTTGCATTTATCTTCTTTTCTATTTCCTCTGTTTTTTCTTTTTTGAATTCTCTCCAATCTTTTTCAAATTTAATAAAACTGTAAAATCCAAGCAATACTATTAAAATTGTCATTAAACCTATAATCCACGTGAATGTATTAATATATCTATCCAATCTTACTGATGCTTGTTCAAAAGAAGTAATAATATTTAATTCCTTTGTTTTCAAATAATTATCTATAACAACCTTAAAATCATCGTCTTGTAATAATTCTGTTATTATTTCTTCTTTTATTTGTGTTTTATCTTCTGTATTTAAATTTTTTGCTTGAATTGAATCAACAGTGATGAAAAAAAATAGAAATAATATTAAGCAGATATAAATTTTATTAATTTGAACTTCTTTTATCATTTTAACATTTATTATAAATTTTTGAAAGTTTAATAATATTAAAATATTAAGATATTTACATTCCTAAATCAAATTGTTTCTTTTACACTCCATTTCGTCAATTTCATATAGGCTTTTCAAAGATAGAATTAGCTTCATTTTCCCCGACTATAATTATGTCCAGCCAATCCAACTAAAAAACGCTATCAAAAAAAGTAATCCCAGGAGAACTACTAGAACATTAAAGATTATAAATTCCACCCAATCACCAATTGTTTTCTTTTGTTCTTTCTTTATCATCGGATAAGTTGGATAAGCGTGATGTTCCATGGCACTATTTCTTTCGTGCTTTAATCTTTTTTCCTTTCTACTTTCTCTATCTTTTTTCCATTTCTTAAATTCCTCCTTTAATCTAATTAACCCGCTAATATTGATATTAATAAACATTTTATTGATTCTAAAGTTAAGGTTTGTTCTCTATGATGTACTTAACGATTTAATGCTTCTAAATATGATTTATCATCACTATATGCCACTATATCCTGCATAATAAAAGTTATTTCAATAGGATTACAACCTTTTTTCTCTAACAATCTATATTTCTCTAATAAATTCCTATCAGAAATTACTTTATTCGCCACATCTTCACCAGCGCCGCCCATTACTAATAAATGATAAATATTCTCTAATCTTTTTTTAGGAACCTTATGTTTCTTAATTTTCTCTTTCATAAAATAGTAATCGCTAAAATGGTAAACAAAAGCCAAAAGATAATTCCAATAAGCCCATACAATTTCCAATAAGGATGCTTAGGTTTTTCGCCACCCAATAACCAAACAGGAATATGGGAAGCTGTAAAAAACATTCCTCCGATAATGAAAAATATAATAAATAAAATAATTTTCATAAAATTCTTATGTATTTTAGACCTACGCACTGGTCTATAGGTGTAAAATTACTCGTGAGATTATTGTTTTATTAATTTAATTCCCAGTCCGGAGATTTGGGCGCCGCCAAGAATCATAATACCCGCGAAAATTGACCAAGCAACCAGATTTAAAAGAGCAGGAATCGTGCTTGCTGGAAGTATCTTCCCTATTTGCTCTTCTATTGTTTGCTGCATTTCTTCCTGAATGCTTAACTCTTTTTCTTTTAAAAATGAAATATCTTCTTCCGGCATCTTAAAAATCTTTGGCATATCTGTTTTAGCTGTAAAAATATTATAAGAAAAATATAAAGAAGAAAAAATTATAGAAACTCCTATTATTAATAAAAACCAGCCAAATATTTTTTTGAATGACATTTTTTTATTTAGGTTCTAATAAATTTACAAAGTTGTCTGCCAAAGAAGCGGAAAAAGAAGACAAATCCATTGACTGTGTAATTTGCTGGGTTTGAGACATAAAAAAAGGCAAACAAAAAACTACACCGAATATTCCGCCTATATATATAAAGAGAACAAATGTTTTAATTAATGTCTCTGGAAAATCACCATCATGTTTAGAAAGCCGCTCTTTGTATCTCAAAGTAAAAACAAAGCAAAGGAAAAATAACAACAAATATATCAAACTGATTTCAAATAAAGTCATATTAATATCTTATTTCAAAATTTTTAAATTTATTTTCATATTTTTCTTCTTTTATCTCAATGTCATCAACCCTGGAAATAATAGGGCCCTGCCTTGCCCATTTAATTATTTTTTTGATTTTTTCATCCTCTCCTTCAAAAACTGCCTCTACCCTGCCATCATTTAAGTTTTTCACCCAGCCGTTTATTCCTAATTGCTGCGCCTTTATACGAGTGCTTTCTCTAAAAAAAACACCATGCACTCTTCCGCTTATAAAGAGGTGAACCCTGGTTCTTTTATCCATTTTTTATCCGCTTAAACTCAAACTTTATATACTTTATAGCCTTCCCTTACTTTTTCATTAACTTTTAATCCGACTGAATCTCCTTTTTTCGCCTTTTCAATCTGTTTATGCTCGTATTCTATTGAATCTACTGTTTGATTAAAATCTGTTTCTTCTCCGCCGACAATTCTAATTTCATCTCCAACTTTAAGAGGTGCAGATAATTCAATTACTGCCACGCTAATATTACTAAAATAATGAGTAATTTTACCTATTAGCTTTCCTTGTTCTAAAGGATTATTTTCTGGCATAAATTTATACTTAATTGTATTATTTCTTCGACCTTTTTGAGTCTTCTATTAATCTAATTAATTTTTTGACTAGCCTTTTGGGATCTCTTTCAAAAACAATTCTTATTTTCCCTCTATGCGGAAACTTGATTAAATTTTTTATAATATCTGCCGTGCCTCCAGTTCCCTCCAAAACCCCTATTGGTTTTTGGTCTTCAAAAGCTATTGTGAATTCATTAAGCGTGCCCATTCTGCCGCATATTATAATTACAGCGTCTGCTGCTCTAGTCATTAAAAGATTCCTGCCAGCATAGCCAAAACCAGTGTGGACTATAATGTCAGAAACCCTTGGAAGACAATACTTCTTTCTATGCGCTATTTCAGAAGCAGCTGGCGAAAAACCAATACTGATCCCGCCTGCTTCTTCTAATCCTTGTACAGAAAAATAAGGTATACCGGTAGTAGCTCCGGTTACTAAAATACAGTCTTGTTTGGCAATTTCTTGTCCTACTTCTTTTGCTAATCTCTTGGCGTTTTTTGAGCAAACACCTATTTGAGCCGCGCCTGATACTGCTATTTTATATTTCATATATTTTTATTTTAACAAATTTTTTCTTTTATATCTACTACTATTGATTGAGTATGGTCTTGAGGAAAAATTTCTTTGATTTTTTCAGCACCATATTTTCTTTTAATGTATTCTCTTAATTCAAACTCGTATTCTGCTCCTATAAAATCAGTGCTTTTGTATTCTTTAACTTCGAAAAATTTATCTACTAAAATATTAATCGTCTTTCGGCTATAACCCATTAATGGCTGGATATAATGAATATTAAACTTATCTTCTAAACGCCTGATTTCTGATAAAGAAAGAACAGGCACCCTATCATCTCTTCTAACACCGTCGGCAATAAGCTCTGCCTGTCCAGCCAATATTTCTAAGGCATGTTGATGAATATGCTTTATGCCATTAGCTGGGAAACCGTCTTTTACTATTTGTTCTGCGACTTCCTCTAAAATTTTTCTATCTAATTTTAGAACCCGAAAAGGAAATTCTAATTTCTTGGCAACTTCTTCTGCTTTTTTCCAGTTTGAAAGAGTTTCAAAAGTACAGATTATAAGTTCTACTTCAAAAAACTTTGACAACATAATCGCAGCTAAACAACAATCCTTTCCACCACTAAACAAAATAGATGCTTTCATTTTTTTAATCTTACCATAAAATCTATTTTTTTCAAGCATAAAAAAGTGTCCCCAAGAAGACTCGAACTTCTATCTTGAGTTCCGGAAACTCATGTGGCACCTGCCCCGCACTAAATTTGATGTATCCCCAGTGCGGCTCGAACGCACAACCTTCAGCTCCGGAGGCTAACGCTCTGTCCAATTGAGCTACGAGGACAAATTTTAGTGCGGGGTCCATTGAACTACAGGGACAACAGGGTTATGATTATGATATGAATATCAATGAACTAATAATTAAAGAATTATTGAAAAACAAATCTGAAACTTTGGAAGATTTGGCAATAATAAAAAGAAAAATCGCAAAAAAATATAAAGTTTCCTTCCCTTCTAATATTGAGCTATTAAAAGCATATCACGATTTATTAAAGGGAAAAACCTGTTCGGCAGGCTCAGGGCAAGGCATAAAAAGGTCTGAAATTTTGGAAAATATTTTAAGAAAAAGAAAAGTGAGAAGCCTATCTGGCGTAGTAGTTGTCTCTGTTTTAACTAAGCCATATCCCTGTCCAGGAAAATGTATTTACTGTCCAACTGAAAAGGGACTGCCTAAAAGCTATCTTTCTGGAGAACCAGCAGTGGAAAGAGCAAAAAGAAATAAATTCAATCCTTATCTTCAAGTCGCAGATAGACTAAAAAGCTTAAAAATTCAAGGTCATCCAATAGACAAAATTGAATTAAGAATAATTGGAGCAAGTTTTACTGCTTATACAAAAAAATATCAATCTTGGTTTATCACACGCTGCTTTGCAGCATGCAACGCAGAACAACGCGAAAATGAACACGAAACAACGCGAAAAATTAAATCTTTAGAAAAAGAGCAAAAAAAGAATGAAAAAGCCAAACATAGAATTGTTGGAATTTCAATTGAAACAAGGCCTGATTTAATTGATAAAAATGAAATTCTTAATTTAAGAAAGTTAGGAATAACAATGGTAGAATTAGGAGTCCAAACCATATATGATGACATTTTAAAAAAATGCCAAAGAGGCCATTTAGTAAAAGAAACAATCAAGGCAACGAAACTCTTAAAAAACGCTGGCTTTAAAATAATGTATCAAGTAATGCCTAATCTACCTGGTTCTAATTCAAATAAGGACTTTCAATGCCTTAAAGAAATTTTTCAGAATCCAGATTTCAGGCCGGACTGGTTAAAAATTTATCCTTGTGTTGTTTGTAAAAATACAAAACTTTACCAACTTTGGAAGCAAGGCAAGTATAAGCCATATTCTGATAAACAGTTAATCAATCTTTTAATTCAAATAAAAGAAATCTTGCCATATTGGGTTAGGGTGGCTCGATTATTCAGGGACATACCAGCTTATCACATCAAAGCTGGCAGTAAAATTTCTAATATAAGACAGGTGGTTAAAAAAGAATTGAAGAAAAGAAACAAATTCTGCCGCTGTATCAGGTGCAGGGAAGTAAAAGAAAAATATGATCCTAAAGAAAAAATTCATTTATTCCGTGAAAATTATAATGCTTCTGATGCTAATGAAATATTTTTAAGTTTTGAAAATAAAAAAAGAACAAAACTATACAGCTTGCTCCGTTTACGAGTTTTAAAAAATACAACTATAGTCAGAGAACTTCATACTTTTGGCCAAATGATACCAATTTCTGAAAAAGCTTTAGGCGCCCAGCATAAAGGACTTGGTAAAAAATTAATCAAAGAAGCTGAAAAAATAACAAAACAAGAATTTAATTTAAAAAAAATAGCCGTGATTTCCGGCATAGGCGTCCGCAACTACTATCGCAAACTCGGCTACCGACTAAAAGATACTTATATGGTTAAATTTCTTTAATAAGTATGTCTTTTATTGCTTTGTCAATTTCTATAACTAATTTATCAAAGCCCGCTTCTTCTTCACCGAATTCACCGGGAGAATAGACAACTTTATTGCAAAATTCAAACATAGCATTCCAATGTAAATCTTCTTCTATAGTTCTAATATCAGTTCTCCAGCCAACAACTGGTTTGTTTATCCCAATTCTAATTCCAACTTCTACTGCTGTGCCACTATCTTGATCAGGACCATCTAAATTAGCCAATAAAATATCACATTTTATTATTTCTTTTTTAGCTCTTTCAGAAATAGCTTTACAATCTATTTTTCCGTCTTTATCAAAAATAATACCTAAATCCTGAGGTAAAATTACTTCATATCCTTTCTTTTCTAAATTTTGTTTTAAGGATTTATTAAATAACCTCTCTTGAATACTAAAAAGAGATCCGCCAAAAAATATTCTAATTTTTTTATTTTCTTGTTCCATTATTCAATCTTGCCAATTTTTTTCTAACTTTTCTTTTATTTCTGGAATTTCTTTCCACCAACCATTTGGGTCAGAATTTTCAATTACATTAAGAAGTTTCTTGCTTGATTCGGTTTTGAGCGAAGAACGAACTTTATCAATCCAAATTTTAGCATCTTTTTCTCCTCTTTCAAGATAATGCTTTGCTTGAATTGCCAACTCTAATTTATCAGCGTCTCTAGCTACTATTGCCTCTAGAGTTTTTTTATCTTCAAATTCTTGATATATTCCTTTAATTTCTTGCCCGCCTGGTAGATTTTCAATTTGATCTGAAAGAGCTTTGCTTTCCTGGACACCTTTGTCTGTTAAGTAAATACTTTGCAATAAATTTATATCAAAAACCCTAGCTTCGCCATTATCATGGAAAAGACACATTAAAGCAGCTTTTTCAGCATTTGCTTCTTCCATTTTTCCAAGAACATAAGCAATTTGAGCAGCGACAAAAACATGTTCAGCCACTGAATCAATATCTTTAATTCCAATTGTTGTTAAACCGCTTCTAGGCACTCTTTTTAAATGAAGCAGCTCAAAAAAGAAATTAACTATTTTTTTAATTTTTTCTTTTTCTTCCATACTTTTATCCTTTTTCTAAAATAACACATTAAAAGTAATATTTCAATCTTTTTATTACAAAAAAATACCTGCTAAAAGCAGGCTAATTATTTTATATATTTAGAAATATCATCTGGATAAATTGTTTTCCCGCAATATTCGCAGCGAAATCTTAGCAATTCACCTTCTATTGTTTCTCTATTGAAAATCGAAGATATTGGTTCCTTTTTATCATTAGAAATACAACTATCATTTGGGCAGGAAATAATCCCATCAATTGTTTCCGGAAGTTCTACTTTCCATTTTTTTATTACTTCTTTCTCTCGAATAATATTTATTGTAGCTTTCGGCGCAATAACCGCAATCTTGTCAACTTCTTCTGGTTTTAGCTCTCTGTTTTCTATTTTTATGAAATCTTTTCTTTTAAATCTTTTACTTTTTACGTTCATTGAAGTAGTCACTAGCAAATCATTTCTGTATTTTTTCTCTTCGTTGATTCCTAAAATTCTTAAAACTGTTAACGCTGTCCAAGGAGGAAGATGATCTATCACTGTCCCATCTTCTATTGGCGGTACTTTCAACACCTTCATTTTTTTATTCACCTCCTAATTAAGAACTGCTTTAAGATTAGCAGAAAATATCAAATCAGTCAATAGTAAATTCAACTATTGAATTTTTTTGTAGAGTTCTTTTATTTGTTTTCCCTGGTCTTTAAAATCTAAAACTTCCCGGCGGATCCTGGCTTTTTCTTTACGAATATGTTTTTTAATTGATTTCGACATTTCTTTCTTTTTCATTCTCCCTTGATAACAGCTAATGGCACTAGTTTAGCAACTTTCTTTGATAAACCAGCTCTATGAACCACATCAACAACTTCATGAATATCCTTGTAAGCAAGAGGCGCTTCTTCAGCAATTCCTCTTTTTGACCAACATTTAACAATAATACCTTTTGATTTTAGCTCATTTATAACTTCTTGTCCAGAAATTGTCCTTATCGCCTGATGCCGAGACATTGTTCTGCCAGCTCCATGACTAGTGGAATAAAATGCTTGTTCTCCTGTTTTTTGGCCAACTAATATATAAGAAGCTGTTCCCATTGAACCAGGAATTAAAACCGGCTGGCCAACTTCTCTATATTTTTCAGGTATTTCAGGATGTTCTGGCGGAAAAGCCCGCGTAGCACCCTTGCGATGAACAGCAAGCTCTATTTCCACGCCATCTATCTTATATTTTTCTTTTTTAATAATGTTGTGAGCAACATCATATAATAATTCTAATTTTTCTTTTTCACCCAAAATTTTTCTCCATGTAAGACGGACATAATAAGCAATCATCTGCCTGTTTGCCCAGGCATAATTTGCCGCGCTTGCCATTGCTTTAAAATAATTTTGGCCTTCTGACGAGTTAAAAGGCACACAGACAAATTCTTTATCTGGAACTTTAATATTATATCTTTCCATAGCTGGAATCATTGTTTTTAAGTAATCAGTGCAAACTTGATGGCCAAGCCCCCGGCTTCCTGTATGAATCATTACTAAAATTTGATTTTCAAACAAGCCGAATTTTTCTGCTGCATCCTTATCAAAAATTTCATCCACTTTCTGAATTTCCAAAAAATGATTTCCAGAACCAAGCGTTCCTACTTGATCCCTTCCTCTCTCTTTAGCATGATTAGAAACTATTGAAGCATCTGCCCAATCTAATCTTCCGTTAGATTCACAATAAAAAGCATCTTCTCTTTCTCCGTATCCCTTTTCTACTAGTCCCGGCGCTCCTTTTTCTAAAATCTTATCAATTTCTTGAATAGAAAGTTTAATTTTCCTTCCCCTTCCCAAACCAGAAGGAACTTGTTTTTGAATTTCTTCTGCTAATTTTTCTAAATGCGGCTTGATTTCGTTTTCTGTGTGTTCTGATTTTAGCACCCTCATTCCACAGTTAATGTCAAAACCACAAGCGCCTGGCGAAATAACACCGTTTGAAGTTCTAATTGCGCCTACAAATCCTATTGGAACACTATATCCTTCATGGCAATCCGGCATAGCAATTCCATATTTTACAATCCCTG
This sequence comes from Candidatus Parcubacteria bacterium, assembly GCA_023131895.1. Taxonomy (NCBI): domain Bacteria; phylum Candidatus Parcubacteria; species Candidatus Parcubacteria bacterium. The sequence goes on from JAGLYZ010000002.1 coordinate 311,995, forward strand.
GCAAAGTCGCTCCATTGATAAGCTGATTAATTGATTCATCTCTAAATATATCTTCCAGCATCTTTTCTGAAGAATAAATTCTAGCCGGCACTCGCATATCTTTGCGAAAAGATTTTGGAATCTCCCATAAGTAGTTGTTTACCCTGTTAAATAAAATCTTTGATTTTCTTTTGCCAAAGGCAAAAGATTTAACAGGGTGAATTTTTATAAAATCTTTTTTTGAAATCATAATTTAATTTTTTAAATCAGAGCACATAAATTTTTATTTATGTGCTTTAGCTCTTCTCTAACAACTTCGCGATCATCCCAAGGGATTTTTTTGCCTTTAGAGATACACATCCATGGCTCGCAACCCTTGCCAGTGATAATTACTATATCATCGGACTTCGCCAAGGTCATGGCTTTTTTGATTGCTTCTCTTCTGTCTAATATTATTCTTACAACTTGTAATTTGTAGCTTGTAACACCAGATTTTATCTCCGATAAAATCTGATTTGGATTTTCATCATAAGGGTCTTCGTTGGTTAAAATAATTTCATCGCAATACTTGCCAGCAATTTTCCCCATTTCTAGTCTTTTCCATTTATCTCTGCCACCACCAGCAGAACCGAGAACACATATAACTTTTGACTGTTGACTATTTACCATTGATTCTTGAATAGTTTTATAAACATTTTTTAAAGCGTCCGGCGTATGGGCATAATCCACTATAACTATAAATGTTTTATCAACTATTTTTTCCATTCTGCCAGGAATTCCTTTAATTTCTTCTACGGCTTTTTGGCAAACTTCCAAATCAATCCCCTGGCTTAATCCTACAGAAATTGCTGCCAAAGCATTGTATTTATTAAACTCTCCTGTTAAACCGAGTTTGATAGAAGTATTATTAAGATTGATGTCTCCTTTATCAAATCCAAAAGTATATTTTTTGTTAGCCGGAAACTTTAAAAAGTATTCAGCATTCTCATCATCTAAATTAATAATATGTATTCCTTTGGTTGCCTGAAAAAGCTTTCCTTTTGCCTCTTTGTATTTTTCAAAGGACCCATGACTTTCTATATGCTCTGGCGTTAAATTAGTAAAAACGGCCGTATCAAAATCGATAAAGCGATGGCGATACTGCTTTATACCTTCAGAAGTTACCTCTAAAACAACATACTGGCATCCAGTATTTACAGCCCGCCTCAAAAACTTTTGTAATTTCAAACGGCCAGGCATTGTCATTTTTAAGGTGTTTTTCCATTCTTTATCGCCAAGCTTGAATTTTATTGAAGAAATTGAGGCAACTTTAAATCCAGTTCGTTCTAAGATATTGGAAGCAAAATGAACCACTGTTGTTTTTCCATTAGTGCCTGTAACACCAATAACTTTAATTTTTTTAGATGGAAAACCATATAAAAAAGCGCCTAAACCAGCCAAAGAAAGATGATAAAAATCAAGTAAAAATGATGGAATAAATTTTTTAATAAATTCCTTGGTCATATTTTTATACTACCTTAAAATTTAAATTAAAAAAAGGCAAAATCTTGTTTGCCGCTTAATAGATAAATCTAATTGGGTTCACCCTGTTAAATAATTTCGCCTTTGGCGAAATTCCCCGATAAATCGGGGATTTAACAGGGTAAATATTCTTTTATTTTCTTTGTTAAGCTAGTAGGTGTAAAATCAGTTTTTATTAAATAATCAATTGCTCCTAATTTTCTTGCTTCTTTTCTTGTTTTAGGATTGTCGTAATTAGACAATACAACAACTGTAATTGAAGAGATGTCTTCGTCCTTTTCCATTTCTTTCAAAAAAGAAATACCATCGCCCCTTGGCAAAATGATATCTAGAATAATTAAATCCGGTTTTTCTTTGTGAGCCAATCTTAAACCGTCTTCCGCGTTAAAAGCTGAAATTACTTTAAATTTTGCTTCAGAAAATTTATCTTTATACATCTCTGACAAAATTTCTTCATCTTCAATAAGAAGTATCTTAGCCATAAGCTTATTGTTTTAAAATAACATTATCCCGGCCATTTTTCAATAATCAAGGCCTTTTTCTCTTTTAAAGGAAGAGTTTGATAAATTTCTTCAGTGATAAAAGGCATAAATGGATGAAGCAACTTAAGAGAACTAACTAAAACATAAACTAAAACTTGCTGAGTTTCAGAAGTGGTTTGTTTCTTTGATGTCTCAATATATTTATCGCAGAAATCGTGCCAGAAAAAATCATAAAATTTATGAGCGGCCTGACCGAACTGAAAATTGTCCAAATCCTTATTTACTGATTTTATTGTTCTGTTTAGCTGTTTTAATATTTTTTTATCTGCCTCGGTTAAGTTTTGAGTTCTAAATCGCCCAAGCTTAGCAAGATGCCAATAGGATTGAACCTTGTCTTTTGGTTTTGAGATTTGCTGCAAAACAAACCTGCTGGCGTTCCAGAGCTTGTTGCAAAACTTCCTCCCCATTATTATATTTTCCTCTCCAAATCGTATGTCCTGCAGGTCTGTAATTTGCCAGGCAATTCCAAATCGGGTAGCATCAGCTCCATATTTTTCAATAAGATTGATAGGATCTATTCCGGTGCCTAATGATTTTGACATCCTTTCTCCTGCTTTGGTAAGTACTGTAGCGTGAATATAAACTTTTCTAAAAGGCGGTTTTTTCATAAATTCCATTCCTGAAAAAATCATTCTAGTCACCCACAAATTTATAATTCCCCTGTCTGTAATTAAAACATCAGTTGGATAAAATTTTTTAAGGTCTTTTGTTTTTTTAGGCCATCCCAAAGCAGCAAACGGCCAAAGAGCAGAAGAAAACCAAGTGTCTAAAACATCTGTTTCCCCTTTCAAAGGAATCTTGTGCCCCCACCAAATCTGCCTTGATATGCACCAATCCTTAATGTTTTTTAGCCATTCAAGATAGGGTTTTTCCCATCTTTTTGATTGAAATTTTACCTTACCGGTTTTAACCGCCTGAATTGACAATTTCGCCAAGTCGTCCATTTTTAGAAACCATTGCCAAGAAGGAATCAGTTCTATTGTAGCACCGCACCTGTAGCACTTTGGGATTTGATGAGTATAATCTTCAACTTTCTTCAAGAGACCAAGTTTTTCTAACTCTGTGAGTATTTTCTCACGAGCTTCCAAAACCGTTAAGCCCTGATATAAACGAGGGGCATTTTCAGTAATTTTTCCATTCTCATCAATGACCTGAATGCTTTCTAGATTATGCCTAAGACCAATCTCATAATCGGTTAAATCGTGAGCAGGAGTAACTTTTACAGCACCGGTTCCAAATTTTGTATCAATAATTCTATCGGCAATAATTGGAATTTCTCTATCAACTATTGGTAAAATAACTTTTTTACCAATTAAATTTTTATATCTCTTATCTTTTGGGTTAACAGACACTGCTGTATCTCCAAGCATTGTTTCCGGACGAGTAGTCGCTACAATAACATATTTATTCTTTTTTTCAGACAATCTGTATTTTATAAACCATAAATTTCCTTTTTTTTCTTTATACTCAAGCTCTAAATCAGATAAACTTGTCTGGCATCTTGGGCACCAGTTAATTACCCTTTTACCTCGGTAAATCCAACCTTTTTTATAATAATACAGGAATGCTTTTTCTACTGCCCGAACATAATCTTTATCCATAGTGAATCTATTCCTTGACCAATCGCAAGAACAACCCAATTTTTTTAGCTGATCTAAAATAATATTTCCGTATTCTTCTTTCCACTGCCAAACTCGCTTTATAAATTTTTCTCTGCCCAAGTCAAATCTTGTTTTACCTTTTTTCTTCAGCTCTTTCTCTACTCTATTTTGAGTAGCTATACCACCATGGTCAGTACCCGGAAGCCAAAGAGCTCGATAACCCTGCATTCTCTTCTGCCGCACTAAAATATCATGCACAACATCTTGAAGCGCATGACCCATATGAAGCTCGCCCGTAACATTTGGCGGTGGAATAACAATAGTATAAGTTTTTTTTCTTTTGCCGGGTAATTTATCCGGATTAAAAAAACCGCCTTTTTCCCAAAGCTTATAAATCTTTTCTTCAATTTTCTCTGCCTTATATTGCTTTTCCATAAAATTTACAGAATAGATTTATCATAAATCTGGCTTGCCCAGAATATCTTTTTGTCATCTAACCATTTTAAAACAGCTTTCTTTAAAACAACAGGAAGAATATTCTCTTTAATAAACCTATCTTTATCTATTAAAACAAAATCTATATGATCCTCCTGACTTTTAGTAATTATCTTATTAACATCTACATCAAAAATTAAATTAATTTCATGATGTTCTTCGCCATCTTCAATAAAAATATTTTCTACTGTACCAATAAATCTACAATTTTTAATTGATAAATCCAACTCTTCTTTTAATTCTCGAAAAAGTGCGTCTTTCACGCTTTCGCCAAAATCAACATGGCCGCCAAGAAAAAAATAATAATTTCTTTTTTTATGTTTGCAAACTAAAATTTTCCCCTGATGTTGAATCACAACCCTGACACAAATTTCAAATTCTTTATTTTTCATGATTCACTAATTTTAAATTATCATTTTTTTGCCTGAAAAACAAGTTAAAAAAATAAAAACTGCTGTTCAACAGTATAATCACATATCTTTAATTGTCCTTAATTTTGAATTACTCTATATCTATTGTTACATATCTTGAAAATCGGGTTTCCCCTCAATAAACTCACAAGCAAGTCCAAGGTTTCTAAAATAATTAGTCATAGCAATGCAGGCAAATTTTTCTGTTGAATAATGAGTTGCGCCAATAAGATTTATTTTAAATCTTTTCAATAAAGCGTGCGCTTTCATTGAAGGTGGATAATTTCTGCTTAGCTTAGTTATTCCTGTCACAAAAACATTGATTCCAAATTTTGCAATTTGAGGTATTGTTTCTGGATCATTCCCACCTCCTGCAATCAAAGCCACTTTTCCATTTCTAATTTTTTTTGCTCCATATTTATATAATTTTACTTTATGCCCTACTGCCTGTTTTACTTTGTTAGCTAATTCCTCTACGGTCTGAAAATTAGTTTTTCCAATAATTCCGACATTAACTCCAAAATATTCACAAAATTCGCTTTTCAAAATAATACCTAACGCTCTCGCTAAATTTGTTGTAGTTGAATATTCTCCGTTCTTATCTAATGGAACATGTAGAGTATAAAGAGATATTCTTTTTTCTTTAAGTTTTGGAAGTAAATCTGGATTAATATTTATAAATGAAGGAATTTTAGTAATATCCCAAATCATCGGATGATGAGTAAATAATAAAATATTCGTTTCTCCTGAATTTAAAATTTTATTCAAGACATCGTCTGTCGGAAAAACAGCAGTATAAACTTTCTTTACATCTTGAGTATTATTCAACACCAATCCCATAAATCTTTTTCTAAAATTATCACTATAAAATCATTAAAGTCTATTTCGCTCCAATCATCTTTACAATGTGTTAAATCAAATTCCTTATCTAAAATTTGATATAATTTTTTTGCTTCCATAATTCACTAATTTAGAAATATCATCTTTTTACTCAAAAAACAAGTAAAAAAAGCCTGCTAATTAACTATATAAAAAAACGGGCGCTCATTTTTTGAAACGCCCTTTTTGGGTTCTAAACCGGTCAGAAAACAATTTAGCTCTATTGGGGTGAAAAAAGCAATACCTCTTTCCCATATATCTGAGAAATTGCCGCTATAAAAACCTTTTTATGGCTTGGACATTTTTTTCTATGCCATCAAAATTCCTGTTTTTCAACCGGTAGTCTAATTCCCAAAGCGCTGATTTATTGCTGTCGTATTTTAGTTTGTTTATGGCATCTTTGCAACTAAGCCATATATATTGAGTATGTTCGCTACTAATTTTTAGCTTCTTTGAAGATACCTCAATGCCAAATGCAAATTCCGGAATCATAATAATTTCTTTTCCCCATTTTAATCCACAAATATTTACAGCCGGTATGGCAGTGATAGATGCCAACCTGATATAACGTGACTTTCTATCAATAGATGCTTCCTCAAATGCCTCTCTCCTCATAGTTTTAATGGGTCTTTCATTCCCATCACCTCCTCCCGCAATACCTTGCCATATATTTAAATCTTTCCTTTTGAATATTGCGTAATAATATTTTTCTCCTTCTCTTATAAAGGGAAGTACTAAGACTTGATATGGTATTCTCATTTTTTTATATCTAAATGCTTTTTATAAAATTATTATCTGATTTTGATGTAATAGGCAGTTCAATGTAGAAAGTGGCGCCTTTGCCTTCGCCTTGGGATTCTGCGCGGATTTTGCCACTGTGAAGTTCAACAAATTTTCTGGCAACATTAATACCAATCCCTGTCCCCTCAACAAAAGTATCTATACCTGCTCGACCCCTGACAAATAATTCAAAAACACGATTTTTTTCTTCTTTGGTAAATCCTCTACCAGTATCAGAAATTACAATTTGGATTTTGTCTGCCCCGTAGGAAGCCAAAAGCTTTCCTTTGAGAGATGTTAGGTTTTGGATTTTAATAGTTATATTTCCTTTTTCAGTGTATTTAATGGCATTATCAATAATATTAAAAATGGCCTGTCTTATTTTCAAAGAATCTATATTAATTTCCGGTAAAGGTTTTTTTGGCTTTTGCCAAATAAGTTTAAGGTCCTTTTCTTGGGCCAGGGGCTTCATTTCTTGATATACGCTGTCAATTAGCTTCTCAATTCTGACTGGCTCTTTTTCTAATATTACTTTTCCCAACTCAATCTTAGAAATACTTAATAAATCATTAACGATTTTAATCAATCTTTCAGAAGAGGTAAAAATATTTTTGAAAACTTTTTTCTGTTTCTCGTTAGCTTTTCCATAAGTGCCTTCTAATATCAATGAACTATAACCTTTAATGGCTGTTAATGGAGTTCTTAATTGATGCGAAGCCATAGAAATAAATTCTGATTTTGCCCGGCTCAATTTTTCTAACTCTTTTCTCCTTTTAACTTCCCCAAAAACACTTTTAATAAGCATATAGCCAAAAATGAGAAAAATTGCCAAAGCTATTCCTTTTAAAGCTTGAATAGTAAATACTTCAGTGAACAACAAGGCATCCAAGGCCAACAAAATAGTAATTAAAGCCACAAAAATCGAAGTTACAACAACCTTCATCTCAAATAACTCTCGTTTTGCAATAGCAAAAGCAGTAAATCCGAGGAAAAAAATAGTTGAATAATCACCGAACTGATAATACTGAACGCTCCCACGCCAGAAAGGTAAAAATACATTAAAAATAAGATTCATTAAGGCAAAAAAGAGAATTCCTATTAAAAAATATTGAACCTTAAGTTTTTGTTGCTTGGAAACTTTGAAATATTTTTTTATAAGATGGGCAATAATTATAAATGTTAAGAAAGTCATTGCTCCATATAGATAGATTATCCCTTTGCCTAAAATAATGTCGGTTCCCCATTCTTTGACTTGAATATTTTCGACAATTAAATTAGTAAAAACAGAACATAAACAAAAAAATATTCCGATACCTATAACAATTTTGTCTAAAATCAAAAATCTTTTTCCCTCTATAGGAAAATGCATTGTAAAAAAATAAGCAGGTACGAAAAAAAATGATGATGCTCCGAAAGCCAACTTTCTCAATGACAATGCATGATGAAATTGACTCGATAAGTGAGCAAAGTAGGCGAAAGTAACCCACAGAAGGATAGAAATTGTCATCAAAAAAAACATCTTATTTACTTTTGCTTTCCGATTGGCAAAATATACCCAAAAAGCCATCCAAATACCAATACTGATAGTTAAAAAAATAAAAATTTGGTTAATAAAAGAAAAATTTATCATAATAAAAATTTGCCAAATAAAACAAGGAAAGACCATGAAATCTTTTCTGTACCAATTGCAATCTCAGATAAGTAAGCAATATTTATTTTCTCTATCTCTAATTTCTTTAATAAATAAAACGTAATAGGAATAACAAAAAGAAGTATTAGTGAAAACATGGGGAATAATTCCAAATAGACTCCAAGAATAATTGGCAACAATGCAATAACATTAATTAAGTTCAAAAATCTAAGTAATCCTTTTCTTCCAAAAACAATAGCTAAGGTTAATAAATTTTCTTTTTTATCGCTTTCAATATCTTTAATATCATAAAAATTTGTATCCATAAAACATCGTAAATAAACAAAAATCAGAATCAATATTAGGGTCAGGTTTAGAGGATAAAAATAATAAAAAGCTAAAAATATTATTAATAATGTCCACATTAGAGAAACAAAGTAATTTTTAAAACCAATTATTTTTTTAGTACATTCTTTTAAAAATATACTATAAAGCAAGCCAATTAAAAACAGTACAAGTCCGAAGATTATAACCGATGTTTTATTAAAGAATACTAGAATAACTGTCATCAAAAGAGCATAGAAAGAAATAATAAAGGGGATATATTTAATGTGTTTTTGCAAATATAGGGTTCTCTCTGGATTTGTAGAAAGATCTATCTTTAATTCTTTATAACGATTAAAAAGATATGCTGAATGTATACCTAAATAAACAACTAATAAACAATCCCAAGTTATTTTAATTCCTAATAAAATAGCCGATGTGAAAACAATACTCACAGCTCCTAAAGAAAGAAAATGTCCTGTATAAATAAATTCATTCCAGATAAATTTTAGGATTTTCTCAATTGCCATAATTTTTGGGTTTTGATTTCATTCTTTAATTCTACTAAATTTTATCTGAAATAACAATGAAAATCCCACGATTTACCGCAGGATTGGTTGTTTTCTTTTTCAGATTATCAAAGATTTGTCAATGAAAATCATATAACTACCTCAAAATAAAAACTAAAAGTTTGGAATTTTTATTCTGAAGGTGGTTTTATATATTTTTGAATTACAAATGGAAGTAATTTTTCTAAAATTTCTTTTACGGTTTTTTTATTTTTTCTTAATTCTCTAATCTTTTTTCTTACAATTACAGTTTCTGGATAAGGTTGTAGTTGTAAATGGAAAATCTTTCTCCATTCTGGCTCTGTCATTATAGCTTCGTTGAAGGCCTCAGAGAGAGCCCAAACAGAATAAGAATATTGAGATTTTTTATATTTAGGAAAGTATTTAAAAAGATAATCATAAAATAAAAAATGAAGTATTTCATGAGCAATGATTGCCTCAACTTTTTTGAAAATTCTACCTTTGTAAGGAAATTGAAATGTTTTCTTAGAGATATCTCTTGGAAAAATATTCCAAATTGTCACAAATGCTCTATAATCACTCTTAGGCCAAGGATATTTTTGAAATAATTTATCAGTAAGATAAAAGAATTTCTGTTCAACTTTTTTCCATCTCTTTTCGGCTTCTTTCACTCTTTTTTTAATTAATATATTGCGATGTTTATAACAATTTATCACATAATTTTTTAGAAATTTCTTTTTTGCTTTCTTATTTTTCATTCTCTTCAATGATTTAATTTTGAGATGTTTTTTAAAAAAATAGTCCTCCATAATAGACCACCTATCAAATATTTTAGCTTCTTTTTCAAAAGCAAAATAAACAGAAATATCTTCTTCTGGCTCAATAAGAAATTTTACATTAGGATGTTTAGATTGCTTCATAAAATAAAAAATGGGATAGATGTTTTTATTCTATCCATTAAAAACTGTTCTGTAAAGAATTATTTCACTCGTTGGTAGGTATCCCAAATGAGCCATTCTAATCCTTTTTTGGAATGAGGACAGATTCTTTGATCAACATCCCACATGCTTCCGTAGCGAGCCTCTGCACTTGCCGGACAGCCTCCACCACAGATAGCGATTGCTTCGCAATCTAAACATTGTGGCATATTCAAAGGAGAACGTCTTAACCATTCTTGAAAGTCCTTGTTTTGGTAGGGGTCAAAAGATTTATCGAACACCGAATTGTTAAAAAATCGACGAGATTTGATAAAATCTGGACAAATTCCTATCTTGCCATCAGGAGAAATAACTAATTGGTGTCCAATTGCAGCACAATCAGCAAACATAATTTTCCGATAAGCAAATGATTGTGCTTTTCTCATCATCCGTTCTTCCCATATTCCTTTATCTCGAAATCGCGAGAATGACTCAAGCAAACATTCAGCAGCTTTCTTGTAGTAAGTTTTGTCTACTGGTATCCTTGGATTGTAGTGAAGAATGTTAAACGCTAATCCATTTTGCAGTCCGAGTTCGTACTCAAAGAAATCAAGTACTTCTGTAAAATGTTCCACCACTAAAGGAGTTAGTGTACATGATATCCCTACCTCGGCACCAGCTTTTTGAAGTATTCGATATGCAGTAATCACTTGTTGAGATGTTCCCTTTCCATTTTTAGAAATACGATAAACATCGTGAATCTCTCCTGGTCCATCAATAGAAACTCCTATAGAAATTTGATGTTCAGCAATAAACTTGGCTATCTCAGGAGTTATCAAAGATCCGTTAGTTACCATTGCAAGTTTTGTATTTACCGGTAGACGATTTTTTTTAATAAGGTACTCTGTGTATAGTGTAGCTACAACTAAAGCAGGAAAGTTTAACAAGGGTTCTCCGCCATAAAGTTCAATAGTTATCTCTCTTTTCGGATTAATAGGATATTTCTGGTTCATTCGAGATAAAAGTTCTATAGCTGCCTGACAGACATCTTTTCTCATTCTGGTTGCTTGAAGGTCTTGTATTTCATCTTTGTTCTGAAAACAGTATGTGCATTGGAAATTACAGTCATCTGTAAGTATCAAATACATCACTCGGATAAAACGCTCTCTTTGAAGTTTCTGTACTTGTTTCTGGAAGACATCAATCTCATTGTAATCCTGAGGAACTAAGAACCGTTCCTTAATAAGAAAGGAAATTATATCTTGAGATATTGTCCCCTTTAAGGTTTGAAAAATGTGGTTCTTAGTATCATTGGGATATTTGAAGTACTTGATGATTTTCTTTGCTGATATTTGATCGAGAAACAAAAATTCCATGTTGGTGGAATGATATACTGCGACTACCGCACCACGCTGAAAAGTCTTCACAAAACGAGAAATTCTGTATTTTTTCATAAGAGTCACCTCCTTTTTCTTTCTTAGAAAAAAATAAGTGGACTTTCATTATTTAACAAGCCCACTATTACTTTAATGTCAGCATCGAGTACACGATGTATAGCAGGGACAGTGCACGCAATCAATTCCCTCGCCATTAGAAATCTTTTGTAGAGTACCCAAAACTCCTTTCCGTTCTTCAACTGTAACTAATCTCGGCATATTTTCTCCTTGTCCTTTTTCATTCTCTTTCTTACCCATTCTTTTCACCTCCTGTTTCTTTGCTCAAACCTTCCCTCTGTATTCCAATATATCATTGAAAAGGTTCTATTTTCAACCTATCAAACCCGATAAACCTTGTTAATAGCTTTTCAAAAAAATCCAACGATTTACCGCAGGATTGGTTTTTTACTTTTTGAGATTATCAAAAATTTATCAATGAAAAAAATTTAGTTTCTGTTTTTATGCCTTAAATATTCCCTCCATATCTTCTCCAGTTTTTCTATTGGTCTTGGATAAATGATTTCTATTATCTCAATATTCTCTTTTAGTATCTTTTGACGTGAAGTTCTTTTATATACTTTTTTGAATTTTTCTATTCCATAAGTGTTAATTAGAAATCTCACAAAAGAACCTACTTGGGGATAAGCAATCATATCATTGACTTTATCCCAGTTTTTATTTTCCACTAAAAATTCAATGGGATAAAGTTTATTTTCTTTTAAGTATTTTTTTGCCCAAATATCTATATCTTTGCCATACCACCTTTCATCCATAAATTCAGCTAAACCCTCAGAAAATAAAAATATAGAAACTCCCAAAGGCAAAGAAAGCAAATGAGTATCTTCATGAGGTCCTATACATTGAATTTTATTATCATAGAGAGAGTGAACTTCAAATTTTTTGGGAACCCAAACTTTTCTTTTTTTAATTTCCAACCAAATGGCATTACCATGCCCATCATCTCCCATTAAATTTTGTTTAGTTTTTTTCGAGGGGTATAAATAATAATTTATCTTTTTTTTATTTTTTAATTTTAGAGTTTTTATTATCTTTTTATAACACCCTTCTTGAACCTCAATTATTTTTTTAATCTCTTTTTCTGCTAAAGAATTTTGGAAATAATGAAAAACATAATGAGGAGATTTTCTCACCATCCAATTTCTTTTCTTTTGATAATCAGTTTTAAACCAGGAAATATTTTGTTTTATTATTTGCACAAAATTTATTTCTACTTGTCAGAGATATTTTGAAGTTCATTAAGAATTTCAATTATTTTTTCTTTAAGCGAATATTTGTTTTTCAATTTAAAAAAGCAATAAGTAAACCATTTAATCTTAGAAAAACCCTGTTTTTTTTCTTCTGCAAAAAATTTCTCTTGTTTGGTTTTGTTTTGGATAAAACTTGCTTGAAGTCCTCGAACAAAATATTCAGAAATAATCCATTGCCATTTTGGATAAAATTTTCTTGATATTGAATTAGTAAGTAAAGGATATAATTTTTTAAAAATTTCGGATTTTTTCTTTATCTTTTTTTCTTCAAGTATGGGATTTATTAAATGATGCAAGAATTCATGAATGATTAGATACGTATCCACTTTTTCAAAAGAAGGACCAAAAACTATATAGGCCCGAGGAGTAATCAATGGAGCAGAGCCCGCTCCAGTCGTTTCTAAGAGATTAGGAATTAATATAATTTCATTAAAGTGCCACTCTATATTTTCTTTTTCCAAATGCTTAATTATTTGTAAGATTTGACTATTCGTTTTTCTTTTATAAAAAGAAATAACTTTTTGATAATTCGGCTTTGATTTTTGCCAAAGTTTTTTTATTTCTGCCTCTTTATAAAATTTTCTTAATACTTGATTAAAGCCTTGAAACCATATATTTGGTTTTTGAAGAGAATCTTTATTTTTTGTTTTCAGCTTAAATTCAGGAAAATCTGATTGACGAAGAGTCCAGCAAAGATATTGAACATAATGACCACGATCAAAAAATTGTTCCATCATTTTTATATTACTTATGTTTAAGGATTGAAGATAGTTCTGGACATTTTTATAGAAAGAACTTTTTGGCAATTTTTCTTTAAATTTTTGATGAACATTACATAAAATCAAAGCACAAAAAAGACAAAAAACCCTTTCATCTAATGAGAAGGCAATTTTTATTTTTTTAGTTTTTTGGTTCATAGATTTATTTAATTCTAACACATTTTTCTAAAAATAAAAAAAGTCCCGAATGTAAAATTAAATTCGGGGTAATTTTTATTTTATTGTTGGTTGGCTAAAGAGTTTTTGTAAAACTCAGTATATCCCTGAAGATGCTTTTAGCAGCTTCTCTTTTGAAGAAATTAGAGATTCGGCTAGCGACGGATAACCCTGGGTTTTCAGATAGAGTTCAGTAGAAATTATACTGGAGCAGGCAAAAGTTGCAGAAAAATTTAGATAAGCTACATATACTCTGACAAAGTTTTGCCTTAGAGGAATTTCGTTAGACTCAATTGCTTGTAGAAGACTACCTTCTGTAGCGTACTTTTGACATTCATAGAAAACTTCTATCAGCACCCCTAAATCTTCTTTTATTTCTTCAAGAGAACTGTGGAATTGATAGAAAATTTTCCTGAATCCTCCTTCTTCGATTGTAGTAATTGCTCCTTTCCATGCAGAACATCTTTCTGGGATTATTCGCTGTGCTAAAAAAGCATTTTCAAGTTCTATCATTTGGTCAAGTTCTGCTGTATCTTGGAAATTTAATCTTTCCATTTTTGCCAAAAGATGGTCAATACAATCAATAGCTTTCCCTAACCTGTTGTCAGTAGCGATTAAATGCTCTATAGCTCCTTCCATATAATATTTTTCTTGTTGTGAATCTCCATTGCCATGAATTTCTGTAAGTAGAGCATCTTCTAAAAGCGAATTTGCCATTTCAAGTTCTACTAAGATGTCTGACGTTACTTTCGAAAGCATAGTGGACTCCGGGATGTATTTTCTACAAGGCTGATGGTTTTTTCCACCCATTTTATATCACCTCCTAATTTTTTTCAATCCTTCAATGCAACCTTTCCTCTATATTCCTATATATCATTGAAAAGGTTCTATTCTTTTTCTATCAAACCCAACAATCCTTGTCAATAGCTTTTCAAAAAAATCCAACGATTTACCGCAGGATTGGTTTTTTACTTTTTGAGATTATCAAAAATTTATCAATGAAAATACGATTTTTGAGAATTAAAATTTATCTATTAATATTTTGGAGTTTGAATTTCTTTATAGAACCACCAATCATCTACCCCAAAGTAGCTTTGAGGAATATATCCTACTAATTTATATCCATTTTTCTTATAAAATTTAGATCTCTGTTTGTCTGTTATTAAAAGGAGAATTTTATGAATCCCCTGTTTTTTAGCAATAGCTTCATATTTTTTCAGGAGGTTACTGCCGATACCTTTATTTTGAGATGAATCTTTAACAGCAAGCCATATAATAGAAGAGACACCACCGTAAGGAGAGTTAGCTATAAGATAACCAATAATTTCGTTATTATCTATAGCAATAAGAAGGGTAATTGTTTTATTTTTGACCAATTGTTTTAAATTATTCTTCGTATAATATTTTTTTAGAAAAAGATTTCTTGCTTTAATAGGATATTCTGGGAATTGTTTTTTTACACTAACCTTAAATAAATCCCAAAACAGACCAATATCCTTGTGGGTTGCCTTTTTTATTTTAATTATCTGACTGTTCTTTTTCATTTTTCTATACATTTTTAAATTTATCTCTGTGATTTTTAATTTCTAAATACGCCTTTCGAAGAAAATCATCAAAATTGGAATGCTGCTTTGTGTGTTTTTTATACAATAACTTAAAATATTTCGGCAAATTTTTCTTTCCAATATATATTTTTTTATATTCGTCATAAAAATCTGCTTTCTTTTTAAGTAATTTTTGAATTCTTAAATCATTTAATATCACAGGAGCCAAAATTTCACTTAAATGCCATTCAATATAAGGACATTCAAAAGTTTTACTTTTAGCATTTGGGAAAACTTCTTTCCATTTCTTAAAATACAAAAAATGACAACATTCATGCATAATTACTTCAATAGCATCTTCAACTTTCTTGTATTTATAGAATATAGAGAAACTCCAATCATTTAAGAAACGTGGGCAGATTGGATTTATAGAAATCATAGCTTTAATCTTTTCTTTGTTTTTGGGCCATTCAGTAGACATAATTTGTTGCAACAACTCAAAATAATCCTTTTCTATCTTATCCCATGCTTTTTGATATTTTTTCTTGTTAGCAATAATGATTGTTTTATTGGATTTTTTGTAATTAACAATATATTTTTTCAAAAATTCAACCTGATTTTTTTCTTCATTTATTGAATAAACTTTTTCAATCTTAGGATGTTTTTTAGTAATATACTTACCCCATCCCCACTTATTTTTAAATAAAAAACCATGGATACAATCCACTTCTATTGGCAACGGGATGTTAATAAAGTATATTTTTGGCAAAGCCATAATTATATAAAAAATTTTTTAAATTTCTTTTTTTCTATTAATATTTTACAATGTCAACATCGGATGTCGATATCGAAATTGGATACTATTATCTTGCCTGTCGGCAAAATTATTATTTAGGGCTATCTTTTATTTTTTTGAATAGTCTTTTATCATGAACAGCTATACTTTGTAATTTGTATCCAGAGAAGATAGTTTTTAGTTTTGTTTCCAAAAAAAACATATCAATTACACTTTCTGTCTTCTTATAATTCAATCCTAATTTTTTGAATTTATCAAAAAATATTAAATGCATCAATTCATGGGCAATCGTTATATCAGCTTCTTTGATATCCATTTTTCTATTACTTCGCAAGTCAATAATATTAGGATATTCAAATTGTCCTTGTGGCCCATATAAAGTAATATAGCAAATATATTTATCTTTTATTTTAACATTGAAATTTCTTAAAATATTAAAAAATTCTTTTCCATTTCTTTTCCAATTTTTTCTTATTATTTCTTTTCTCTTTTTATAAACATTTTTATCATAAATATTATCCAACCTTTTATCTAATTCTTTTTTGAATAGTTTCTTATCCCCTTTTGTTCTTTGGTATAGTTTTTTATAAAATTTAGGTAATATAATAGGAAAATTATTATCAACAAACCATTGATATTCCGAATGAATATGTAATAATTTCTCTTTTTCTCTTTTTTTTGAATATATAAATTGTATCGTCATAGGACAAAATTCTTAAATTCTTTTATATTACTATTTTACTCTATTATTAAAATTTTGGCTATTTTGTGATTTAAGATTGTATAAAAAAATGGCCAAAGTAATTTTAGTTTACTCCCTTGGCCAGTTCGCACTCAGAAAAATCCTGAATCTTGTAATTGCTTAGCGATAGACACAACCTCACTCGCAGGATTTTTCATTTTTGGAAAATTATCCCCGACTAATTTCCCAATTTCTTGGATATTTTTATCTCCCGTCATTTGACTCACGATGAACGCTCCAACTTCATTGAAAGTCAAAACACCCTTTGTCTGAAAAAATCCGATATAGCCATCAATATCTTGCCTAATTTTAAACCGACAGTTTATTTTAGGCACAAATTTTTCATTCATTTTTGACCTCCTCATTTTGTGAGATGAATTCGTCCGGAGCATACATACCGCCATTATAACGAGAAGCAGAACATCCGCCACCGCAGAAATTATCGCATTCGCGACACTTGGCAGGCAACCACTTCAAAGATCTAAAATGAGCTAGGCGATTAGTCCATATTTCAATCAGCGGAGTCTCTAAAATGTTACCGTAACTCCCTTTGGCGATAGAACAGGAACGAACATTTCCCATGTAATCAATATGCCCAAAACCTGTACCTTGCCAACAACCAACCACAAAATCGTGATATTTCTGGGGCAATAAACACAAAGGAAAAGCATCGCCAAAATTGGCTAAAATATCCAATTCCTTTCTAACTTTCTCTATCTGAGAAAAAACAATCAAGTAATCTTTAAGAGAAAGTTTGGCTTTATCCCAGTCAGATTTTGCTCTACCGTAAGGAGTCAAGCGTCCCACATTTATTTCGTCTATATTGATACCGTTCATCTTTAACCATTCGCAGGTCTCAAAAATAAATCGATGGTTATCTTTCGTTAAGGTATATAAAATAGAAATTCCCAATCCACAATCAATGCAGGACTTTATGCCTTTCAGTGTTGCCTCAAATGAACCATCCACCCCTGTTATTTTCTCATGGATACTTTTTTTGCCGTGTAATGAAATAGCACCGCAAACTATTCTATGTAATAACATCTTTTTTACTACATCTTTGTTTATATGTGTGCCATTAGATACAAACGACAGAAAAAAACCAAGAGAATCTGCATATTCCAACACTTCTTTCCAATAAGGGTAGATAAAAAATTCTCCTCCAAAAAGCCTAACTTCAAAAACCTCTGCTTTGGCAAGTGCATCTAAAATAGATTTAACTTGATTCAATGAGGGATGCTCCATTCTTTTGCATTCCACTTCAGCATTGAAACAAAATTCGCAGTTCAAATCACATACGGGCGTCACTTCAAAATTTACAGATAAGGGAGACTTTAATGCTATCAATTCATTCATTTTATATCCTCCTAAAAATTTAGGAGAGTGAAAATCTACATTTCACTCTCCGCTCTATTCACTTACAACAACGACAGGTGCACTGGCCTTGACATTTCATCGAATGCAATTGCATCGGCTCTACTTTGGGATGAACTTCTTTTAAGACGCTAAACTTAGCCATAGTGGCTTCATTCTTTGTTTCCATAATTTTTTCCTCCTTTCTATTCAACGGATATCTCAAGATTGCTCTTCTTGGATAGCCTAATTTGTTTACC